>JBEVGU010000023.1:0-10425 GCA_040511595.1 Actinomycetota bacterium | reverse complement strand
GAGAGTGCGCTGCGTGCGCTCTGAGGGAGAGGTCGACGATGTCGAAGATATGGGCACCACCGCAACGGCCATTGATTGGTCCTGCTCTTTGGGAGTCGGGTGGCCTAACAGATCCGGTCGCAAGGAAGAGATGATGACCGCAGATCGGAGAGGAGATGAAGCATGATGCCTGTTGCTGATCCCTCATTCGGCTGGCAGGAAGCCATCGCTGCCTTTGCCATCATCTCGGTCGTTGCGTTCTCCGTGACATGGGTCGTGACGGACCTTGGTCACGTCTCGCGAACACCCTACGTGGCAGTACTCACCCTGACGACGCTCGCCCTTGCGGCTGGCTACCTCGCTTGGTCGGGCACCTCTGTGGCCGACCTCGTCACGGCGGGGTGGGGCTGGGGCATCCTCGCGGGTGTGGTCGCTGCCGCGCTGGTCGCGCCCCTCGTAGGTCGCCTGCCCTCCGGGCCTCGCCCCGAAGGCGCTCACCTCGTGGGACGGTTCCTCTGGGAGGGGTTCGTGTACGGAACCGCGGAAGCGATCCTACTCGCGACCTTGCCGGTCCTGGCCGTGTGGCAGGCCGCCGACGCGCTTGGCTGGACGAACACCGCATGGGCAAAGGCGGGCTCGGGCGTACTCGCAGTGGTCGGAGCGCTGTTCGTGATCGCGGTGCACCATCTCGGATACCGGGAGTTCCGGGCGAGGACCGCCAGGAAGATGTTCTCGGGTGCGCTGGTGGGCTGCGGCATCCAGGCGTTGGCGTTCATCCTGACGGGAAACCTGCTCGCCCCGGTCGTCGCCCACATCGTGCTGCACTGGCAGCTGACGCTCCACGGCAACGAGATGCCTCCCGTGTCGGGGGTCCGGCTCGCATCCCCGGGCGCGGGTCGTTTGCGGCCGACGAAGGCAGCGGCGCCGGAAAAAGGAGCTGGTCGTATAGGAATCGGGGAGGGGGCGTCGAGCGCCAGTTCGAGGTCTCCGCGGTATCGCCGACGGCGTCCTCGTGCTGGACCCGGCGCTCAAGGGGCGGTTCATGAGCCTGCCGAGCCCCAGGGTAGGTCTCAGGGTGCGGCACGGTGACGGCCATGAAGCACCCCTAAGAGTCGATGCCCTAACGATGGGCGTAATGGGATCGCCTGGGGACGCTCGGGGTCCAAGCGAGGGGCCGTTCGGCCCTATTCCCTGCGAAATGACCCACACAGAATCGCGTTGAGAGGAGGGAGTTTCATGGGAGTTGAGCTGAAGACATCGCCCGGAGAGGAGCTCGGCGTCGACCTCGCTCGGCCGGAGCTCGAAGGGACCAAGACGGAGTTCCGCTACCTGTTTGCGGGGATCGCGGTGGCGTCTATCTGGTTGGCGATCGCGGCGGCGAGCATCTGGTCACCCGATCTCATCAGCGGCACCGGACAGGAGCATGTACCGCTCGCCGCGATCCTCGACTGGTTCTACGCGGCTCTCGCAACGGGCCTGGTGCTGATGGCGTTCGGACGGCGTTCCCCGGGCGCGAGCCGATCGCTGTGGCTGGGGTTCACCCTCGCCATCGGAGGCATCTGGTTCGTGGTTGCGATCGCGAGCATCCTCGCGCCCTCGATCGTGACCGGCACCGACCCCACGACGGTCCCGATCGCGGCCCTGGCGAGTCCGCTTGCGGGCGTGATCGCCACCGCATTCGTGTCCGTGTTCGTCGCGGGGAGCGCGGCGGAATCCAAGAGGTAGCACGCCACTCGACAAGATCGGCCATCGTCCTTCCCTTGCGTGACGTGGTGACGTGGTCTGCGGGACACATGCGGGACGAACGAGGTTGCGTGGCGCCTGGTGATCGTGGAGTGCCTCCTGACGTGCGGTTTCGCTGGTAGACGCAGGGGGACTGTATTCGAACTCCTGGCAGGATGTTGTCGCGCCGCTCCACAACCTCATCAACGACGTCGGTCTCAAGGAATAGGTGCGATCGCTCGGCTCGTGAGAAGTAGTCGGCGACCCAGCCGAGGCGGATCACAGGGGCGAGCAGGAAGCAGGCCCCACCATCAGGGCAAGGACACCCGCGAGCGAGGCGTACCGCTCGGGGTCGCTGGCCGCGAGCGGCAGGAGCGCCGTGGCGATCAGTGCCGAGATCGAGCCTTCGGGCCCGACCGCACGCTGGATCAGCGGCCTTCCGGGCTCGCCGAACGACGGCGACCCCTCCCCGTAAGCCTGGCGTACACTCTCGCGTTTGGGCGGCCAGCCTGCCGGCTTCCGCGAAGGCTGGTCCATCGAAGGCCCCTTCCGCCGGGTGCTTAGGCGAGCTCGTGGATCGTGAACGCGACCGCGAACCCGAGCGTCGTCAGGACCCCCACCAGCTTGCCTCCGTGCTCGAACGCCTCGGGCATCATTGTATCCGCGAGCATCGTCAGGATCGCACCGGCCGCGAAGGCGAGGACGAAGGCGACCACGTCCGGTGAGGAGTCCTGGAATAGGCCGTAGCCGGCGAGCGAGGCCAATCCCGAGATCACGGCGATCGCGACCCACATCCAGAGGATGCGCGCCTTCTTCCAACCGCCCGCGAGCAGACCGGATGATGAAGAGATCGCTTCGGGCAGGTTGGAGATGAAGACCGCGGCAAGGTAGGCGGCGCCCACCGCCCCGCCCTGGAAGATCGTCAGACCGATCACCATCGACTCCGGCACCCCGTCCAACACGGTGCCGAGCACGATGGCGAGCGGGGAGCCACCCTCTTGCCCGCCGCCTGCATCCTTGCGCTCGCTGCCCCCGGAGCGGTCGATCAGCCAGTCGCCGCGAAGAAGACCGCGCAACCGGAGAAGACGCCCGCGATGACCGCTCCGTGACCGGATGTCATCCCGACCGCTTCCTCCACCAGATCGAAAGCGACCGCGCTGATCAGCACGCCGGCGCCGAAGGCCATGATCAGTCCGATCGTGCGGAGCCCGATGTGGAAGCGGAGCGCGACGAGCGCGCCGATCACGAGCGAGGAAGCCGCCAGGATCCCCCAACCGAACGCTGCAGCCATCTCGGCCCCCGCTCTCTGCCGATCGCGTGCGGTCCGGATGCCCAGCCTCGGGTCGGCGTTCCGACTACGCGCGCTCGATCTCGCCGATCTGCCAACTCTTGTCGAAGAACCCCTGCAGCGGGCTGTACAGGCGCACGCACGCGAAGAAGCCTCTCTCCGGGTCGGTCTGGATCCAGTTCCCGTCTGGGACGCCGTCGGGCTTGATCGGCGCGAAGTGCAGGGTCGTCGATCCGTCCGGGTTGGCCTCGGCAGCTGGCGTCGGATAGCTCTGGCTCCCGGCCCTGGGGAACCGCTGCGGGGTCTGCAGCATCGATCGCGTCTGGTTGTCGTACAGGGTCATGGACCAGAACCGCCCCTCCGGGATGTCGGGGGGGAGCGTGATCGTGTAGTGCGCGTCGCCTTCGAGGTAGGCCCCCCTCGCGTCCTTGAACGCAACGAGATACTGGGACCCGACGCCCGTCAGCCGCATGCACATCGCCGGCGTGATCCCCGTGTACCCGTAGAAGAACGTCGTGCGCGCGTGCAGCTTCCGCGAACCGGTCGCCTGGAACGGAACGATCCCCTCGGCGGTGACCATTGGTGGCGGCGTCTCGAAGTTGTACCCGCCCACGAACAACATCGCCGTCCATGCCGAACCCGGGTAGTACTCCATCCCCTTGCTGTCGAACATCAGGGTTCGGGACATCGCCGTCCCGATCGCGGCCGCCTCCTCGAGGATCGCCTGCATCCGGGCATCGGGCTCGAACTTCTCCCCCTTGACGATCCCAATCGCCTCGAACTGACCCATGACCTCGGGATCGAGGAACCCGAGCGGCTGCTCCTGGACCATCTCGTTCACCTGGTCGAAGAACCGCGCGTCGGTGAACGGGATCGTGGTGAACGCCTTGCCGCTTGCCTCCACGAAGGTGGTCTCGGGGATCTGCGCGGCCTTGCCGGGCTGGACCTTCCCCTCCAGCAGGGTCGCGATGGGGGTCCCGTATCCCCCCGGCGTGTAGGGATAGATCTTCATCGTCTGCTTGATCAGGTCGGCCGTCGGCTTCGGGTCGCTGTCCTGCATGAAGGCTCGTCCGAGGGCGAGCGCCCGGTCGGTTCGGGACCGGCCGAGGTGGAACCCGCTGTCGGGGAGGTCGCCCTCGTATCCGGGCGGGAGGAGGAGGAACCGGCCGCCCTCGCCGCGATCGGGACCGGCGAACCCGAAATCCACCATCCAGTTGAACGCCATGTCGTCGAAGATCGCGAGCGCCTGAGGCGGTGTCTCGACCACCATCGGTCCGGAACTCAGGTCGATGAACGAGAGGAAATAGACCGTGTCGGCGTTCGCGGTGAGGAACAGCGACTCGGAGCCCATCAGCTCGGAGAAGATCATCACCGTGTTGTCCTGGACCCCCGCGCTGAGGAAGCCTTGCCGGATGGCGTACGTCGAGGCCACCTGGTAGCCGTTCATGAACGCGTTCACTGCGTGCAGCAGGTCGAACTGGTCGTAGACGTTCTCGACGGTCTCCGGGGTCGGAGCGCCATCGACGAAGTCCATGGTGCCCAGCCGCGTCTCGAATCGATCGGGAGCGCCGAGATCGTTCCGCCAGCTCGATGGCTCGTTGGACATGCGTACCTCCTTGCCGTAACCGTCCCCGACCCCTCGGTCGGAGTGTTCACGATGCCTGCAGATTGTCTGCAGGCAGGCTGCGGATGTCTTCACGCAATGAGGATGATGCTGCCTGGCGCCGCCGAGCCCGTCTGGGCGTCTGACCTGCTCCCACATAGACTCCCTCGTCATGAGTCAGGCTCCGAGGGGGCCGGAGCAGCCGCTCGTCGGGCTCGGGCTATCGCTGTTGGACGCCAAGCTTTCGATCCCGCCACCCCGGCCGGGCACCGTGAGCCGGAGTTCGCTGATCGAGGAGGCTCGTGCAAGCGGTTCGCGCGTCGTCGGGGTGACCGCGCCCGCGGGCTACGGCAAGTCGACCCTCCTCGCCGAGTGGGCGTCGGTGGAGGACCGTCCCGTCGCGTGGGTCTCTCTGGACGGCTTGGACGATGATCCGGCAGCCCTCCTTACCCTGGTGGCGTCCGCGTACGAGCGGATCTCGCCGACGGGCTCCAGCCTCGTTGCCGACATGCGAGGTCTGGGGGTCTCGGTGCTCGGGCGCGCGGCCCCGCGCCTGGCCTCGACGTTCCTCGCGAGCCCGAACCCATTCGTGGTCATTATGGACGACCTTCACGAGCTGCGGTCCCCTGAGTGCCACGATGTGTTGAGCGTCCTGATTCCCGGGATCCCTCGCGGTTCTCAGCTGGTCACGGCGAGTCGTTCCGAGCAGCCGCACGTACCGCAACTCCGTGCCTCGGGCGACGTGGTGGAGTTCGGCGCCGGCGACCTGACCCTCGACGCGGCGGGAGCCCAGCAGATCTTCTCGGAGGCGGAGGTGGAGCTCGCTCCGGACACCGCCGCTTCGATGATCGACCGCACGGAGGGATGGCCGGTCGGGCTCTACCTCGCCTCATTGATCGCGAAGGAGAGCCCGGACGGGGCGACGGTCGTGACCGGCGACGATCGGTACGTGGCCGACTACCTGTACCGCGAGTCGTTCGTCCGACTGCCCGAGGACGACCAACGGTTCCTGCGTCGAACGGCGGTGCTGGATCAGCTAACGGGTCCACTCTGCGATGCCATCCTCGAAGGGTCGGGGGGGCAGGCGGCGCTCCGTCGCCTGGAGGCCACGAGCCTGTTCGTGTTCGCGCTCGATCGTCGGCGCGAGTGGTATCGCTACCACGCCCTGTACCGAGAGTTCCTGCTCGGGGAACTGCGTCGAACAGAACCCGACGTCATCATGAAGCTCCATCTTCGGGCAGCCGACTGGTACGAGTCGAACGGATCTCCGTCGTTGGCGATCGAGCACCTACTGAACACGACCGAACGCGACCGATGCGTACAGCTGGTGACCGCGTTGATCCTTCCCACGTACAGCGCGGGGCAGTTGTCGACCGCGCAGCGATGGCTGTCCGCGCTCGACGCCTCCAGTATCCAGGACTACCCCCCGCTGGCGGTGCTGGCCGGATGGGTGACCGTGTTGACCGGACAGACGACCGAAGCCCAGCGATGGGCTGCCGTCGTGGACGGCGCTTCGTTCGAGCAGACACCGGCGGACGGCACCGCGTCATTCGAGTCGGCCCGGGCCATGCTGCGGGCCGTCATGTGTGCTGCCGGTCCCGAGCGGATGATGGCGGACGCTGGCTTCGCGATCGGCGAGGAGCCGCCATGGAGCCCATGGCGAGACACGGCGCTCGCCTTGCTCGCCGAAGCGCATCTGCTGGCCGGCGATCTCGACGGGGCTGCTCCACTATTCGTGGAGTCATCAGCCCTCGGGGCGGACCTGGGGAATACCGACACGATCGTTCTGCCCGGATCCGAGCTCGCGCTGATGGCCATGGATCGCGGGGAATGGGAGGAGGCCGCAGGACACCTGGACCTGGCCCTCGCGACGTGCGACGAACACCGCCTGCACGACTACGCCCTCTCGACGCTCGCCTTCGTCGGCGCGGCCAGACTGGCGTTGCATCGCGGAGTGATCGATGAGGCGAACCGCCAGCTGGCGCGGGCGATGCGAGCTCGGCCGTCCTGCACGTTCGTCCTCCCGTGGATCGCCGTGCGCCTGCGGGTCCAGCTCGCCAAGCTGTATCTGGCCATGGGCGACGCCTCGACCAGTCGTCACCTGGTGCGTGAGATCGACGACATCCTCCTTCGCACTCCGAGTCTCGGCGCGCTCATCGACGAGGTGTCGGCGCTCCGCCAGACGCTCGCGTCGAGCGCGTATCAGGGGGCGGCCGAGGGACCGCCGCTCAGCCCGGCGGAGCTCCGATTGCTTCCCTATCTCCAGACGCACCTCACGTCGTCGGAGATCGCGGGTCGGCTCTTCGTCTCGCGCAACACCGTTCGGTCGCAGGTAGGTTCGATCTACCGCAAGTTCGGCGTCTCGTCGCGGGGCGACGCGGTGCAACACGCGACGGAGATCGGCTTGCTCGGCGGGTAGCCGGGGACGCCGAACCTACTCGTCTAGGAGGTCGTCGGTGTCCCACCCGAGCGCGATCGCGAGGGTCGGAGCCGCGGCGACCACGCACGGCAGACCGACGATGGGAGCGACGCCCTCCAGCACGTCGACGATCTCGACGGCACTCGCACCGGCATCCACGGCAGCGTCGGCGACCGCCCCGTAGGAAGGGGTGGAACCACCGACCGCGACCAAGGCGGCCAGCCGGATCAGCGCCAGGGTCTTCGGATCCAGCTCCGCAGGATCGACTCCCGCCCCGCCCGCGAGCCTCTCGGCGAGGTGCGCGTCGTTGAGAGCCAGACGTCGCAGCCGGTCCCTGTAGTCGATGTCGCGTCAACTCCTCTGCCCTCGGCCACGCAAGGGGCACTGGGTGAGCCCCACGGTACCGATGACGTTCGCGACGGTGGTCCTGAAGCGAACTCTTGGCGGTCGCGAGGGAGCGTATGCCTGCGAGCGACGTCGTGCGTCATCCAGAATGCGTGATTCTCCGGGCGGCGGCGGGCTGGCCGGGGCAACACGGCGTGGTCGCCGTGGTTTCACTCTCTTTGCGTGATGGCGAAACCGTGGCGTCGGAGTTCGATACGAGCACCACCGTGAACCGCGAGTGGAAAGGAGCTGGAGATGAGCGATGGATCCGCGGAGACCCCGGTACGGGATCTGCTGGCGACCATGACCGCCGCCTCGCTGGAGGCATCGAACCTCGACCCCGAGCGCCTGATGCTGGTGCGCATCGCTGCGCTCGTCGCGGTCGATGCTCCGCCGGCCTCGTACCTGTTGAACCTCGGGGTCGCGGCCGACGCGGGGATCGACGGCGAGACGGTTCGAGACGTGGTCGCTGCCGTGGCGCCGATCGTCGGAACGGCACGCGTCGCCTCTGCCGCGGGCAACATCGCAAGCGCGCTCGGCTTCGCCGAGCTGGTGGCCGAGCTGGAGCTGGAAGAGGAGCTCGCCGAAGAAGAGGACTCGTAACTCGAACTGATCCGCTGGTCACGAGACGGCGACAGAGGAGGGGGATGCATGTCACATCAGCCCAGTAGCGGTGCCGTGGGTTGGACCATGTTCGCCGGGGTCATGTTGATGCTGATCGGAGCGTTCCACGCGATCGCCGGACTCTCGGGGATCATCAAGGACGACTTCTACGCGGTCACTCCGAACTACGTGTTCGAGTTCGACGCGACCACGTGGGGATGGACCCACCTGATCGGGGGCATCATCGTCCTCTTCGCCGGCTTCGGTGTGTTCAGGGGCGCGGTGTGGGCTCGCACGGTCGGCGTCATCATCGCGGCGGTCAGCGCGCTCGTGAGCTTCGCGTGGATCCCCGTGTACCCGATCTGGTCGATCGTCGTCATCGCGATCGACGTCACCGTCATCTGGGCGCTCACAGCGCACGGTCGCGACATCACGATGGTCGAGTAGCCGCGGCGAACCTCGCACACTCAAGAAGGAGGGACGATGAGCGGGTCGCAGTCGGTGTCAACCGAAACGCTGAGGTCGCTCTCGACGCCGGACAAGGTCGAGAGCCAACTCGGGACGCTGGAGTTCGAGGACGGAGCCCCGTCCGAGGCGACGGCAGCGTTGTTGTACGACCACCTCGACTTCGTCCACGCCGTGGAAGCGTTCCTCGGGGCGTTGCCGGGCGCGTCGCTGGCCGCGATGCGTCGGGGCTTCCAGTCGGCGGGGGTCGAGGACAACTCGTTCACGTTCTTCCCGGACCTGCTGGATTCGGCGTCGATGTTCCTGACCGCCAACTGCGACACGGTCTACTTCTGGGGATTCATCGACCTGTCGGACGGACCGATGGTGCTCGACGTGCCAGCGCTCGGCCCCCCCTCAGGCCTGCTGGGAACGATCGACGACATGTGGTTCCGCTGGGTCACCGACCTAGGCCTGCCCGGTCCCGACCGCGGAGCGGGGGGTCGGTATCTGATCGTGGGGCCGGGCTACGACGGTCCGCTCCCCGAAAGCGGCTTCCATGTCTTCCACGCACGCACCACACGGGTGACCGCTGTGGGCCGGGGATTCATGGTCGACAACGATCCCACGGTCCCCGTCGAGGCGATACGGAACGGTGTCCGTCTCTCCCCGTATGTGCCGGGTGCGCAAGGCACCTCCATCGGCACGTTCCTTGCGGGGAAGACACCGTTGGCCGCGGCCCCTGAGATGCCCGAGACGCGGTTCGTCGAACTGTCCGGGGCGGCGTTCAACACCATCTATCCGAACGACTTCGGGTACTGGGAGATCGTGAACGAGTTGGTCCAGCAGGAACCACCGGGAGCCGGCGATCCTGAGTTGCTGGGTCTGCTCGCCGCGATTGGGATCGTTCACGGCAGGCCGTTCAAACCAGACGAACGGATGCGCAGGATCCTCGAGGAGGCGGTCGTCGTCGGCAACGCCACGGCCCGCACCGTCACGTTCTCGGCTCGACCCGAGGAGGGGTTCGCCTTCTACCCGAACTCGGCGTGGGAGAGCGCGCTCTTCGTCGGTGGCTACGAGTTCCTCGATCCGCCTCCGCAGATCACCGAGGAGGGCCCGGTCGCGGCCCCGAGCGACGGCGCCCGCAAACTCAGCTCCCGAACCAACTTCTTCTACATGGCCACGGGCATCACGCCGGCGATGTGCATGCGCCTCACGGGCATCGGCTCGCAGTACATCTATGCCATGCGTGACAGCGAAGGCGAGTACCTCGACGGTGGCCGCACCTATCGTCTGACGCTTCCGCCCGACATCCCCGAAAGCCGCTTCTGGTCCGTCATCCTCTACGATCGGCAGACCCGCTCGATGCTCCAGACCGATCAGCACCTGCCGCGCCTCGGCAGCCAGTCCGGCACCGTCGAGACCAACCCCGACGGGTCGACCGACGTCTACTTCGGACCCGCGGCACCCGAGGGCAAGGCTGACAACTGGCTCCAGACGATCCCCGGCAGCGGCTGGTGGCCGATCCTCAGGCTTTACAACCCGCTCCAGCCGTTCTTCGACAAGACCTGGCGGCCCAGTGAGATCGAACCGATATGAGCCGCGAGGCGACCCTTTCCTGCGATCGCGGGCGAGATGCGAGGGCCCGTGGAGGCGATGCCATATGACCGAAACGCGTCGGGGAACTCCGCGTCATGCAGGATGCGTGATCCTTCGGCGACACGAGCAGGAACATGGATGTCGGGGAAGCGGCGTTCCGTTTGCGTTACGGCACAACGAGAGCACCGGGATTCAATCGCGATCGGTGGTTTCTCTGGGGGGGTAGACCATGAACGAGACCGACGCGGGTGCTCTCGGCGATCGCGAAGCGAAGCCGGACGCCGGAGCGGTGGCCGTGGCCTCCGCCCCCAAGGTCGGCGTCCTGGCGTGGAGCTTCGTGGGTGTCGTCGTGGCGACGATCATCATCGCGACCGCATTGTCGGC
>JBEVGU010000022.1:0-11188 GCA_040511595.1 Actinomycetota bacterium | reverse complement strand
GGGGGAACCCGTCGAGGATGAACCCCTTGTCGGCGTCGGGCTGCTCGAGCCGGGTCATCACCATGCGCACGACGAGCTCGTCGGGAACGTACTCGCCCCGATCCATGTAGGCGCGGGCTCGGATGCCGAGACCCGTGCCATCCTGCACGTGTTCGCGCAGGATGTCCCCGGTCGAGATCTGCGGGATGCCGAACCGGTGCACGAGCTCCTGGGCCTGCGTTCCTTTCCCCGCGCCCGGGGGTCCGAGCAGCACCAGCCGCATCGGTCGCGCCCTACTTCAGGAAACCCTCGTAGTGCCGCATCAGCAGCTGCGACTCGATCTGTTTCATCGTCTCGAGCGCGACGCCCACCGCGATCAGCACGGACGTGCCGCCGAAGGGAAACTGCGAGAAGTTCCAGATGCGGAACACGATGGTGGGGATCAGGGCCACCGCGGCGAGGAAGAGCGCGCCGGGAAGCGTGATGCGGACGAGGATGTCGTTGAGGTAGGTGGCGGTGGGCGCCCCGGGGCGGATGCCGGGGATGAACCCGCCCTGCTTCCGCAGGTTGTCGGCCTGCTTGACGGGGTCGAACTGGATGGCCGTGTAGAAGTAAGCGAAGAACACGATCATCGACGCGAGCACGATCATGTACACGTACGTCGGATTGCCGGCGTTCAGGTACCTGTCGACGAAGGTCTGGAACCCCTCCCAGGGCACGATGCTCGCGAGCAGCACCGGCATGTACATCACCGAGGTCGCGAAGATGATCGGGATCACACCCGCCTGGTTCACCTTCAGCGGCAGGTAGGTGCTGCCCCCGGTGGTCATCTTCCGTCCCACGATGCGCTTGGCGTACTGGATCGGGATGCGTCGCTGCCCCTGGTCCATGAACACGACCGCGATGATGATGCCGATGCCGATCAGCAGGATCACCGAGAACTTGAAGGTGCCGCCCTGACGAAGGATCGAGCTACCCTCACCCGGCAGCGACGCGATGACGCTCGTGAAGATCAGGATCGACATGCCGTTGCCCACGCCCCGCTGCGTGATGAGCTCGCCGAGCCACATGATCATCGCCGTGCCCGCGGTCAGGGTGAGCACGATCAGCGCGAGGTTCGCCGGGGTGAACGTCTCCGCCGGGAAGGGGTCGGGCAACCCGGTGCCCCCCGAGTGGAACAGGAACACGATGCCCGTGGACTGCAAGATCGCCAGCACGACCGTGACGTAGCGCGTGTACTGGTTGATCTTCTTCACGCCCACCTCGCCCTGGTCCTGCAGCGTCTGGAGCTTGGGGATCACCACGGTGAGCAGCTGCATGATGATCGAGCTGGTGATGTACGGCATGATGCCCAGCCCGAACACGGCCATCTGTCCGAGCGCGCCGCCCGAGAACAGGTTGATCAGCTGCAGGAACCCGCCTTCGCCGGCGTCGAGGGCGGCGCGGATGCGGCCGAAGTCGACGACGGGCACCGGCACGTAGGAGCCGAACCGGTACACGGCGATGATGGCCAGCGTGAAGAGGATCTTGTTGCGAAGGTCCGGTACCCGGAACGCGTTGAGGAAGGCCTTCAGCACGGGTAGGTATCGTACCCCGGCATCTAGCCGTCGATGAGCTCGGTGCGACCGCCGGCCTGCTCGATCTTGGCCTTGGCCGCGCCGGAGAAGGCGTGCGCCTTCACGACGAGCGCGTGGTCGAGGTCACCGCGGGCGAGGATCTTCACCGGCTTGCCCTTGTGCACGAGTCCGTGCTCGTACAAGGCTTCGGGGGTCACCTCGGCGCCGCTCCCGTAGTACCTCGAGAGCACCTCCACGTTGACGACGGCGAACTCGACCCGGTTGGGGTTCGTGAAGCCCTTCAGCTTCGGCACGCGCCGCTGCAACGGCATCTGCCCGCCCTCGAACCAGGCCGGCACGTTCTTGCGCGCGCCGGTTCCCTTCGTGCCCCGGCCGGCGGTCTTGCCGCGCACCCCGGCACGGCCGCGGCCGACGCGCTTCGCGTCCTTCTTCGCGCCCTCGGCCGGCTTCAGGTGATGCAGCTTCATGCGTCGTCCTTCCCGGCCCCGCGCGACGCGCTCGACTCGACCTCTTCGACGCTCACGAGGTGCCGAACCTTCTCGATCATGCCGCGGATCTCGGGGCGATCGTCCTTGATCACGGTGTCGTTGATGCGGTGCAGCCCCAGCCGTCGCACCGTGTCCTTCTGGTCACGAGGACGATCGATCACGCTGCGGACCTGGGTGACCTTGAGCGGGCTCATCGACGCCCTCCGCGCGGCTGGCCGCGACGCTGGTCGCGGCTCGGCGGCTGATCGGAGTAGACCTCCTCCAGAGCCGCCGTCCGGGCGGCCTGGAGGCGCTCGTCGGCCGCGGCCACCGCTTCGAGCATCGGCTTGGGCGCCACCTCGTGGACGTCACGGCCTCGAAGCGTCGCCACCTGCTGGGGACGACGGAGCGATCGGAGCCCCGACACCGCGGCCTTCACGATGTTGATCTGGTTGGAGCTGCCGAGCGACTTCGACAGGATGTCCTTGATGCCGGCGGCCTCGACGAGGGCGCGCACGGGGCCGCCCGCGATCACGCCGGTTCCCGGCGCGGCCGGCTTCAGCAGCACCACGCCGGCGCCCGCCTCGCCGATCACCTCGTGGGGGATCGTCGTCCCCATCATCGGCACTTCGAACATCGCCTTGCGGGCCTCCTCGACGCCCTTGGCGATCGCCGCGGGCACCTCCTTGGCCTTGCCGTAGCCGAGGCCCACGCGACCGGCGCCGTCTCCGACGACCACGAGCGCAGCGAAGGAGAACCGCCGGCCGCCCTTGACCACCTTGGCCACACGGTTGATCGAGATGACCCGCTCTTCGAACGGGCTGCGGTCCTGCTGGTTCGGGTCGTATCGCCTACTCATGTCAGATCTGGAGTCCTCCCTTGCGCGCGCCTTCGGCGAGCGCGGC
This sequence comes from Actinomycetota bacterium, assembly GCA_040511595.1. Classification (GTDB taxonomy): domain Bacteria; phylum Actinomycetota; class UBA4738; order UBA4738; family HRBIN12; genus JAOUEA01. The sequence continues at coordinate 8,260 of JBEVGU010000022.1, read as the reverse complement.
CACCCGGCCGTGGTACAGCCGGCCGCCGCGGTCGAAGACGACCCGCTCGATGCCGGCGTCCTTGGCGCGGCTCGCCAACAGCTCCCCGGCGGCTTTCGCACGGGCGGTCTTGTCCTCGCCCGACACCTCGCGATCGCTCGCCTGCACGAGCGTGCTGGCGGAGACGTCGTCGATCAGCTGGGCGTAGATGAACTTGTTCGAGCGGTACACCGCGAGACGCGGCCGCGACCCGTCGCCGGCGACCTTCTTCCGAACCCTCGAATGCCGGCGTTCGCGAGCCGCTCGCTTCTCGTTCCTCGCCATCACGCAGCACCTGTCTTCGCGGCCTTGCCGGCCTTCTTCCGCACGTACTCACCCTCGTATCGGATGCCCTTTCCCTTGTAGGGCTCGGGCTTGCGGATCTTGCGGATCTTGGCGGCGATCTCGCCCACCGCGGCCTTGTCGTTGCCGCGCACCACGATCTGGGTCGGGGCCGGCACCTCGAACTCGATGCCCTCGGGCACCGACACCAGCACAGGGTGCGAGTACCCGGCCTGCACCTCGAGATCCCGGCCCTTCATCGCGGCGCGATACCCGACCCCCACGATCTCGAGCCGCTTCTCGTAGCCGTTGGTCACGCCCTCGACCATGTTGGCCACGAGCGACCGAGTGAGGCCGTGCAGGCTGCGATTGAAGCCCTGGTCGTCGGGGCGCTCCACGACGACCGTGCCGTCGTCGACGACGATCTTCATGTTCGGGTGCATCGCCTGGGCGAGCTCACCGCGAGGTCCCTTCACCGTGACGAGGTTCTCCTCGCCGACCGTGACGTCGACCCCGCCGGGAATCTCGATGGGCTTCTTGCCGATCCGACTCATCCGTTCCGTTCCTTCGATCTCCGTCGTTGCAGCCTGCGCCTACCAGACGTAGGCGAGCACCTCGCCGCCGATGCCCCTGCGCGAGGCGTCCTTGTCGGTCATCACGCCGTGCGACGTCGACACGATCGCGATGCCGAGGCCGCCTTGCACGCGAGGCAACTCGTCGCGCCCCGTGTACACCCGGCGACCCGGTGTCGAGATGCGCTTGATACCGCTGATCGTGCGCTGCCGCTGCTTGCCGTACTTCAGCCGCACCCGGAAGGCCTGGTGCACCCCCTCGCCCTCGCGCTCGAACCCGCCGACGTAGCCCTCCGCATCGAGGATACGCAGCACGGACTCGTTCACCTTCGACACCGGCACGGCCAGGTCGTCCTTGTACGCGAGGTTCGCGTTGCGGATGCGCGTGAGCAGGTCGGCCACCGGATCGGTGACGTTGCTCGAGAATCGTCGCTCCTTCGTCACCATGATGCCTTCGTCACCCCCGGCAGCTCGCCCGCGTGCGCCAGCTCGCGGAAGCAGATGCGGCAGAGCAGGAACCGCTTGTACACGGCCCGTGCGCGTCCGCACCGCTGGCACCGCGTATACGCCTGCACCCGGAACTTCGGATGCCGCTGCTGCTTATTCTTCAGAGCCTTCTTGGCCATGCGTCTCTCCCTAGCCCGCCTGCGCGACCTGCTCGACACCCGCGAGCGGGAAGCCGAGCGCGATCAGCAGGCTGCGTGCCTCGTCGTCGGTGGCCGCGGTCGTGACGATCGTGATGTCCATGCCGCTGACCTGCACCACCTTGTCGTAGTCGATCTCCGGGAAGATCAGCTGCTCGGTGACGCCCAGCGTGTAGTTGCCGTGGCCGTCGAACGACCGAGGGCTCATGCCCCGGAAGTCGCGGATGCGCGGCAGCGCGAGCGAGACGAGCCGGTCGTAGAACTCCCACATGCGATCGCCTCGCAGGGTGACCTTCACGCCGATCGCCATGCCTTCCCTGAGCTTGAACCCGGCGATCGACTGGCGGGCCTTGGTCACGACCGGACGCTGCCCCGTGATCACCGTGAGATCGTCGAGGGCGGCGTCGAGCAGCCGACCGTCCTTGACCGCGTCGCCGATGCCCATGTTCACCACGATCTTGTCGAGACGCGGCACCTGCATCACGTTGGTGAGCCCGAGCTCGTCCCGCAGCGCCGGCACGACCTCGTCGCGGAAGCGTTGCTTCATCCTGGGTGTGTACCCGTCGCTCATAGGTCGGCCTCGCACTTCCTGCAGATGCGCACCTTCGTGCCGTCGTCGTCGACGCGCTGACCGACCCGGGTGGGCCGGCCGCAGCTTCCGCACACCGGCTGCACGTTGGAGATGTCGATGAAGGTCTCGACGTCGATGATGCCGCCTTGCTGGATCGCCTGGCTCGAGCCGCTCGCGCGACCGCTCGCCCGCTGGTGCTTCTTCGCGAGCGCGACCCCGTCGACCATGACCCGGCCCTCCCGCGGCATGACGCGCACGACCCGGCCCTCCTTGCCGCGGTCCTTGCCCGCCATCACGCGGACCGTGTCGTCCTTCCTGATGTCGACCCCCGGCATGCTCACACCACCTCCGGCGCGAGCGAGATGATCTTCATGAACCGCTTCTCGCGCAGCTCGCGCGCGACCGGTCCGAAGATGCGGGTGCCGCGCGGGTTCTTCTGCTCGTTGAGGATCACCACGGCGTTGTCGTCGAATCGGATGTAGGAGCCGTCGGGGCGCCGTCGTTCCTTGGCCGTGCGCACGACGACCGCCCTCACGACCTCGCCCTTCTTCACGCCGCCGCCGGGCAGGGCATCCTTCACGGTGCCGACGATCAGATCGCCGACTCCCGCGTACCGGCGCCCCGAGCCGCCCAGCACGCGGATGCACAGGACCTCCTTGGCCCCCGTGTTGTCCGCGACCTTGCAGCGCGTTTCCGACTGGATCACGTCCGGTCTCCCTTGCCCCTACTTCGCCCGCTCGACGATCTCGACGACCCGCCAGCGCTTGGACTTCGAGATCGGTCGGGTCTCCATCACGCGCACCGTGTCGCCCACGCGCGCCTCGTTCTGCTCGTCGTGCGCGGCGAACTTGGACGAACGCCGCACCGTCTTGCGGTAGAGCGGGTGCGTGACCTTTCGGTCGATGCGCACCAGCACGGTCTTGTCCATCGTGTCGGACACGACCACGCCCGTGCGCACCTTGCGGCGCGCGCGCTCGGCCATCGTGGCCGTGGTGCTCTGTTCGTCGCTCACTGCTCCTCCTCGCGCTCCGCCTCGATCGCGTCGAGCTCGGCTTCGATCTCGCGCTCACGCAGCACGGTGGCGATGCGCGCCACGTCGTGGCGCACCTCGCGGATGCGGGTCGGCGCATCGAGCTGCCCCGTGGCCAGCTGGAAGCGCAGGTTGAACAGCTCCTCCTTCGCGGAATCGATCCGCGCGAGGAGCTCGTCGTCGGGCAGCTCCCGCAGCTCTGCAGCCTTGCTGGGCATCGCTATTCTCCGTCCCGGCTGATGAACTTGGTCTTGATGGGCAGCTTGTGCTGGGCTCGCTTCATCGCCTCACGCGCCAGCGACTCCGGCACGCCGGCCAGCTCGAACATCACGCGCCCGGGCTTCACGACGGCGACCCACCCCTCGGGGTTGCCCTTGCCCGAGCCCATGCGGGTCTCGGCGGGCTTCTTGGTCACCGACTTGTCGGGGAAGATGTTGATCCAGACCTTCCCGCCTCGGCGGATGTGGCGCGTGATCGCCACGCGAGCCGCCTCGATCTGCCGGTTCGTGATCCACGCCGGCTCGAGCGCCACAAGCCCGTAGTCGCCGAAGGCGATTTCGGTGCCACCCTTGGCCATGCCGCGGCGATGACCGCGATGCACCTTGCGGTGCTTGACCTTCTTCGGCGCGAGCATCAGGCCTCACCACCCTCCGTGGGTGCCTCCGAGGCCTCGGGCGCAGCCGGGGCCTCGGGCGCAGCCGGGGCCTCGGGCGCAGCCGGGGCCTCGGGCGCCTCGGCCGCCGGGGCGTCCGGGGCGGCTGGTGGAACCGCGGGGACCGCTTCCGGAGCCGGGGCCTGCGTCGCGCCCGGGGCCGGGGTGGTCGGCATGCCGCCGCCGCGTGCGCCGGCCTCGACCTGCTGGGCGGACGCGTGTGCACGAGCGAGCGCGCGCTCGGTTTGCTGCTCGCGGTGTGGAACCTCGTCGCCGTGGTAGACCCAGACCTTCACGCCGATGATGCCGAACGTGGTCTTCGCCTCCGCGGTGCCGAAGTCGACCTTGGCACGCAGGGTGTGCAGTGGCACCCGCCCCTCTCGGTACCACTCCCGACGACCCATGTCGGAACCGCCCAGTCGTCCTCCGGTCGCAACGCGCACGCCGAGGGCGCCAGAGCGCATCGCCGTCTGCACGGCACGGCGCATCGCGCGGCGGAACGCGACCCGCCCGGCGAGCTGCTCGGCCACGCCCTGGGCGAGCAGCGCTGCGTCGGTCTCGGGCCGTGACTCGCTCGCGGCCTGGTTCATGTCCTCGACCTTCACGTCGACGCGGCTCTTGGTGTACCGCTCGATGTCCTTCCGCAGGCGGTCGACTTCGGCGCCCTTGCGGCCGATCACGATGCCCGGCCGGGCCGTGCGGATGAACACCCAGATCTGGTCGCCCTTGCGCTCGATGTCGATCGAGCTGATTCCGGCGCGCGACAGCCGCGAGCGGATGTGCTTGCGGATCCACACGTCCTCGTGCAGCTGCGTCGCGTAGTCGCGACGCCCGGCGTACCAGTTGGACTTCCAGGGGTAGATGACCCCCAACCGGAACCCGTACGGGTTGACCTTGTGGCCCACTAGGCTTCCTCTCCGATCGTGGTGACGACGAGCGTCACGTGCGACGTGCGCTTGCGGACCCGGGTGGCGCGACCGTAGGCGCGCGGCCGGTACCGACGCAAGGTCGGGCCTTCGTCGACCCAGGCGCGATCCACCATCAGGTTGTCGGCGATCACGCCGGGCTGCTGCTCGGCGTTGGCGATCGCCGAGTTGAGCAGCTTCTCGACGTCGGGCGTGGCGCCAAGCGGCGAGAAGCGCAGGATGCGACGCGCCTCGACCACGTGCTGGCCGCGGATCATGTCGATCACGCGCCGCATCTTGCGCGGCGACGTGCGCACGTACTTCATGCTGGCTCGGGCTTCCACTTACCTGACTCCGGTCCTGCGCTCGTCTCGGGCGTGCGAACGGAACGTGCGGGTCGGAGCGAACTCGCCGAGCTTGTGGCCCACCATCGACTCCGAGATGAACACCGGCACGTGCTTGCGGCCGTCATGCACGGCGATCGTGTGCCCGAGCATGTCGGGCACGATCGTGGAGCGACGAGACCAGGTCTTCACGACCCGCTTGTCGCTCCGCTTGTTCATCTCGTCGATCTTGACCATGAGGTGCTCGTCGACGAACGGACCCTTCTTGACGGACCTGGGCACCTAGCCACGCCCCTTCCCACGGCGGCGGACGATGTACTTGTTCGACGCCTTGTTCTTCTTCCGGGTACGACCTTCCTTCTTGCCCCACGGCGACGCCGGGTGCCGGCCGCCCGAGGACTTGCCTTCGCCGCCGCCGAGCGGGTGGTCGACCGGGTTCATCGCCACCCCTCGGACGGTCGGACGCTTGTTCTTCCAGCGCGCGCGACCCGCTTTACCGAGCGAGATGAGCTCGTGCTCGGGGTTGCCCACCGTGCCGACCGTGGCCTTGGCCGCCGCGGGGACGAGGCGCGTCTCCCCGGAGGGAAGCCGCACCGTGGCCATGGATCCTTCCTTGGCCATGAGCTGGACGCTCGCGCCCGCCGAACGGGCGAGCTTGGCGCCGGCCCCCGGCTTCAGCTCGATCGCGTGCACGATCGTGCCCACCGGGATGTTCCGGAGCGGCAGCGCGTTGCCGGGACGGATCTCGGCGTCGGGCCCGCTCATCAGCCGGTCGCCCTGCTTCACGCCCTGCGGCGCCAGGATGTAGCGCTTCTCGCCGTCGGCGTAGTGCAGCAGGGCGATGCGCGCGCTCCGGTTCGGGTCGTACTCGATGTGGGCGACCTTGGCCGGCACGCCGTCCTTGTTGCGACGGAAGTCGATCACGCGGTAGCGCTGCTTCGTGCCGCCGCCCTGGTGGCGTGTGGTGATGCGGCCGTGCACGTTGCGCCCACCCTTGCGGTGCTTCTTCTCGAGCAGCGACCGCTCGGGGGTCGAGCGCGTGATCTCGTCGAACGACGAGACGCTCGCGCCGCGTCGGCCCGGTGTCGTCGGCTTGTACTTGCGGACGGCCATGGTCATCCACCCTCGAAGATCTCGATCGCGTCGCCCTCGGCGAGGGTGACGATGGCTCGCTTCTCGTCGGGCCGCCGGCCCTTCGTGTAGCCGCGACGCTTCACCTTGCCGCGGCGGTGCAGCGTGTTGACCGAGGTCACGCGCACGTCCCAGATGGCCTGGACCGCTTCCTTGATCTCGGTCTTGTTCGATCGCTTGTCGACCAGGAACGTGTAGGTGTTCTGCTCGAGCCCGGCGTAGGATTTCTCCGAGACGACCGGGCGGATGATGACGTCACGGTGCGACTTCACGTCGCCTCACCCTCTCCCTCGGTCTCGGTCTCGGTCGCGGACTCGGAACGGGTCGTGCCTCGGGCGCCGTCGCCCCGGCCCTCGATCGCGTCGAGGGCGGCGGCGGTGAGCACCATGCGGTCGGCCAACAGCACGTCGTAGGTGCCGAGACCACCCGCGTAGCGCACCCGCACGTCGGACAGGTTGCGGAACGACTTCTCGACGGCGCCGTCGTCGGTCGGCCGGTCGAGCACCACCAGCACCTTGCCGGTGACCTCGAGCGCGCCGAGCAACTCGACGGCCCGCTTGGTCTTGGGCTCGTCGAAGGCGATGTCGGAGACGACGACGAGCTTGCCGCTCCCGAAGGCGTCGGTGAGCGCCGAGCGCAGCGCCCCCTTCCGCATCTTCTTGTTGACCCGCATCGAGTGATCGCGAGGATGCGGCCCGTGAGCGACCCCGCCGCCCGCCCATTGCGGCGAGCGGATCGAGCCCTGCCGGGCCCGGCCGGTGCCCTTCTGGCGCCACGGCTTCTTGCCGCCTCCCCGGACGTCGCCGCGGGTCTTCGTTGAGTGCGTGCCTGCGCGGAGCCCGGCGAGGCCAGCCACGACGACCTGGTGCATCAGCGGCACGCTCACGGGCGCCTCGAAGACGTCGGACGCGAGGTCGCGCGAGCCGGCCTTCTTGCCCTGGATGTCGAGGACGTCGATCGTCGCCATGTCAGGCACCCTTCGTCGCCGGCGTCTTCACCGCGGTGCGCACCATCACGAGGCCGCCCTCAGGACCGGGCACCGCGCCCCTCACGAGCAGCAGGTTCCGCTCGGGATCGGCCTGGACCACCTGCAGGTTCAGCACGGTCACGCGGGCGTTGCCCTGCTGGCCCGCCATGCGCATGCCCTTGAACACCCGGCTGGGCGTGGCGCAGGCACCGATCGCCCCGGGTGCCCGGTGCACGCGGTGCGTGCCGTGACTCGCCTTCAGGCCGGAGAACCCGTGGCGCTTCATCACGCCCGCGAACCCTTTGCCCTTCGAGACGCCCACGACGTCGACGAGATCGCCGGCCTCGAAGACGTCGGCGCGCAGCTCCTGTCCGGGCTCGTAGGACCCGGCGTCGTCGGTGCGCAGCTCCACCGTGTGACGGCGCGGCTCGGCGGCGTTGGCCTCGAAGTGACCCTGCATCGGCTTCGTGACCTGGCTCGGGCGCACGTCGCCGAAGGCGAGCTGCACGGCGTCGTAGCCGTCGCGCTGCTGGGTCTTGATCTGCGCGACCACGCACGGTCCGGCCTTGATCACCGTGACGGGCACGGCGCGCGTGTCGTCGAAGACCTGGGTCATGCCCAGCTTCGTCCCCAAGATGCCCTTCACGCTCGTCACGTCCTTGGCCATGTCCTCTAGAGCTTGATCTCGATGTCGACCCCGGCCGACAGGTTCAGGCGCTGCAGCTCCTGCACCGTCTTGGAGGTCGCGTCGACGATGTCGATCAGCCGCTTGTGCGTGAGCATCTGGAAGTGCTCGCGCGAGTCCTTGTACTTGTGCGGCGATCGGATGACGGTGTAGATGGAGCGCTCCGTCGGCAGCGGCACCGGCCCGACGACCTTGGCACCCGTTCGGGTGACGTGCTCGACGATGTCGCGCGCGGCGACGTCGAGCATGCGATGGTCGTAGGCCCGGAGCTTGATGCGGATCTTGGGTCCTGCCACGGTCTCGCGCCTCTCTCGGCTTCGTTCTGCTTGTCGGTCCGACTACTTGATGATCTCCGTCACGCGACCGGCGCCGACGGTGCGCCCGCCCTCGCGGATCGCGAAGCGCAGGCCCTCCTCCATGGCGATCGGGGCGATCAGCTCGACCGTCATCTCCACGTTG
>JBEVGU010000021.1:0-12444 GCA_040511595.1 Actinomycetota bacterium | reverse complement strand
TCTCCCAGTCCCTCATGGACACGCCGACGGTGGAGCCATCGCCTCCGGTCTCGTCCCCACCGCAGGCGACGGCCACGAGCGCGAGCCCCGTGGCCAGGACGGCGCGGGGCGCCTTCGTGGACAGCTTCATTCGTTTCCCCTTCTTCCTTCTTCTCGGGATCGTGGATGCCCGGCTCGGCGGTGTTCGGGTGGAGTCAGGCGGTCGTTGGCGACGTCGTCGCCGAGACCGGAGCGGACGAGCGCTCTCGTTCGGAGCGTCGTCGCTGGGGCCAGAGCACATATGCGCCCATGGGGACCGCGTACGCGAGCCAGAGGAATACCTCGGCGACCGTGGGGACCGGCTGCAGCCCCAGCATGCTGGTCAGCAGAGAGGCGCGGATCGAGCCGGGAGCCACCAACCAGCTGATGTTGAAGGCCGGTGACTGGGCAGCCGTGAGCACGCCGGCCTCGGCGAACTCGTGCGCCGCGCTGGCCAGGAGGCCGGCGGCCACGAGCACGAGCACGAACCCGGTCACCTTGAAGAACCGGCTGAGGTTGATGCGCACGCCGCCCCGGTAGATGGCGTAGCCGAGCGCCAGGGAGACGGCGACGCCCAGGATCGCGCCGAGCCCGGTCGCCACTGGGTTCGAGGAACTCTGGAACGCTGCGAGCATGAAGATCGCGGTCTCCAGCCCTTCCCGGAGCACGGCGAAGAACGCCATGCCCACCAGCGCGAGCACCGACCCGGTGAGCAGGGCGTGGGCGGCGTGGTGCTCGAGCTGGGACTTCAGGTCGCGGGCGTGCCGGCGCATCCACACGATCATGTAGGTGACCCCGGCGACCGCGAGCAGCGCGAGGGTGCCCTCCATGATCTCGCGCTGCTTGAGGGGGAGCGACTCGCCGATCACCTGCAGCACGATCGCGACGCCCGCGCACAGAGCCACCGCGATGCCGACTCCGAGCCACATCGGCCGCAGGGCGGAGCGGTCGCCACGTTGGATGAGGAAGGCGGCGACGATGCCGACGATCAAGGAGGCCTCGAGTCCCTCGCGGAGCCCGATCACGAATGTGGGCAGCATGTCGCTCCTTCCCCCTCCGAATGTCCCGCCCTATGTTCGGACGCCCGAACATCAAGCATTCGGGCGAGCCAAATCCTATCGAGCAAGTGGGATTCGAGTCAACGTCGTTCGGACACGAATCACATCCGGGACGACCGCGGGTCAGCCGAGCTCGACCCAGAGGTTGTCGGCGAGCTTCGCGCCGAGTGCGACCGGCCGGTTCCTGACCGTGAGGCTCATCGAGCCGTCGGGGCCGACGCCGTCGACGGTGATGGCGGCGCCGGGCATCAGGCCCGAGTCCTCGAGGAACCGCATCACGGCGAGCTCGAGCTCGAGGTCCTCGGTGAGCCGGCGCAGCGTGACGGTCGACGGGGGGTCCACATCCTTCAGGGCGGTGAGCGCCGTCACGTCGACCTCGTGGCTCGAGCCGGGGATCGGATTGCCGTGCGGGCAGGCGCCCGGGTCGCCGAGGATTTCGACGAGTCTGGCCTCGACCTGTGCCGAGATGACCCGTTCCCACACCTCGGCTTCCTGGTGGGCCTGGTGCCACGGGAGGCCGATCACGTCGATCAGCAGATGCTCGGCGAGCCGATGGCGGCGAACGAGCGCGATCGCCATCTCGCGTCCGGCACGTGTGAACCCGAGCGCGCGTCCGTCGGCCGTGAGCAGCCCGTCCGCAACCAGGCGCTTCACGTGCTCGCTCACGGAGGGCCGGCTGACGCCCATCCATCGGCTGATCTCGGCCTGCACCATGGGGAACCCTTCCTCCTCGAGCTCGTAGAGCGCCTCGAGGTAGTCGGCGCCGGGGTGTCGTTCGGAGGTCCGAGCCTCGGTCGTCATGGGCGGAGACTACGATACGGTCGTGAGCCCCTCGAACCGCAGCGCCGCGACCGAAGCGACCGTAGCGACCGACGCGGGCGGGTCGTCCCGGCGCCTGTTCCTGCTCGACGGTCACTCGCTGGCCTACCGCGCGTTCTTCGCGCTTCCGCCCACCCTCGCCACGTCGAGCGGCACCGTGACCAACGCGGTGTACGGATTCACGAGCATGTTGATCAAGCTGCTCGCCGAGGAGCGGCCCGACCTGGTGGCCGTCTTCTTCGACTCGGGCGCGCCGACCGTGCGGCTCGAGAAGGACGCGGAGTACAAGGCCGGCCGGCGCGAGACGCCGCAGGACTTCACGTCGCAGCTCGGCCTGATCGAGGAGGTCCTCGACGCGATGCGGATCCCCGTGCTGCGCATCGCCGACGGCAACGAGGCCGACGACGCGATCGGCACGCTCGCGGTGCGGGCGCACGAGCAGGGCATCGACGCCACGATCGTCACCGCTGATCGCGACTTCTTCCAGCTCGTGCGCCCCGGCATCACCGTGATGTTCAACCGCAGAGGCATCAGCGACATCGTCCGGTACGACGAGGCCGCGGTGACCGAGCGGTACGGCATCACCCCGGCGCAGTACCTCGACTTCGTGGCGCTCAAGGGCGATACGAGCGACAACATCCCCGGGGTGCCCGGGGTCGGCGACAAGACCGCCGCCAAGCTCGTGAACCAGTTCGGCACGGTCGATGAGCTGGTCGAGCGCACCGACATGCTCAGGGGCAAGCAGAAGGAGAACGTCGAAGCCTCCGCGCACCGTCTCGGGCTCAACAAGGAGCTCGCGCGCATCGACACCGACATCGAGCTGCCGGTCGATCCCGACGACTGCGCGATGGGGGAGTGGGACGCCGACGAGGTGCGCCGGCTGTTCACGTCGCTCGAGTTCCGGTCGCTCTTCGATCGGCTGCAAGAGATCGGGCACGTGAAGCCGAAGGTCGACGTGGCCGACCTCGATCTGCGCGAGGTGACGGCCGCCGAGCTGTCGTCGACGTGGGCCGCCGGCGGGCCCGTGGGCGTCCGGCTCGACGCCGACGACGACGCGGTACGGGGGGCGGCGATCTCCGCCGGCGGGGCGCAGGCCGCCTACGCCGCGCTCGACGGAGTCGGCCCGCTCGAGGCGTTCCTCGCCGACCCCGCCGCCACGAAGTGGGCGCACGATGCGAAGGCGCTCGAGCGCGTGGCGCTTCGTTCCGGCGGATCGATCGCCGGCGTCACGTTCGACACGCTGCTCGCCGGCTACCTGCTCGACCCCGCGGCCGCCGAATACCCGCTGCGCGCGCTCGCCGAGTCCTACCTCGGCGCCGACGTGATCGGGGCTGTGGGGGAGACCGAGGAGGGCGAAGGACAGCTGTTCGCCGACGCGTCGTGGCGAGTCTGCGCGGCCGACGCTGCCGCGATCGCGCTGTTGGCGCCAGTGATGGAAGAGCGCATCGACCAGCACGGGCTCCGCGGCCTGCTCGACGACGTCGAGCTCCCGTTGTCGACGGTGCTCGCGCGCATGGAGGCGCGCGGCATCAGGCTCGACGTCGACTACCTCGAGGAGATGGGGGAGTCGGTGCGCGACCGCATGGCGGCCCTGAAGGCCGAGGTCTACAACCACGCCGGCGAGGAGTTCAACCTCAACTCGCCGCCGCAGCTCAGGAAGATCCTGTACGAGCAGCTCGGCCTGCAGCCGGGGAAGAAGACGCCAAAGGGAGAGCTTTCGACTGACGCGAGCGTGCTCGAGAAGCTGCGCGATGCGCACCCCGTCGTCGACGCGCTGCTCTCCTGGCGCGAGCTCGACAAGTTGAACTCGACCTACCTCGAGGCCCTGCCGCGGCTCGTCGACCCGCGTGACGGGCGCGTGCACACCACGTTCGTGCAGACCGCCGCGGCGACGGGGCGGCTCTCGTCCACGAATCCGAACCTGCAGAACGTGCCGATCCGCACCGAGCTCGGACGCCAGATCAGGCGGGCGTTCATCCCGGGTGACGCCGATCAGGTCCTGCTCGTGCTCGACTACTCCCAGATCGAGCTCCGCATCCTCGCGCACCTCTCGGGCGACGAGGGGTTGCGGGCGGCGTTCGCGAGCGGCGAGGACATCCACACGGCGACCGCCTCGCGGGTGTTCGGCCTGCCGCGCGGCGCGGTCGACCCGGCCTCGAGGTCACGGGCGAAGATGGTGAACTACGGCCTCGCGTACGGCATGAACGCCTGGGGGCTCGCGCAGCGGCTCGACATCGCGCCCGATGAGGCGCAGGAGATCATGGACGCCTACTTCGCGTCGTTTCCCGCGATCCGCGAGTACCTCGATCGCCAGGTCGGCCACGCAACGGTCGAGGGGTTCACCGAGACGATCCTCGGCCGGCGCAGGTACATACCGGAGCTGCAGGCTGCGAATCCCCGCGTGCGCGACCTGGGGCGGCGCCAGGCGCTCAACGCGCCGATCCAGGGCAGCGCGAGCGATGTCTTCAAAGTGGCGATGATCGAGGTCGATCGGGGCCTGCGAGACGCCCTCGAACTCGACTGTCACATGCTGCTCACGGTCCACGACGAGCTCGTGTTCGAGGTGCCGGAGGCCGACGTCGAGGAAGCGGCCGAGCTCGTGAAGGGCCGCATGGAGCACGCCGTCGATCTCGAGGTCCCCCTTCGCGCCGACGTCGGCTGGGGCAAGCACTGGTCCGACGCCGTTCCCGCCGGTCACTGACGCGCGGCACCCGTCTCGGCCGCCCGCTCGTTTGACGGCGTTTCCGCTGGACACCTACCCTGTGCACGGCCGCGGGTTCGCTCGTGTGCCGCTCGCACAATCCCAAAACGCGAGTGGTGAGCCCCGTGTGCCGGAAGGAGAACCACACGATGAGTGACGAGACGACGGCCGCCCCCGAGGCGACCGAGACCGAAGCGGCCCCTGAGGCCTCCACCGCGGAGGTTCCCGCCGCTGACAGCTCCACCGAACCTGCACGCGGAACCTCGGAACCGACACCCTCCACCGAACCGGCACTCGCGCCGACCACACCGAGGCCGCCCGCGAACGCGGCGCCGGCGACCCCGCCGCCCGCCGACGGCAAGGACTACACGCCCGAGGAGCTGGTCCAGGCCCTCGAGGCGTCGTTCCGCGATTTCACCGACGGCGACATCGTCGAGGGCGACGTGGTCAAGATCGACCGCGACGAGGTCATGCTGGACATCGGCTACAAGAGCGAAGGCGTGATCCCGAGCAAGGAGCTCTCGATCCGCCACGACGTGGACCCGAACGAGGTCGTGAAGGTGGGCGACCACATCGAGGCGCTGGTCCTACAGAAGGAGGACAAGGAAGGCCGGCTGATCCTGTCGAAGAAGCGCGCCCAGTACGAACGTGCGTGGGGGCGGATCGAGGAGATCATGCAGTCGGGTCAGCCGATCAGGGGGCCGGTGATCGAGGTGGTCAAGGGAGGCTTGATCCTCGACATCGGGCTGCGAGGGTTCCTGCCCGCGTCGCTCGTCGACCTCCGGCGCGTGCGAGACCTGCATCCGTTCGTGGGCACCGAGCTCGAAGCGAAGATCATCGAGCTCGACCGCAACCGCAACAACGTCGTCCTGTCGAGGCGCGCCTTCCTCGAGGAATCCCAGAGCGAAGGGCGCAAGAAGTTCCTCGAGGGTCTGCAGAAGGGCGAGCGGCGCAAGGGCACGGTCAGCTCGATCGTGAACTTCGGCGCGTTCGTCGACCTGGGCGGCGTGGACGGGCTCGTGCACGTCAGCGAGCTGAGCTGGAAGCACGTCGACCATCCGCAGGAGGTCGTCACGGTCGGCCAGGAGGTCGAGGTCGAGGTGCTCGACGTCGACCTCGAGCGCGAGCGCGTCTCGTTGTCCCTGAAGGCGACCCAGGAAGACCCCTGGAAGGAGTTCGAGCGCACCTCGCAGGCCGGCACGATCATCACCGGTCAGGTCACGAAGCTGGTGCCGTTCGGGGCGTTCGTGCGCGTCGCCCAGGGCATCGAGGGCCTCGTGCACATCTCCGAGATCTCGCACGAGCACGTCGACACGCCCGAGTCGGTGCTGTCGGTGGGCGACGAGGTGCAGGTCAAGGTGATCGACGTCGATATCTCCCGGCGCCGTGTGAGCCTTTCGATGCGCCAGGTGTTGGCCGCGCCGCCGCGCGAGCCGGAGATCAAGGCGGAGCCGGAAGCCCGCCGCGAGCCCGCGCCGGAGATGGTCTCCACGATCCAGATCCCCGACGACATCCTGGCCGCGGTCGCCGAGGCCGACGCGGCCAGGGGCCCGGAGCCCGTCCCGTCGCCGGAGCCAGGACCGGCTCCCGAGCCCGCTCCCGAGCCGACTCCTGCTCCCGCGGCCGCACCGGAACCGGTGCCCGAACCGGTGCCGCCGACCGAGGTGGCCGAGGCCGCGACGGAGCCTGGGCCGGCTCAGGCCGAGGAGGCCCCGGTCGAGGTGGTCGCCGACGATGCGGTCGTCGCCGAGGGCGAGGGGGATGCCGGGGTCGTCGGTGAGGCCGAGGTCGAGGCACCGGCCGAGGTCGCCGACGAGGCGGCAGATGAGGAAGTCTCGCTCGAGGCGATCCTCGAAGACCTGAAGCGGCGCGAGGGCCGCTCCGAGTAGCGGCGCCCCTCCGCCCGGCGGTGCCACGTGCTGCTGGTCGGGCTCACCGGAGGCATCGGGTCGGGAAAATCCACGGTCGCGCGCATGTTGGCGAGCCGCGGCGCGGTGGTCCTGGACTCGGACGTGCTCGCTCGCGACGTGGTGGAACCCGGCACGCGGGGGTTCGTCGCGGTCCTGGAGCGGTTCGGACAGGGCGTCGTGGCGCCCGACGGGACCCTCGATCGAGGGGCCCTCGCATCGATCGTGTTCGCCGATGATCGGGCGCGGGCCGACCTGGAGGCGATCGTGCACCCGGAGGTCGAACGGCGCATCGCCGAGGCGATCGCCGCCCACGCCCAGACCGATGAGGTGATCGTCGTCGACTCCCCGCTGTTGATCGAGACCGGGGCTCACGAGGGGTTCCCGGTGATGGTCGTGGTCGCGGCATCGACCGACGCGCGACTGGCTCGACTCGTCGCCCGTGGCATGGCGGAGAGCGACGCGCGCGCGCGCATGAACGCCCAGATGCCGCTGGAAGACAAGGCTCCCCTCGCCGACGTGCTGCTGGACAACGACGGCACCACGGCCGACCTCGAACAGCAGGTCGATCGTCTCTGGGCCGACCTTCGCGAGCGCGCCCTATCATCGCCTTCGTGAGGTTCAGCGCCGTGTTCTTCGACGTCGGCGAGACGCTGGTGCATCCGGCCCCGTCGTTCCCCGAGCTGTTCGCTCGGATCGTGCGGGAGGCAGGGCACGATCGCGATCCCGCCGACGTCGTCGAGGCCAGTCGCGCCGTGATGACGCGGTTCAGTGAGGCCGCTCGGGACGGCGACCTCTGGACGACCTCACCCGTGCGCTCCCGGAGGTTCTGGCTCGGCGTGTACGAGCGCATGCTCACGAGGCTCGACCTCCCCTCCTCCGACGGGCTCCGCGACGCGCTGTACGAAGGCTTCACCGACCTCGGCAACTACGCGATGTTCGATGACGTGCCGGCCGTGCTGGACGAGCTGACGGACGCAGGGCATCGCCTGGGGATCGTGTCGAACTACGAGGCGTGGCTCGAGGATCTGCTCGCGCGACTCGGCGTGCGCGACCGGTTCCCGATACGGGTGATCAGCGGTCTGGAAGGCCTCGAGAAGCCCGACCCCCGCATCTACGGTCTCGCCTTGGAGCGCAGCCGACTCGCTGCGGCCGAGGTGGCGTTCGTCGGCGACAACCCGGAGTTCGACGTATACCCGCCGGCGGCCATGGGCATGTTCCCCGTGTTGATCGACCGGCGGGGGAGACATCCCGATCACGACGGGGTGCGGATCACCGACCTCCACGACCTTCCCTCGGTGCTGGAGGCCGCATGACCGAGATCGTGTTCGACGTGGAGAGCGCCGAGGCGGCCTTGCCGATGCTCCGTACCCTGCTGCCGCGAGTGCGGGACGACCGTCGTGCCCTGATCCGGGCGAGCGAACGCATCGCATCGGCGGTCGAGGCCGACGGCGGGGGCGTGGCGGGCGGGGACTGGTTCGAGGCGCAACGACGTCTCCGGCACGACCTCACCGTGCTGGCCGAGGCGGGAGTCCTGCTCCGCGATCCCGAGACCGGGCTGGTCGACTTCCCGGCCGATCGCGACGGGAGACGCGTCTACTTGTGTTGGCGCCTCGGGGAGGAGCGGGTGGCCTGGTTCCACGAGGAGCGCGGCGGCGTGGCGGGACGGAAGCCGCTGTGAGCCCCGAGGATCGAGCGTCACCAGGCGGCCGGCCGGTCACGCTGGTGCTGGGTGCCGACGAGGAGCGGCCACCTCCCGGCATCGAGGCGGCCGCCGACGTCGCTGCCCTGCGATACGCGCCGGACCTCGACGCGCTCGACGCGCTTCTTCCCGCCGCCGAGGCCCTGTTCTCCTGGCATGCCGAGCCCGAATGGCTGCCGGCGGCCTGGGGCCGGGCAGCCAGACTGCGCTGGATCCAGACGGCATCGGCCGGGGTCGACAGCCTCCTGTTCCCGGAGCTGGTCGAGAGCGACGTGCTCGTCACGAACGCCCGTGGCGTGTTCGACGAGCCGATCGCCGAGTGGGTGATCGGGGCGATGCTCGCATTCGCGACCGGGCTGCATCGATCGATCCTCGATCAGCAGCGTCGCGAGTGGACCTCGGGACGGGGCACCGAACGCCTCGCGGGCGCCCGGCTGGTCGTCGTCGGCCCTGGACCGATCGGTCGGGCCACCGCGACGCGGGCCCTCGCGCTCGGCATGTCGGTCTTTCTCGTGGGCCGCACGCCGCGCCGTCTCGAGCCGTTCGGCGACGTCCTGGGGGTGGACCAGCTCCATCGGGCGGTCGCCGCCGCCGATCACGTGCTCGACGCGCTGCCCTCGACCAGAGCGACGCGAGGCGTGTTCGACGCGGCGGTGTTCGACGCGATGCCACCGACCGCGCGCTTCTACAACGTTGGCAGGGGCGCGACCGTGGACGAGCCTGCGCTGATCGAGGCGCTCCGCACGGGATCGATCGCCGGGGCGGCGCTCGACGTCTTCGCGGTCGAGCCGTTGCCCGACGACAGCCCGCTCTGGACGATGCCCGATGTGATCGTCTCGCCCCATATCAGCGGTGACGCACGGGGCTGGGAGCGCGAGGTGGTCTCCGTCTTCGTGGAGAACGCTCGTCGGTTCGCTGCCGGGGAGCCGCTCGAGAACATCGTCGACAAGGAGGCCGGGCACGGCGTCGGCGAGCCGCGGCCCGTCGAGACGCGTGCGATCCGACCGGCGTCGACGGCACCCGAGCCCTCCCCATGAGCGAGCGCGTCATCGAGGTCGGGGGGCTGCGCAAGACCTACGGCGACGTCGAGGCGGTCAGGGACGTCGACCTGCACGTCGATCGGGGCGAGGTCTTCGCGCTGCTCGGGCCGAACGGTGCGGGCAAGACCACGACGACGGAGATCCTCGAGGGCTACCGAACGCGAACCGAGGGCGAGGTGTCGGTGCTCGGCTTCGACCCCGCCACGCACGACCTCGACCTGCGGCGGCGGATGGGTATCGTGCTCCAATCCACCGGCGTCGACGCCTTCCTGACGGTGCGGGAGACGGTGCAGCAGTACGCGGGGTACTTCCCAGCGCCTCGCGACGTCGATGAGGTGATCGATCTCGTCGGCCTCGCTGAGAAGCGAACGACCCGCGTGAACAAGCTCTCCGGCGGGCAGCAGCGGCGTCTCGACGTGGCGATCGCGCTCGCCGGCGACCCGGAGCTGCTGTTCCTCGACGAGCCGACCACCGGGTTCGATCCGAGCGCCCGCCGCAACGCGTGGAGCATCGTGAAGAGCCTCACAGCGATCGGCAAGACGGTCTTCCTCACGACGCATCTCATGGACGAGGCGCAGTTCCTCGCCGACCGTGTGGCGGTGATCGCTCGCGGCGAGATCGTCGCCGAGGGCCCGCCTTCGACGCTGGCCGGACGCGATCGCATGCAGGCGCGCATCACGTTCCGGCTCGCCGATGACGCCGGGGTGCCGACGCTCGGCGAGCGACGGCTCGACGACGGCGCCTGGGTGATCGCCGCCGACGACCCCACCCAGCCGCTCCACAGGCTCACCGGATGGGCTCTGGAGCAGGGCGTCGAGCTGGATGGCCTCACCGTGACACGGCCGTCGTTGGAGGACGTGTACCTAGAGATCACCGGCGGGGAGGCAACCGCAGGATGAGCGACCTCGCGCTCGCGATTCGTCAGGTCCGGTACACGAACAAAGCGTTCTGGCGCAACCCCGCCTCGGCCTTCTTCACGTTCGCGTTCCCGCTGATGTTCCTCGTCATTTTCACGGCGCTGTTCGGCAGCGGCACGGCCACGAGCGGCGGCGAGGAATTCTCGGTCGCCGCCCTCTACGTGCCTGGGATCGCCACGTTCGCCGTCATCACGGCCTGCTACACGAACATCGCGATCAGCGTCACCTTCGCTCGGGACACCGGCGTCCTCAAACGGATCCACGGGACGCCGCTCCCGGGATGGGCCTACGTGCTGGCGAGGATCCTGCACGCCGTCGTCATCTCCGTGATCCTCGTCGCGATCGTGGCGGCGTTCGGACGCGTCTTCTACGACGTCGACCTGCCGACGAGCGTCTCGCTGGTGCGGTTCGTGGTGACCCTCCTGGTCGGCGCGGCGAGCTTCTCGGCCCTGGGCCTCGCGATCACGACCGTGATCCCGAACGCCGACGCCTCGCCCGCGATCGTGAACGCCACCATCCTGCCGCTGTTGTTCGTCTCGGGCGTCTTCATCCCCGTGACGGACTCCACCCCCGGCTGGGTGGACACGGTGGGCAAGATCTTCCCGATCCGTCATTTCGTCGACGCGATGAACGCGGCGTTCCTCGGCATGCCGTTCCACTGGAGCGACGTGCTCTTCGTGCTGCTCTGGGGTATCGCGGGGCTCGTGGTCGCCTCACGGTTCTTCAGCTGGGAGCCCCGGAAGTAGCCGGGACCCCCGCGGGCAGAGTCTTCCCGGCGCGACCGCCGGAAGCCGCTTCCCGCGTGCTCGAACGCCTCTGCTACGCTCCGGCTCCTGGCGCGGATGGCACGGATCGGTGCGGACGAGCATCCCCCGCGACGGGCGAGGAGGTCTGGCGATGCGGAAGTTCCTGATGGGGCTGGCGGTGCTCGCGATCGTCGCGGCCGCATGCTCACCTGAGGAAGACACGCCGCCGGCTGCGTCGGCGTCGGCGGGGCAGGACGCATGCGGGGCCGAGAACCTCACCCTCGTGTCCCCGAGCCAGCTGACGGTCGGCACCGACTTCGGGTTCATGTTCCCGCCCTGGATCCTCAAGAACGACCCCACGAGCGGAAAGGGGTTCGAGAGTGCCGTTGCGTACGAAGTGGCGGAACGACTGGGGTTCGCTCGGTCTGACGTCGAGTGGATCGACGTCCCGTTCAACAGGTCCTACGCACCGGGACCGAAGGACTTCGATTTCGACATCAACAACATCTCGGTGACCGAGGAACGCGACCAGGCCGTGGACTTCAGCGATGGCTACTACGACCTGACGCAGGCGCTCATGGTGTTGCAGGGGTCACCCATCGAGAACGCGACGACCATGGACGAGATCAAGGACTCCGTCTTCGGGGCTCAGATCGGCACGACCAGCCTCGAGTTCATCAGCACCGTCATCCAACCCGCCCAGCAGGCGAAGGTGTACGACACGACGAACGATGCGAAGGCGGCCCTCCGCAACGGCCAGGTCGACGGGCTCGTGCTGGATCTGCCGACGGCCTACTTCGAAGCGAACATCAACACGCCCAACGGGGCGCTCGTCGGACAGTTCCCCAGCACCGGGGAACACCTCGGCATGTTGTTCGAGGAAGGGAACCCGCTGCGCGACTGCGTGAACGATGTGCTCGCCGAGATGGAATCCGCTGGAACGCTGCAACAGCTCCAGAACAAGTGGCTCTCCGACTATCTGAACGTGCCCGTGATCGAGTAGGCTCGCCCCCGGCGTCGAGATGAGCACGCAGGCTGCCCCCGCCGGTCCGGCGTCGGGACCGCCGGATCCCCTCGCTCCGCACCGCGGCGGATCCCGTCTGCTGGGCAATCGCGGATTCCTCATCTCGACCACGAGCACCGTGATCTTCTGCGCGGTTATCGGGGCTGTGGTGGTGCTCGCCCCCGGCTTCCAGGCAGTCCGCGAGAGCTTCTTCGACGTCGCGGCCATGAAGGAAGCCTTCTTCGGTGTGCCGGAAGAGGGTCTTCCGAGCATCTGGCAGGCGTTCCTGCTCAACGTGCGTGTGTTCATCGTCGCCGAGGCGCTGATCCTCGTCTTCGCGTTGGCGATCGCGGTCATCCGGCAGATCCCGGGGCCTGTCTTCTCCCCGTTCCGGCTGATCGCGATCGTCTACACCGATCTCTTCCGGGGCACTCCGTTGCTCCTCGTGATCTACCTCTTCGGCTTTGGGCTCCCCGCGTTGAACATCCCCGGGCTCTCGACACAGTCGGAGACGGTGTACGGCACGGCGGCGC
>JBEVGU010000020.1:0-32997 GCA_040511595.1 Actinomycetota bacterium | reverse complement strand
GAGAACGGGCCCGAGTGCAACGACGAGATCAACCTCGTGCGCTCGGGCGACAATTACGCATGGGGCCCGAGCGAGAGCTGCCCCGACACGAACCAGGACGGCCCGGCGCCCCGGCGGCTGCCGAAGTTCAACTTTTCGAGCACGATCGGCATCACCGGGACAACGTTCTGCGACGGGTGCCGCCTCGGCAGGACGCGCGACGGCGACCTGTTCTTCGGCGCGTGCTGCGGAGGAGCCCTGCAGCGGATCGCGCTGAACGCCCCGCGCACCGACGTCGTGGGGAGCCCGGTCTCGGTCCTCGGGAACACCGTGTACTCCATGGAGACCGCCCCGAACGGACGCATCTTCTTCAGCGACACCCACGCGATCTATCGGCTCGTGCGGCGCTAGGCGCGCCGCCACCTGGAGGTGGGGCTCTGGACCGGCCAGGTGGCGCAAGGAGCCGGTACCACGAACGCCGGACACGGAGTACGCTCGAGTCCTGATGAACATCGGGCAACCGAAGCGCATCATCGAGATCGAGCCCGCGACGTTGCCGCTCCCCGGCGAGCTCGAGCCGGCGGCCGCGCCCGTCCCGCTCCCTGAGGAACCCGCGGTCGAGCCGGAGCCGGTGGCCCCCTCGGACGGCTGAACCGCATGGGCGACCGTGCGGCGACCCGGGTCGGGTTGGGCCTCGAACGCCTCGCCGAACCGGTGATCGCGTGGCGCACCTGGGCCCTCACCGGGCGCCGAGACGGCTCCGCTCTCCTGCTCCGCCCCGTCGCGAGGAAGGCGCGCACCTGGCGACCCCGTGAGGTCGTTCAGGCGTCGTGTCGGGCGTCCTTGCTGCACGAGGCGCCCGACCCCGCATGCACCTGCGGGCTCCACGGCACGCACACACTCGACATCCTCCGGCGGACGAGGTGCCCTGCCGTGTTAGGGCGGGTGGCGCTGTGGGGACGCGTGATCGAGCACGAGCACGGGTTCCGGGCGCAGTACGCCTACCCTCAGCGCTTGCGACTGATCTGCCAGTTCTGCTTCTGGATGACGACGCCCCCAGGGCTCACGCCCGTGCACGTCGGATGGTTCCCGCGCGATGAGCTCATCCCGCTCTGCGAGAGGCATCTCCGCCTCGCGCGGCGCAACGGCATGCTGCCACGCGCGCTCGTCCCCGCCGACGAGGTCGACCAGCACCTGCGGGACCTCTACGCGGTCGACGCGTTGGCCGTCTGACGGATCGCCTTTCCGTCGACCGCGATCGGATCACGTCTCCCGGGTGCCCCCGGGTTTCTTGCGCGCCGCCGAACGAGCGAGGCGGGCACGGAGCTCGGCCGCCTGAGGAGCGACGGGCTCAGGCGCATCGCCGCCGGGGTCACCCTCGTCCGGTTCGTCGCCTGCGAGGTCGTTCACGCCGTCGGAGGGCGCGACACGGGACATGATCTCATCGAGACGGCGCTCGGCGTCGAGCGCCCGGCGTTCCGCGGCCTCGATCCTCGCCACGAGCGGCACGAGCTCCCGGAGCCGCTCCTGAGCGACACGCTCGCGCTCCTCGGCCTCGTCGGCTCGGGCGATCGCCATATCGCGCTCACGCTCCAGCTCCGCGATCGCGAGGTCTCGTCGCTCGTCCCGCTCCTGCCCCATGACCCTGTCATCGGCCGACGAGCCGGCCGAGTTCAGGGTCAGGGGTGTCCGAGCGAGCGGAACGGAACCTGCTTCCCGACGTGACGGGGATCACGGCGCTGTCCCTCATCTGGGGCTCAAGCTTGTCGGCCATCTGTCCGATACCCGATCGGAGTACATCATCCCAAGGACAACGACGCCCCCCATGCCTCCCCCTCGGCACGTCAGTCACATCGTCGCGACCATCGCCCTCCTGGCGGCGCTCATCCTCTGCACCGCAGCGCCTGCGAACGCGCGATCGGAGCTCGAACGCACCGTCGCCCTGCGTGCCCGCGTCGGGCGAACCGTGCGTCAGCTGCGGCACGCCCAGTGGCACCGCGTCGCGAGACTGCGGAGCGTCATCGGCACCACGACACGCCACCTCCGCCAGATGCCCGGGCCGGGAGCGACAGCGAACCCGGGGCGCTACCGCCACCTGCGGCGCGAGCTCCGCCAGCAACGATCGCTGGCGACCGAGCGATTGGAGCGATCGGGGCGGGCCACGCAGCGCCGGGTCCGCACCCTGCAGGCGCGCGCCCGCTCGATCGATGCGTGGATCGACACCTGGGGCGTCTTCCGCTTCTGCCCGATCGACGGGTGGCAATCGGTCGCCGACAACTTCGGCATCACCGTGCGGCTGCCCGACGTTCCCGTGCACCGCCACATGGGCAACGACATCACCGCGAACTCGGGCACGCCGATCGTGGCTCCGTTCGACGGCTACGCCTCCGCGTCTTCGAGCGTGCTCGGTGGCCTGGAGGTCCGGGTGCAAGGCGCCCCCGGCTACGTCTACAACGCGCACCTGTCTTCCTACGGCACCCTCGGCGACGTCTCGGCCGGAACGGTGATCGGCTACGTGGGCGCGACGGGCGATGCCACGGCCCCACACGACCACTTCGAATGGCACCCCCTCGACGGTGTGGCCGTCGATCCCTACCCGTTGCTCAGCGTCAGCTGCGACGGCTCGTAGGCGGCGAGACGCACACAGCGAGTGCGGGGCACGTTAGCGGCCGTTGGCCGAGAAGTGTTGGTAGTCCTTCTCGCCGGTCCAATCGCCGCCCCACTCCCAGCCCGCCGCGTGGAACGCCCACCACACCCGGTCGTGGCGATGCACCATGCCCCGTCGGTGGTTCGAGCGGTCGAGGTATGCGCGGCCGGCGGGTGGCGAGACGCCGCCGCTCCAGACGAACGGGTTCTGCACGGGGTTCAGGTCGAGGGCTCGCCCGTAGGCGTGCTGGGACCAGCGGCAGCACACCCCCGAGCGCCACCGGCAGTTGAACGCCGACGTGTTGTTCGCCCTCATCGAACGCATGTCGTCGGCGCCGTACCGGTCGACGAGCCGCATGCTCCGGATCGGGAACCGCTCGTCGTACAGCCGGTGGAACGCTCGCGCGATGTCGTCGGCGAACCAGCGATGCACGACCATCCGGCCGGTGTGGGCCCGGTGGTCGAAGCCCCAATAAGTCATGCGCACGATACGCAGATCGGCGAATCCGATCGGACACCCCGGGCGCCAGCTCCTCCCCGTCATGAGATCGCGCGTCGTGGGGTCGATCCGGGTGATGCGCGACTCGTAGCTCGCGCCGGCGCGGGCGGGCGAGCCCCAGGCCGCGACCGCGGCCACCAGCAGCGTGAGCGCGGCGAGACGGCGACCGATCAGCTGCGGACCTTCCCCAGCAGTCGCAGGATCTCGAGGTAGAGCCAGATCAAGGTGGCGATCAGGCCGAACGCGGAGTACCACGACATGTAGGTGGGTGCCCCTGCCTTCGCGCCTTCCTCGATGAAGTAGAAGTCTACGAAGAGGTTCAGCGCCGCGACGACGCAGATCACGACGCTCAACCCGATGCCGAGCGGCGACGGGTCGTTGATGAACCCGAGCTCGATGCCGAACAGGCCGAGCACGATCGCCGCCACGTACATGAGCAGGATGCCGAGCGTTGCCATCATCACGACCGCGATGAACTTCTTCGTGACCTTCACGATGCGAGAGCCGTACAGGAACAGCGCCCCGGCGAAGACCGCGAAGGTGGCGAACACCGCCTGCAGCACGATGCCGTCGAATTCCTGTTCGTAGCCGAACGAGATCACGCCGGCCCAGAAGCCCATGACCACGGCGTAGAGCGGCCCGGTGAACGGCGCGATCTGCGGCTTGAACGCCGTGACGATCGAGAGCACCACGAGCCCGAGCAGTCCGATGAGCATGATCGTGGCGATGGTGCCGGTGACCTGATCGCCGAACGACCACCCGTACACGGCGCTCGCGATCGCGAGCACCAGCAGGAATGCCGAGCGCCAGATCGTGCCCTCGAGGGTCATGACCTTCGGCGCCACGTCGGGACGGCCGGGGATCGTGATGGGCTCCAGGTGCGGCACGTTCCGGAACGTCTTCTCGTTCAGCATCTGCCGTGACATGCGAGTCTCCTGTTCGGGCGACGAAGCCGGGCAATCGTATGCCGAGGCACGGCTGTGATGGTGGAGACGACCGGGATCGAACCGGCGACCTCCGGCTTGCAAAGCCGGCGCTCTACCAACTGAGCTACGTCCCCCCGCCGCTGGGAGTCTATCGGCGGCGTGCACGCCGCCGTCGGGGAAGGGGCCGCGCCGCCCCGACCCGACCCGAGCACGAGCGGGTGGATCAGCAGCACGCACTCGTCGACGAGGCGCCTCGCCGCTCGGGCTCACACCACCGTCACGCCGACCTTGCCTTGCGTGTGCTCGGCCTGCAGCGACTCGAGCGCCTCCCCCGCTCGCTCGAGCGGGTAACTCCGCTGGATCGGTACCCGGATGGTGCCTGCGTCGAGCAGCTCGGCCAACCGACGGATGTTCTCGACCGAGGACACACCCATCACGTTGAAGCGTTCCGGTCCTTCGCCGGCTGCGCCGACCGGCGACGCGAGCCGCCCACCCTCTCGCAACACCGATGTGTCGGGGGTCGACGTGACCGCGTCCATCACGGCGTCGACGCCGTCGGCGCGCAGCGCTCGCACGGCTGCCGAAACGTCGGCATTGCGGTCGACGAGCTCGCCGGCTCCGAGCGCGCGCAGGTACTCCTCGTCCTCGGGCAGCGCGGTCGCGATCACGCTCGCCCCCGCGGCAGCCGCGAGCTGGACGAGGAAGCTGCCAACCCCGCCCGACGCGCCCACGACCAGCACCGTCTCCCCTGCCTGGAGGGCGAGGGCGTCGTTCGCCGCCATCGCGGTGATCGCCGCGAGCGGTGCTGCGCCCGCGTGCTCGAAGTCGACGCTCCGTGGCTTCGCGGCGACGGAATCGTGTGGCACGAGGGTCAGTTCCGCCCACGTTCCGGCGTGGACGACGGGGTCGGCATGCACCAGGAAGCCGAAGACCTCGTCTCCCGGCGCGTACCCCACGACCCCGGAGCCGACGCGCTCGACTACGCCGGCGTAGTCGCGACCGAGGATCACGGGGAACTCGTGCTCGGCCATCTCTTTCAGGGCACCAGCACCGATGAAACCGTCGACGGGATTCACGGATGAAGCGTGCACGCGCACCAGCAACCGACCGTCACCGAGGGTGGGTTCCGCCAAGTCGTCGCGGAAGGCGGGCGGCGAGTCGAAGCGGTCGAGGGTGAACGCTCTCATGGGCAAAGAGGTCCTTTCTCGTCGACGGTCGCCTCGATAGAAAGCGGCACTTCATCGTAGGCGCGAGAGGCAGCAGATGAAGCTCCGAGCGGCGCCGGGCACCGGTCCGCGATACTGCCGTGGACGAGAGGGGGGCGGATGCCGGAGTTCGTCACACGGGCGGAGCATGCGACGAGGCACGGGCCTACCGCGGGCGACCGTGTCCGGCTCGGCGACACCGACCTGTGGATCCGCATCGAGGCCGATCTCAGCGAACCCGGCGACCAGGCGCTGTGGGGATACGCGAAGAACTGGCGCTCGGGCATGACGCAAGCCGGCCGTTCGGCAGGAGACACCGCGCTCGATGCGGTGATCGCCAGCGTGATCGTCCTCGATCCGCTGCTCGGCGTCGTCAAATGCGACCTCGGCATCAAGGACGGTCGCATCGCCGGCATCGGCCGGGCCGGCAACCCCGGCATCACCGACGGCATCGACCTGGCGATCGGGCCGAACACATGGCCGATCCCGAGCCACGGGCACATCGCCACGGCGGGGGCCGTCGATTCCCACGTGCACCTGCTCTCGCCGCGCCTGGTGCCGGTCGCACTCTCGGCGGGCGTGACCACCCTCATCACGGCAGGCTTCGAGGAGCCACCCTCCCGCATGCTGAGCACCCTCGAGGCGTTCGAGCACCTGCCCGTGAACATCGGGCTGCAGGCGAGCGCGCGCACCGACGTCGTCGGCGGGCTCGACCCCGTGATCGAGGCCGGCGCGGTCGGCCTGAAGATCCACGAGGACTGGGGCGCCTATCCCGAGATCGTCGATGCCGCGCTCCGGGCCGCCGAGGCGCACGATGTCGCGGTCTGCATGCACACCGACGGGCTGAACGAGAGCACCGACCTCGAGGGCACGGTCGAGGCGATCGCCGGGCGCACCGTGCACGCCTACCATGTGGAGGGCGCCGGCGGCGGGCACATCCCCGATCTGATCGCGCTCACCCGGGAGCCGAACGTGATGTGCTCCTCGACGACCCCCGGGCTCCCCTACGGCCCGGCGACCGCGTCGGAGCACGTCGACATGATCCTGCTGGCGCACGAAGGGAACGCCGCCCTTCGCGAGGACGTCGCCGCGGCGCGCGAACGCATCCATCCCGCCTCGATGGCCGCGGAAGGGCCCTTGCACGAGCTCGGCGCCATCCAGATCGTGAACTCGGACTCCCAGGGCATGGGGCGCATCGGCGAGTCGGTGCGGCGCACGTTCCAGCTCGCGCACGCGATGAAGACCTGGCGAGCGAGCGAGGCGGGCAGCGGGTGGGCCGACGCGCCGTCGGTGAGGCGGCTGACCGCATTGGACGCGACCGCTCGAGTCGAGGGTGATCCCGATGACAACGAGCGCGTGCTGCGCTTCCTGGCGAAGCTCACGACCGAGCCGGCGAGAGTGCACGGGGTGCTCGACGAGGTCGGCACGCTCGCACCGGGGCGGGTCGCCGACATCGTGCTCTGGGAGCCGACCTCGTTCGGGGCCAAGCCGCTCCTGGTCCTCAAGGGCGGGGTCGTGGCTTGGAGCGCGATGGGCGAGGGGAACGCCAGCGTCCACGGCGCGGAGCCGACGCGGTTCGGGCCCGACTGGGGCGCGGTCGGAACCGCGGCCGCACGCTTGTCCACCACCTTCGTCTCTCGGGCGGCAATCGAGGGGAACCTCGCTCGAACGCTCGGCACCCGGCGGCGCGTCGTCGCGGTCAGGGGAACGCGCGGACTGACGAGGAGCGACTTGGTCGCGAACACGGCGGCCCCGGCTGGTCTCGAGGTCTCGCCCGACGACGGAGCCGTCAGCATCGACGGGAGGACGCTCGCCTGCGAGCCGGTCGACTCGGTGCCGCTCTCCCGACGCTACTTCTTGACCTGATCCCTCCGCTCGAGCGCATCCGTCTGGAAGCGGCTCACCCGCTCGAGGACGATCCGTCGCTCGGGCTCGGACTCGTGGTCGGCGTGGGGGACATGCCCGGACGCCACTGCTCCATCGATCCCTCGTCCGGGACCCGATCGACGCAGGTGCGGCGGCAGCCCGCGCCCGTGAACGTCGAGGAGACCCACCACCGGTATGACTCACGGGAGCGCCCGAACTTCAGCGACTTGATCGGCACGGCGATCGAGACGCTCTTCCCGCTCTTGCGGCGGATCGTGAGCCGGCGCACGTAACGATCCGCCCGGCCGTGCCGAACCCGCCAGAGCGACCCTTCGAGGGTGCGACCGGTGCTGCGGACGAGGGCGAAGTACTCTGCCGGCGCCCCACCCTCGGTGTCGAGGAGCACGAAGGCGTTGCCTCGGTCCCACAGCGTCGGGACCTTCCAGGTGGCGAACGTGATCACCGTGAACTCCGTGCCCCCTTCGTGATCGAGCTGCACCTTCCTCACGTCGAGCATGCCGCGCGTGTCGTCGGCGTCGGGCACATCGTCGTGGAACCGCGGCCCCGCGAGCGCCATGACGGTGAGCGCGACGATCGCCGCGGCCACCAGGAACGGCGCCGCCGAGCGAGCCGCCGGGCCGCGCATCATGCGCGCTCGTACCGCCCGAGCCAACGGATCGTGGTCCACGCGGTGAAGCCTGCCATGGCCAGCCCGCCGATGGCCAACACCATCGGCACGGACTCGCCTGGCCCCGGGGCGCCCGGCAACATCGCGCCCGAGACCCCTGATCGGCCGGCGATCACGACGGCGAGAGCTGCAAGCGCCGCGTTGCGGAGCAGCAGGGTCGGCAGCGAGACGGCGTCGCGTCCTCCGAAGCAGTCGCACGGCACCTGCGGCCCGAACCTGCGCCAGGCTCGCACCGATGCCGCCGTGAAGACGAGCAGCAGCGCAAGCGCCCAGATGCCCCCAGCCCGCGGCAACCCGAGAACCACGAGCCCGGCCACGAGTGCCTCCGATGCGGGCACCGCCCAGCGCGCGAACGATTCCACGCCTCGCGGCAGCCCATGCGCTCCGAGGGCGTGGCGCCAGGTTCGCCGCCTCGCCACCTTCGACAGCGCCGCCCACCCGAACGTGAGGGCCAGGGCCGCGGTCGCAAACGCGGCCCACCCGTCGTCGCCGACGCTCGCCTCGGCCAGGGCGAGCGCCGCAACGATGACGAGGACGGCGCCGTTCGCGATCGACCGTCGTCGCTCGGACGACGAGGCGAGGCGCTCCACGAGACGCTGGGAATCGGGCTGCGTCCGCACCCTGGCTGCGGTCACCGCCGACAGTCCACGGGCGAGCCCGAACGGCCCCACGACGATCGCGCCCACGAGCGGATCGCCCGAGGCCAGCGCCGCGAACGACACGGCGACGAGCGTGCCGTGTGCGAGATAGGTGAGGAAGCCGACCCCGAGCCCCGCGCCATAGAGCGTGGCCGCCACTGGCCAGCCGAAGAACGTGCGCCACCAGTCGGGGACCTGCCGTCGCAGCTGCGGCACGGTGGCGGTGACCCGCGGCAGCTCGCCGATCGCGTACACGGCGGCCACGGCCGCGAGCGCGAGCGCGCCGGCGCGCCCCCACGGCGCCTCGAGCAACCCGCCCACGAGGCCGAGGGCGGCGCCGAACGCCGCTGCGGTCGCCGTCGCGCCGATGCTGTGCAGGGCCAGGGCGATGCCCCACCGTGCCCGTCCCCCGTACACGACGGGGGTGATGGTCTCCACCATCGACAGCCCTCAGGGGCCGTACAGCGCCGACCAGCCCGCCACCGACGACGCGGCGACGAGCCCGAGCACGATCACGACGCCCAGCGCGTCGCTCGCCGAGGGATCGATCAGCACCGGCGGTTGAGTTCCCGGTACGTGATACAGAAGACCTTGAGCGGGCGCGGGCAGTAACCCCGCACGGCGTAGTCGCCGTTGATGCGGATGTCCGATCTGGAGCAGCAGTCCTGGATGTGACGCAGACGGCCCGCGCAGCACCGGGTCCAACCGCCGCCGTAGCGAGGGGATCCCGTGAACGGGTAGGCGGCGGGAACCACCTGCTCGCAGGTCTTGCGGCGGGTCTGCGTCGAGGGGTCGACGTACCGCTTGCCGGCGTCGTCCACGGGGAAGCCGTGCGTCGGGTGCATCGGGAACCCGTAGCGGTCCGTGCGCGACAACGGCGCGTACGGGTGCGGGCACGATCCGGTCGTGTAGGTGTGTCCGCAGATGTGGTATGCGTGCGCCCGCTCGGGCGCGATCGCGGTGGCGACCAGGCCGCCCCCGGCGAGCGCCACCACCCCCCGGCCGACCCGTCCGAGGAAGCTGCGCCTGCTCGTGCGCGTGGCGATCGATCGCTCGGCACGCTCCATCGACGTCAGCTTGCCCATCGGTGCCGTTCCTCCGAGAGTCGTTGCGAGGCGGTGTCCACCAATCCCTCGACCTGTTCGAGGGTGTTCACGGTGCCCTTGGCCACCACGACACCGTGCTCGTCCAGAACGATCACGTAGGGGGTTCCAGGCACCCCGTAGGCTCGTTCCGACTCGAGATCGTGCACAACCTGCGGCTGGAGACGGCCCGACGACGCCGCGGCCGGGATGCCGGGGGCGACCTCACGGCAGATCGAGCAGGTCTCCGAGGCGAAGAGGACCAGGCGAGGCCGGCCGGGGCCGCCGAGTATGAGGGTCTCACCGTCGGGATCGACCGCCGCGATCACGGGCGGCGCCTCACCGAGCGACGGTCCCTCGTCATCGATCTCGAGTGCCCCCCGCGGGCCGAGCCGCAGGTGCAGCGTGCCGACCTGCCGGGCGAGCGCGATCACCACGACGCACAGCACGACCAGGAGCACCCATTGCACGACGAAGGCCACCGCCCACCATCCCGTCACGAGATGCTCACTCCGCGCTCACGGGGGCCGGCACCGAGGGCGTCACCAGCACCGAGGGCGTCACCAGCACCCAGGGCGTCATCGCATCGTCCAGGTCGGCTGCTTCGCATCGTCGAGGAACTGCACGAACGGCGAGCCGTCGCCCGCGAGGCCGACGACCGCCCGGAGCTCGCCGCCTCGGTCGAGCAGCCGGAGCACGGGCGAACCTTCGGCCGCCAGCCCGAGGCGCACCCGGACCTTGCCGTCGTGGTCGTAGAGACCGAGGGTGGGCGAGCCCTGTTCGGCGAGCGAGTAGATCTGCGACAGCTCACCGTCGTTCACCTGCATACCCATCGTGGGTGACGCCTCAGGAGCGAGGCCGAACTTCGCTCGGATGCGGCCGTTCTTGTCGCCGAACGCGAGGCTCGCGCTTCCGTCGCTCGAGAGACCGACCGTGGCGCGGACCTTGCCGTTCTCGTCGCCCACGGCGAGGCCCGCGGCGCCGTCCGCTGAGAGACCGAAGCGCATGCGGACCTCGCCGTCGGGCGAGAGCAGCGAGAAGAAGGGATCGTCGTCGCTCGACAGGCCGATGCGCAACCGGACCCTGCCTTGGTCGTCGACGACCTCGAATTCCCCGGCTTGAACGACTCGCTTCTTCATGGCTCGAGAACTCGCGCATTGGCGAGACCGTGAGTCTGACACACGCATGAGCACGGGCGTGCGTAGCTCGAGCGAGTAGCTCGCTGACCTGCGCGTTGGCGTGCGCTGCTGCCACCGAGAATCGCTAGCTGTGGTCGTGCCAACCAAGTTCACAACAATTCCCGGGCGTGCGTACGCCCGGAGCAGCGAGTGTCTCGCTGGTCTGTCGAGCAAGGTCGGACGTGGTGTCGAGGTGCTGAAGGGACGGCCACCTGGAGTTCGACCCCTTGCGGCCGACACTCAGCGCATGGCCCACCACCATCGGCGACTGTCGCGACCCACCAGCGCCCTGATCGATGCCCTTGCGGGAGGCACGATCGGTCTCGTCGCTGGTGCGTTCTTTGATCGATTGGATCGATCCCGGGCCGCCCGACCTATCAATGGAGATGCTGATCTCGATGTGCGTGGCCGGAGGGCTGGGCTGGATCGCAGGTGCGGCTTTCGGTTGGATCGGCCGCGTCCGAGACTGGCCCACGCCGTTTGGGTCAACGCGGTGGTTGCTGTTGGCGATCGCCGCGGCGTTCACGTGGTTCGGGATCGTTTCGATTCATCAAGCGCAGCACGGCTCGTTCGGACCCATGGTCGATGGCATCAGCCTGCGGGATCCCCGGCGAGATCGGCTGGCTCTCTCCATCGCCGCCGACACCGTGTTGGCTGTCGGGACGCTCCTCACGCTTGCGGCGCGGACTGGAACGCGGCCGGCCACGATTGCGCGAAGCAAGGGCCGATGCTAGGGTCCCATCTCGCCGGCGGGCATCGCCGGTCTGACCGAGAGGGAGGTGGGACACATGGCAACCTGGTTGGTGGTCATCGCGTCGCGCCTCGGCGGTCCGCTGGGTTCGAACTAAGACGACCCGGAACCTCCAAGGCGCGACGGCGCTTGCCTGCTGTCGCTTGGAGGTTTCCCATGTCACGCGACCGACGTCGCGGTGAGAGTCGCAAACGCCAGACTTCCTTCAGATGCGGCTATTGCCGCCTGGACGTCTCGACGGATGCCCTCGGAACGGCGCACCGCAACCACTGCCCGAACTGCTTGTGGAGTCGTCACCTGGATGACGACACGCCCGGCGATCGAGACGCGCGTTGTGGTGCGCTCATGGAGCCGATCGCGATCACGGTGCGAGGCGATGGGGAGTGGGTGTTGGTTCACCGTTGCCGAAGCTGCGACGAACTCCACTTGAACCGAAGCGCGGGCGACGACAATCCGCTGATCCTGCTCCGCTTGGCCGTGAAGCCGCTCTCGCAGCCTCCGTTCCCGATCGAGCGGATCGGGCTGATATGACGTGCATGGGCTCGCCTTGCGCGGCGAGCGTCACCACCCCTACACGTACCAACGGCGATCATCGGGTGCGTACTCATCGACGCCCGGCTCCGTCCCCTCCAGGCCGGCCGGGGACAAGAGTCTCCAGCGGATCAGCTTGTTCGGATGCACCCACCGCAGCGGCACCCGACACGTCCCTCGACGGCCGGATCGCGGGAGATGGAGCTTGCCCTGGCGTCGTGGCCCCTCTGCGAGGAACCGCACGCCGCAACGGGTTGGGCCGACACCGGAGTCAGCGAGCCGCATCCTTGCATCGGCGTGCGGCCCACCGCGGGTGTCGAGAAAGACGCGGACGGTCCAGTACCCCGACAATCGCTCGAACGCACGGAACGTGATGAAGAGCGATCTACGACCAGACGTGCTGGACCCAACCTTCCGCGTCGTCGAGCGCACGTCGGGATCCTGCTGACAGCACGACCCCTCATCGATGGGGACGTCGTCTGGGTCGTAGCCCGTGTCCACGTACACCGGAGCCCTTTGAAACGCGGTCGCGGCAGATGCCGGGAGGGTGAGCGCCGCTGTCGCGAGCGAGACGGCGACCGCCGCGCGGATGACGGGATGCGCTCGAAATGCCTTCCTGGACATCCCCTTCCGCATCTCTTTCGGTCAGGTCAGGAAATCGAGCCGCTTGCGGTCAGCGGGAGCGAACATCAGCACGTGCAACACCTCTGACCGTACTCTGGAAGGCTTGCTCAGTTCCAATACCTCGGCCACGTCATCGCCCCGAGCCTTGACTGGTGCCGAGCGGATAGGAGTAGGGTCGAGCGAGGCGAGCACGCGGGGGGGTCGCGATGAACAAGAAGCGCCTGCAAAAGGTCGGGTCGATGCTGCAAACGAAAATGGCCGAGAAGCAAACAGGCGAGACTCAGCCGCCGCCCGCGACGGCAACGCCCGACCCATCCGCCCCCGGCGGGCCATCTCAAGAGTCGGCCGGACCGTCCCACGATGCGATCGAGAAGCTGAAGGACCTAGGCCAACTGCATGACCAGGGGATCCTGACCGATGAGGAGTTCTCCACGCAGAAGGCTCAAGTCCTGGGCGGCTAGGTATGCGGGGCGCATCCGTACTCACGTCGCACTGACGGCTGCTGCGCTGGGTGATCGAAGCTGGCGGTGCCCTCAGGTGGTGTGGCGAAGTCGCTGGCGCGCTCGTCGCCACGCGAGGACTGGAACGAACTCGCGCACCTTTGCGTCCATGAACTCTACGAGTGACTCCTCAGCGATCCGGTCGATCGCTTCTGTTGGGAGTTGGTCCCCGTACGCGTCGGTGAGCTGTTTGCGCAGTCCCGAGAGCGGGTCAGCAACAGCTGGCTGGCCTGATTCCGAACTCCCATACATCCCGACCTCCCCGGCGGCCTGAACAACCACAGCGCGTGATCCTTGCACAGTTGGGGCGATCGTGCCGACCGCCAATTGGTCCGGAATCACGTCGGCCAGGTCCCGCGCGGAGCCCGGGTCGCTCTTGCGCCGCGCCCAGTTCGTGACGACTCACTCACGACAGATAACGCTGGTTCCTGGTCTGCGAACCGATTCGGCTCGGCGGCTAGCAGCACCCAGGGCACAACAGAGTGGGCTACGGTTGTCTCACGCCGACAAGGATCGACGTGGAGCTGAGGTTCGCACAAAGTGCAGACGGAGGATTCGGGTGAGCGAGAGAACAGCTGGCGCTGCGGAAGAGGCCGGGTTCGACCGGAGGCTCGCCATGCTGCTCGCGGCGGCGATGTTCGTGCTCGTCGTCGACACCTCCTTGATGAACGTGTCGATCTCAGCCGTCGTCCACGACCTCGACACGACCGTCAGCAGCATCCAGTCGGCGATCGCGCTTGAGGCGCTCGTCTCGGCAGCATTCATCCTGATCGGCAGCAAGGTCGGCGACCTCATCGGCCGCAAGAAGGCGTACGTGCTGGGGCTGCTCGCCTACGCGGTCGGCGCGCTGGCGATGACGCTCGCTCAAAGCGTGACCGCGATCGTCGTGTTCTGGGCCGTGATCGGTGGGCTCGGT
The DNA here is from genome assembly GCA_040511595.1 of Actinomycetota bacterium. Classification (GTDB taxonomy): domain Bacteria; phylum Actinomycetota; class UBA4738; order UBA4738; family HRBIN12; genus JAOUEA01. Next base: position 18,968 of record JBEVGU010000020.1, on the reverse strand, counting down.
GCATCGCTCCTGCTGCCCGCGATGCAATCCCTCATCCACGGCAACTTCGAGGGAGCGGCGCAAAAGAGGGTCTATGCCCTGGTCGGCGCCTCGGCCGCGATCGCCGCGGCGATCGGACCCCTACTCGGCGGATTCAACACGACGTTCTTGTCCTGGCGCGTCGGCTTCCTGCTGGAGGTCGTGATCATCGCCCTCGTGCTGCTGGGCATCGGTCGCGTCCGCGACGTGCCGTACACAGGACCCCGACACGTCGATGCCGTGGGTGCCGTCCTTTCCGTCGTCGGCATGGGCGGTCTCGTGTTGGGCATCCTGGTGTGGCAGGAAGGCGGGGAGTCGGTCGCGGCGCTCCTGGCGGTCGGCGCGGTCGCCATGGGATCGCTCGGCTACTGGCTCGTTCACCGCAAGCGCGATGAGAAGCCGACCCTCATCGACCCGGATCTGTTCCGATCGAAGTTGTTCAAGCTCGGGATCAGCGGACAGATGCTTCAGCAGATCGCGCTCGGCGGGACGATGATCGCGGTGCCGATCTTCTTGCAGATCGTGCTGGAGTACAACGCGCTGCAGACCGGGCTGTCGATGGCGCCCCTCTCGCTCACGATGTTCGGGGTGGCCCTGCTCGCGGGCAAGAAGGCGGGGGCGCGGCGCCCGAGCGGCATCATCCGGTTCGGCTTCGCCCTGCTGTCGATCGGCATGGCGCTGCTGATCGCGATCGTGCCTCGCGGCGCCACGGGTTGGTCCCTCCTCGTGCCGTTCGCGATCGCAGGGTCGGGGCTGGGCTTGCTGGTGTCCCAGCTCAACAACTACACGTTGTCCCCGATCGATGAGGAGCGGGTGAGCGAGGCCGCGGGCGTGAACTCGGCGGGTGGTTCGTTCGGTCTCTCGTTCGGCCTGGCCTTCGCCGGAGCCATCATGCTGGCCACCCTCCAGTTCACGTTCACGAACATGGCGGAGTCGAGTGCGGTATTCACCCCCGCCGAACAGCAGCGCGTCGCGGACGGCCTCGACGAGGACGCGCAGATCGTGAGCACGACGCAGCTCGAAGAGCTCCTCGTCGATCAGCCGCCGGACATCCAGGCCGAGATCATCCGGATCAACACGGACGCTCGCGTGATCGCGCTCCAGGTGGCGCTGATCGTGCCGCTCCTCGCCGCACTGCTCGGACTGTTCATCTCGTTTCGGATGATGCGATTGCCCGACCCCGAGCCAACGAGTTCGAGCGAAGGCACGGCCTTGGGCTGACGCGGACAATCCGGGCACGGCCCCACCGGTCGATGGGAAGGGCACGATGACGCCTTCACAACGCAAGTGGTCTCAGCGGCACCCCGCTGGCGGGCTAGGATGAGGTCGCGATGACCGAACTCCGAGTGAACGATTCCGCTTCCAGACGGCTCAACCCGGCCGTAACAGTCATCATCATCGTGGCGGGGCTCGGAGTCGCCTAGTGGTGCGACCGAGCCTACGGCCGGTGGGTGAAGGCGATCAGCCCGCTCGCCGGGCCTCGGGCACGCGTTGTTCGGATGAGGGTCGGCTACCAGGACAGGCGCGCGACCGCGACCGACACGGCTCAGATCATCGGAGCTGTGCTCGACGAGGTCGCTCGGGCTACCGCAACGGCACCTCGTCAGCTGAGTCGTTCGCGGGAGTAGGTGCACACCCTGTCTGACCGGCAGGGATAGGCAGGATCGCGAGACCGGGAGCCTATCGTCACCCGAGCAGCCCTGCGGCCCACGCAGCCAGGGACAGGCGCATCTGGAAGATGCGAGCCGGGAGCGTGCGAGCCGCAATGATCGGGGATCCAGACAGGGGCAGAAAGAGTGAGAAACCGCCGGAACCCGGGGGCTCCAGCGGTCTCTCAAGACGGACGATACGTGCCGCGTGTCGGAGCCGTCAAACCGAGCGGGGCCTTCTTGTCACTCTTTCTCCCTGCCCGCGTCACCCGCCGACGCGATCGATGCGGATCGTCGTCTCCTCGAGTCGGTCCGGCCTCGGCTCGACCCCGATCCCGGGACCGGACGGGACGCCCATCGTGCCGTCGGGGGCCATCTCGAACGGCTCGGTGAGGTCGTCGGCGAAGTACCGAGCCGACGCGCTCGTGTCCCCGGGCAGGGTGAAGCCCGGCATCGCGGCGACGGCGAGGTTCTGCGCTCGGCCGATGCCCGTCTCGAGCATGCCGCCGCACCAGACGGGCACCGCCGCGGCGCGACACACGTCGTGCACCCGCCTCGCCTCCGGGACGCCGCCGACCCTTCCCTGCTTGACGTTGACGATGCGGCAGCTGCCGAGCTCGAGAGCGGCTTCCGCATGGGCGGCCGACCGGATCGACTCGTCCAGGCAGATGTCGGTCCGCACCGCGCGCTGGAGGGTGGCGTGGCGCACGAGATCCTCGTGGTGCAGCGGTTGTTCGATCATGAGCAATCCGAGCTCGTCGAGCGCCCGGAATACCGCGAGGTCGCCCGGGACATAGGCGGCGTTGGCGTCGACGCTCAGCGCGATCTCGGGGTACGCGGACCGCACGGCAGCCACGCGCTCGACGTCGATCCCCGGCTCGATCTTGAGCTTGATGCGCCGGTACCCCTCGGCGAGATATTCATCGACCTGGGCCAGCAACTGCTCGGTCGAGTCCGCGATCCCCACGGAGACGCCGCACGCGACGCGATCGCGCTCGGCTCCGAGCCACGAGGCGAGCGAAACCCCGTCCGCGCGCAGCTCGGCGTCGAGGAAGGCGTCGATCAGGGCGGCCTTGGCCATCGGATTTCCCCGCACGAACGCGAGGACCTCGTCGATGTCGTCGATCCTGACGTCGCCGGCGCGCAGCAGCGCAGGGGCGAGCAGGTCGCGTAGTACCAGCCACGCTCCCTCGTTGAACTCCTCGCTGAAGGCCGGCTCGTCGTCGGCGATGCACTCGCCCCACCCCTCACCCTGGTCGGTCGTCACCCGAACGAGGACGCAGACCTTCTCGGTCGAGGTCCCGAAACTCGTGCGGAACGGTCGCACGAGTGGCAGCCCGATCATGCGGAGCTCGACGGCTCGCACGGACGTCACGACCTGTCGCCCTCCCTCGACGCGAGGAAGTACCTGGGACGCCCGCCCGCGAGGTCGGCATCGAACGCCACCACGTCCATGCCACGCGTGAAGCAGTCGTCGAACGCTTCACCCACGACCTCGCGCCAGCGAGCCCCGAGCTCGGGATCGCCGGCACGGATCGCCGCGTGGTCGCGCGGCACCTGGATCGTGCACACCGAGCCTGGTGTCACGTCCGGGAACTGGGCAGGGCGATCAGGATGCGGCGCGTCGATCGCTTCGGTTCCGCGAACGACCTCGACGATGTCGCCTTCGGGCACCGCGCGGCGGCCCGGTTCGCGATCGAGGAGCCAGCGCACGACGAGCCGATCACTCCGGTCCCCCACGTTCACGGCGTCGGTCATCTCGCCGTAGTAGTCGCGATGGAATCGGTCGCACGTGGCGCCCAGCTTCCCGATGTTCAGATGGGCGTTGCGCGCCACGAGCGGATCGAAGGTCCAGCGGACCAGACCGATGCCCCGGTCCAGGCAGGACGCGCGCTGGGCGAGCTTCAACGCGTAGCCGATCCCGGCGTGGCGACGATGAGGCAGCGCGGCGAGCATGTGCGAGTGCTCGTGCAGGCCGTCACTCGGCTCGACGGCGGCCCACCCCAGCACATATCCGACGAGCTCGTGGCCGTCGAATGCCCCCCACGGCACGTTGCCCGACCCGGCCAGCGCTCGGATCAGCTCTCGAGGGAGTTCCTCTCCCCAGGTCTCGCGCATCACCCCGACGATCGCGTCGGCGTCCTCGAGCGACGTGAGAGGTTCGAGCCGCACGCCCGCCGACGATGCGGCGACGTTCGCGAGTTCCCAGGCCCGGCCGCTCATCGGCCGGAGTGTAGCCGTGCACGACGAAGGGCCCGCCCGTGGGCGAGCCCTTCGTCGGAGATCGTGGGCGGAGCCGGCAGGCGTTCGATCAGCCGCCGGCGGGCGGCGGCAGCTCCTGCCACTCGACGTCGTCGAGGTCGTCGCCCCGGCGACGTTTGACGAACGCCACGATCGCGGCGATCACGGCACCGATCACGGCGATCTTCATGAGCTTCCTCAAGAATCCGCCCTTCTTCTTCTCCTCGACGGCCTCGACCGTCACGGTGGCTTCTTCTGCCATGGAGAGCCCTCCTTCCGGACGTGGGCCTGGATGGACTTGACCCATCGACGCTTGCTCAAGCAGAGCCCGAGCATAGCTCCGAGCTGCTGCTTCTGCATCGCCGCAGGTCGAAGGGGCATGAACATGGCGTCTCCTCAGTCCGGATGTCCTGGCAGGCGCTGGCGCCCGGCTGCGCATGACTCGTCTCGGTCGACCCTCGACGAAGCCCTCCGGGGGGCGATGGCACGAGCCGTGCACGAAACCTGCACTGGGGAGTGGAGCGGTGGCCCTGACTGACTGAGCGGGCGCGGGCCAACTTCAGCACCCAAGTGGGTGCGGCGATCTCCTTGCGCGGGACGTTCTATCCGAGTGGCTTCCAAAACCCCGTCGTGAACGGCTGGAACCCTTGCCGCCTGTAGAACGGGATAGCCGTGGGGCTGGCGGTCACCGCGATCACGACCACGCGCGTGGCGCCTCGTCCTCGTCCCCATGACTCCGCTGCATCGGAGAGCGCGCTCGCGATGCCGTGCCGCCGAACCGTTGGCTTCACAACAAGGAGCCCGACCTTCAGAGTCGTCACGACGTCATCCACGAGGAGAGACCGTTCGGAATCCTCGTTGGGGCGCCACACTTCCGCTTGCAGGAATGCAACGACGCCCTCGTCTCCGTCGGCCACGAACCAGGCCTGGTCATCGTCGGCTGCCGCGAGGCGACCCTCGAACCAAGTCGCGAGGCCCTCGCTCGACGGCACACGGAAGAGTTCGACGTCGAGCCTCTCGTATTCACGTGCCCATGCAATCCACAAGGACGCGAGTGCACGACCGTCACCTAGACGAGCGGCTCGGAGTGGGGCGTCCATCACCGAAGTATCGCGCCCACAGGCACTACCGCGTCGAACACGAACGCCGGGACGTGGGCACCGCGAGGCATCAGCACGAGGTCACGGCCCCCGGTCCTCCGAGCCGGATGACCATCGGGTGCATCCTAAGGAGCCCGCGCGCCGGCCCAGGCGAGCGTGGCGTTCGTCGTCGCCCGAGATTGATCGATCAGGTCTGGATCAGCCTCGGGTCACCCTCGGGTCGCCGGCACCGAACAGCGTCTCAGTCACGACTACGGTGCCGTCGGGCTGCAGCTCCGATGACTGGGCGGTGAGGCACCAGAACTCTCCGGGAGGCGGCGTCGGGCCGGCGTCGCACCACAACAAGGGGGTCTCATCCCCGGGGGTCTCTGGTGTGTAGTCGATGAACGTCGTCCGCGAGAGCACGCCGGCGTTCGCGGGCGCCGGCTCCGCGTCCCATGTCACGGTCATCGTGAAGTTCGCATCCGGCTGGCCGGTCAGGTCCTTCTGGACGAGCACATCGTCGTTCTCCACCCGCAGCAGGTACGGGATGAGCTCGCACTCGGCGTTGGAGCCGCGGGCGAAGTTCGCGGTCGTATTGCCACCGGTGACGTCGCCCGTGGACTCACCGCAGTCGAGGACCCCCGACGCCTCCTTGAGGTGGATCAGTGAGTCCGTCGTCCCGAGCTGTTCACCGAGGCCTCCGGGCACAGCGGCGGTGCCGTCCGCGCCGCCGGCCAAGGAGAACTCGCCGATGTCGTCCTTCGGGCGAAGGACGAACGAGTCGAAGGCGGACGTGCCCGTTGCCGGCACGCGGAATCGGTAGTTGTCTCCGTCGCCGGAGTCGGGACCGGAGTCGGACGCGCTACCGGTCGGCATCTCGTGCGAGCCGACGAGCGTGCCATCCAAGTAGAGGTCGGCAACGACGATCACGTTGCCTTTGGCCTCGATGTCGAGCTCCATGAAGTCGATCAGCGTCTCGGCGAGCGGTCCGGAACCGGTCAGCTCGATCCGGAGCCGCTGCCCCTTGCTCCCGTCTACCCGGCCGCACGGGACCCCCGCCCCTTCACCGGAGCTCCGAACCCCGATCCCGTCGGTGGTAAGACCGACCGTGCCGCTGGCAGGTGTCGGCGTGAGCGCGACGAGCGCGCCACTGGTCGGCGCGAGCTTGCAGCCGCTGCTGAGCCCGATCGCCTGGGATGTGGCGCTTCCGGACGTCGGTTCGAACAACCATCGCTGCGGTGACGATCCGAGGTGCAGCCGCAACGTCCCGGCGTCTGGAAGGGTGTCGAGCGGCATCGCGGTCACGGAGACTGCGGCGAACGTGGCCGGGAGGGTCGCAGCCGCGAGCACGAGTACCGCCACAACGACTGCCCATCTGACCTTGAGAGCTGGGACGATCCTGGACACGATTGGTTGATCGGCGGCCACGCGGGTTCCTCCTACTTGGTTACGATTGGACCGCCGGAACGTAGGCCATCCGGCGACCTTCTGTCAACCAGGTCTCCTACGTCATACGCCTTAGGGCAAAGGATCGCGGGACCAGAACAGGTGCGCGCGTGCTTGCACGGCCGGGACCAGATGAAGCTCGAGCTCCAGGCGATCGACGAGGCTGGACAAATGAGGAACGCCGCACACTGGTGGACGTCAGGGTGAAGTCGTCGAAGGAACGAGACCGAGTCCCGATGAGGTACGAATTCCATGACGATGATCATCAAGTAGAGAACGCCGATCGAGATGACTATCGCGGTGGCGAGACGTTCCTCACCATGACCCGCGGCCGCAGGGGGCGCCGGTCGTCCACGAAGCACCTCACAAGCCCCCACGACCGCCACGGTTCACTGACACGGATACGCTGCGGCTCATGGCTCGGTCGATGACGCCTGAGGAAGTCCGGTCCTTCCTGATGGAGGGAACCAGGACCGCGAAGGTCGCCACTGTCCGAGTGGATGGCTCGCCACACGTAGCCCCTGTGTGGTTCGTCCTCGATGGAGACGACGTGATCTTCACGACGGGGAAGACATCGGTGAAAGGCCGGACCCTCGCTCGGGAGCGTCGAGCTGCCCTCACGGTCGACGACGAGCGGGCGCCGTTCTCCTTCGTCGTGGTGGAAGGACCGGTCGACCTCAGCGACGGGGTCGACGTGCTGCTCGCTCGGACGACGCGGATCGCCGCGAGGTACCTGCCGGATCAGGCCGAGGAATACGGCCGTCGCAACGCCGCGGCGGGTGAGCTTCTTGTTCGGCTGCGACCCGATCGAGTCATGGGGGAGACAGGACTCACCGATTGACGGCCTTTGGTCTGGGACGGATAAGGTCAATGCGATTCGTTCGTCTGGCCCCGCTCTTCGGGGATTCTGCCCGCACCGAGGGGTGAGCCGATGATGATCGCAGCGCAACACGACGGGCCTCGAGACCAAGGTTAGGAACAGAAGTAGCAACGCCCTGAGTTCCTCTCCGTTCCGGTACCGTCTTCTATGTTCGGGGTAAGAACCGGTAGGAACATCCCTTGGAGAGATCGACGGCCCGAACGCCGAAACCCCCTCTCTTGGAGGGGGTTTCGAGGTGGGCCTGGATGGACTTGAACCATCGACCTCTTCCTTATCAGGGAAGCGCTCTAACCGGGCTGAGCTACAGGCCCTGCTTCGTCGGGAGGCCGCTGCCCCTGGAGGCAGCGTAGCCACGGCCTGAAACGGCTGTCAAACGAACGCCGGACGAGCGTCGTCAGCGAGAGGGCCGCTCGGCGAGTGTGACCTCGACGCCCCCCACGATGTCGCTGATCAGGTTGTAGAGCAGCGCGACGAAGACGTTGATCATCGCCCAGACGACCGCCAGGAACAGGCCTCCGACGAGCCCCCACGTGAACACGACCCTGCCGTCGATCTCGAGCGGCTCGGCGCCGGAGGTCGACGTAGTCCCGGTGCCGAACACGTAGCCGAGGACCTTCTCGAGCGAATCGATCGCGCCGGCCGCGGAGAGCACGACGTACACGATCACCAACGCGAAGAACACGATCAACATCAGGCACACGTAGAACAACAGCGAGAACTTCAGCACAGACAGAGGCGCCACTTTGCGGACCACCACGCGCGTTCGGCGAGGCGCTGAACGAGGGGCCCGAACGGCACGCGCGGCGCGAGTGGGCGACGGAGAGCGTTCCGCGCGTCGCGGGGGACGGTCGGCTGCAGGAGCGCCCGGCCCGTCGTCCGACGACGGGACGGGCGACTCGGGAGAGGCCGGGGCTTCGATCGCCGATCTGACCCGCACCGGTTCGGCCGGGGTCTCGACGTCGGACGGTCGTGCCGGGGGGCGTCCGTCGTCGGACGGCCGTGCGACCACGCGCGGCTCGGCGGGGTTGGGTTGGTCGGCCGTGTGCACCATCTCCTCGAAACGGAGTTGTAAGGGTACGCCCTCGTCGGGGCAAGCACCCGCATCCGCGCGTGCAGGACTTACGTGCGAAGAGGTCCGTCGCCCGCGAAGAGCGACAGGATGTTCGCCACGCCCAGACCAGCGGCGATCGGCGGCGCGATCAGCCACGACGCGAGCCCCGGATCGTCCTGCACGAGCAGGGCGCCGGCGGCGAGACCCGCGCCGGACACGGCAAGGGCCGCGATCCACGCGGCGAGGGAGCGGCGCGACCGCACACCCGCGACGGCGGCGGCGAACAAGGCTCCCGACACCGCCAACACGACCGCCCCGAGATCCATCCCCGCAGCATGACGTACGGCCTACCGCACGTACAGCAGCAAGGGATGACTACGTAGTACTCCCCCGGACGACTCAAGCGGCTCCCCTCGATTGCCGATAGGCAGCCGACAGGGCACGCAGGAACACGGGTTTTCGGGGGTGAGCGAAGCAGATGCGTGAACGCACGGCACGCCGGGTGATGGCGTTGGTGGTTGCAGGAAGCGTCGCGGCGGCGGGCCTGTTCGCCGCCGCCAACGCCGAATCGTCGGTGAAGGTCGCTCTCCGCGAGAAGCGCGATCTGCAGGAACGCATCGAGGAGCTGCACGAGACGCGGCGGTTGCGCCGGGTTGCCCTGCATCGACGCATGCGATACACGAAGGCGCGTCTGCACAAGTCCAACGCGGGCGAGGTGGGCGACCGGGATCGCTTCCGGCAGTTCCGCAAGCACCAGCTCGACCGACTCGACGACCTTCGCGCCGAAGAGCGTGCGTTGATCCGTGCAGTCCGCAAGCGGGCGACGGAGCTGCGCTCCCAGCGCCACGAGCTGGCAACATGGATCGAGTCCCTGCCTCTGCAGCGATGCCCGGTGGGTGGCAACCCTGTCGTGTCCGACAACTTCGGGGTGATCAGAGAGATGCCGGGCACGCCACGCCACATCCATCAGGGCAACGACATCATGGCGCCGACGGGAACGCCGATCATCGCCCCGTTCGACGGTGAGGCGGTGGCGAGCGAGAACTACCTCGGGGGTACGTCGGTCAAGGTCTACGGCGCGGGTGGCTACGTGTACAACGCCCACCTGTCGGCCTACGGCAAGCTGGGTGCGGTGCATGCCGGCGACGTGATCGGCTACGTCGGCAGCACCGGGAACGCGACCGCGCCGCACAACCACTTCGAATGGCACCCGGCCGACGGCGCCGCGGTCGATCCCTTCCTGTTCCTCGCCGCCGTCTGCTGAGAGAGCGTCGCCGGGGAGCCCGGGAAGCCCTCGGCTCAGCCCTCGTCCATCTGTGTGATGGCGGGGGCGAGGGCCACCACCGTCGCGTCGTCCTCGACCCGCATCGTGCGCACGCCCTGGCTCGACCGGCCGACACGCCGGATGTCGCCCGCGTTCACGCGCACGACCTGCCCGCTCGAGGAGATCACGAACATGTCGATGTTCTTCGTGCCGACGTAGGCGCCCGCCAGCAGCCCCGTCTTCTCGGTGAGCTGATGGCCGATGACCCCCTTGCCGCCCCGACCCTTGAGTGGATAGTCGCTCAGCTTCGATCGCTTCCCGTAACCGTGTTCGGTGACACTGATCAACTCCTCGCCGTCGGAGGCGAGGCCCACCGTGAGCACGCGGTCTTCGTCGGCCAGACGCATGCCGATCACGCCTCCGGCGTCGCGACCCATGGCCCGCACCAGCGACTCCTTGAACCGGATCGCCTGCCCCTTCCGCGAGACGAGGAACACCTCGTCGTCGCCGTCGGTGAGACGCACGTCGATCAGTTCGTCGTCACCCCGGAGCTTCACCGCGATCAGCCCCGTGCGCGACGAGTCGTACTCGGGCAGCGCGGTCTTCTTCACGACCCCCCTACGCGTTGCGAACAGCAGGTACCGGCCATCGGTGTACTCCTTAAGGTCGATCACCGCGCTGATCTTCTCGTCGCCGTCGAGGGCCACGCCTGGAAGGTTCGCCGCGTACATGCCCCGCGCCGTGCGACCCGACTCGGGGATCTCGTGCGCCTTCACCCGGTAGACGCGGCCCTTCGTGGTGAAGAAGAGCATCCAATGGTGGGTCGTCGTCGTGAACACGTGTTTCACGACGTCCTCTTCCTTGAGGTTCTGGCCGCGGACCCCCTTGCCGCCGCGTCCTTGCTTCTTGAAGGCGTCGACCGGCAGTCGCTTCACGTAGCCCGCGCGGCTCACGGTGATGATCACGTCTTCCTCGGCGATTAGGTCCTCGGCGTCGAAGTCGCCGTCGTCGGCCTTGACCGTGGTGCGCCGACCGTCGGCGTGCTTCTTCCGGATCTCCGCGAGCTCGTCCTTGATCACGCCGCGGAGCTTCACCGGGTCGTCGAGCACCGAGGCCAGGTACGCGATGCGTTCGAGCAGGTCGGCGTGCTCCTTATCGAGTTCCTCGCGCGCGAGACGGGTGAGGCGACGCAGCGGCATGTCGAGGATGTGGTTGGCTTGGATCTCGCTCAGGGTGAACGTGCGCATGAGCTTCTTGCGCGCGGCGTCGGCGTCCTGGGAACCACGGATGATCTTGATGACCTCGTCGAGGTGGTCGAGGGCGATCAGCAGGCCGAGCACGATGTGGTCGCGCTCCTCGGCCTTGCGTAGGTCGAATCGCGTTCGGCGCGTGACGACGTCGACCTGGTGGTCCACGTAGTAGCCCACCATCTCCGCGAGGTTCAACGTTCGCGGCACACCGTCGACGAGGGCGAGCATGATGACGCCGAAGTTCTCCTGCAGCTGCGTGTGCTTGTACAGCTGGTTCAGCACGACGGCGGGGTTGGCGCCTCGCTTCGTCTCGATCACGAGACGCATACCCTCGCGGTTCGACTCGTCCTTCAGGTCGGAGATGTCCTTCAGCTTCTGCGACTTGACGAGGTCGGCGATCTTCTCCGCGAGCCGCGCCTTGTTGACCTGATACGGGAGCTCGGTGACGACGATCTTCGACCTGCCGTTGGCGCCCTCCTCGATCTGCGTGACCGCGCGAACCCTCAGCGAGCCGCGGCCCGTCTCGTACGCGTCGCGGATGCCCTGGCGGCCCATGATGGTGGCCCCCGTCGGGAAGTCGGGCGCCTTGATGAACTTCATCAGCTCACCGGGCGTGGCCTCGGGGTGATCGAGGTAGTGAACGACCCCGTCGATGACCTCACCGAGGTTGTGGGGCGGGATGTTGGTGGCCATGCCGACCGCGATGCCGCCAGCGCCGTTGACCAGCAGGTTCGGGAACCGGCTCGGCAGCACCGTGGGCTGCTGCTCGTAGCCGTCGAAGTTGGGCACGAAGTCGACCGTCTCGGAATCGATGTCGCGCAGCAGCTCCATCGCCATAGGCGAGAGCCGGGCCTCGGTGTATCGATACGCGGCCGCCGGATCGCCGTCGACCGAGCCGAAGTTGCCGTGGCCGTCGACCAGCGGATAGCGAAGGGACCAATCCTGCGCCATGCGCACGAGGGCGTCGTACACGGACTGATCGCCGTGGGGGTGGTACTTCTTCAGGACGTCGCCGATCACGGCCGCGCACTTGCGGTGGGGACGGTCGGGCCGATAGCCGGCCTCGAGCATCGCCCACAGGATGCGCTTGTGGACCGGCTTCAGCCCGTCGCGTACGTCGGGCAGCGCGCGGCCGACGATGACCGACATCGAGTAGTCGAGGTACGAGCGCTGGATCTCGTCCTCGAGCTGGATCGGTTCGATGTTGCCGACGAACAGGCCTTCCTGCGCCACCGGGTGTGTCAGCTCCTCACGTGGTCGATCACACGTCCAGGTTCTGGACGTACTTCGCGTTGCGCTCGATGAACTCCTTGCGCGACGGCACGTCGTCGCCCATCAGGATGCTGAAGAGGCGGTCGGCGGTCGCGGCGTCTTCGAGCGTCACCTGCAGCAGCGTGCGCCGTTCGGGATCCATCGTCGTGTCCCACAGCTGGCCGGCGTCCATCTCGCCGAGCCCCTTGAACCGCTGGGGATCGCCGAGCTTCGAGCCGTTGGCGTTCTGCCGGAAATCGTCCCACTGCCGCTCGGTGTAGAAGTAGTGCTCCTGCTTGCCCTGCTTCAACAGGTAGAGCGGTGGCTGGGCGAGGTAGATATAGCCGGCCTCGATCAGCTCGCGCATGTACCGGAAGAAGTACGTGAGCAGGAGTGTGCGGATGTGCGCGCCGTCGACGTCTGCATCGGCCATCAGCACGATGCGGTGGTATCGCGCCTTCTCGAGATCGAACTCGTCCTCGATGCCGGTGCCGATCGCGGTGATCAGCGCCTGGATCTCGTTGTTCTCGAGGATCTTGTGCAGACGTGCCTTCTCCACGTTCAGAATCTTGCCCCGGATGGGCAAGATCGCCTGGGTCGCACGGTCGCGGGCGCTCTTGGCCGAGCCGCCAGCCGAGTCGCCCTCGACGATGTACAGCTCGCACGACGCCGGGTCGGAGAGCTGGCAGTCGGCCAGCTTGCCGGGGAGCGAGCCGCTCTCGAGGAACGACTTCCGTCGAGTGAGGTCGCGGGCCTGGCGAGCGGCGAGTCGCGCCTTGGCCGCACTCGAGGCCTTGCTGAAGATGCGCTTGGAGTCGCCGGGGTGCTCTTCGAGCCACGTGGAGAACCGCGCGTTCATCGTGGTCTCGACGAGCGAGCGCATCGACGTGTTACCGAGCTTGGTCTTCGTCTGCCCCTCGAACTGCGGGTCGCGAAGCTTCACCGAGATGATGGCCACCAAGCCCTCGCGCACATCTTCGCCGATCAGGTTCTCGTCCTTCTCCTTCAATAGGCCCTTCGCGCGAGCGTGGCGGTTCAGCACGTTCGTGAGGGCTTTCTTCAAGCCCTCCTCGTGCATGCCGCCCTCGTGGGTGTTGATCGTGTTGGCGAACGAGTACAGCGACTCGGTGTAGCCAGAGTTCCATTGCATCGCGATTTCGACCTCACCGTCGTCGGTGGGGCCGGTCTCGATCGCGATGATTCGGTTGACGGCGTCCTTGCCCTGGCCGAGGTACTTCACGAAGTCGACGAGGCCGCCGTTCGCTTTGAAGACCTCCTCGACCTTGGGCGTCTCGCGCTCGTCGACGAGCTTGATCTCGACACCTTTGTTCAGGAAGGCCAGCTCCTGCAGGCGTTCGCCGAGCGTCTCGCGCTTGAACTCGAGGGTCTCGGTGAAGACCTCCGGGTCGGGCCAGAAGCGCACCCGCGTGCCCGTTTTGGTGGTGGCCTTGCCTTTCTTCAGGGCTGCGAGGCGCTTGCCACGCTCGTACGTCTGGGACCACGAGAACCCCTCGCGCATGACATCGACCTCGAGCTTCTCGGAGAGCGCGTTCACGACCGAGACCCCCACACCGTGCAGACCGCCGGAGATCGCGTAGCCGCCGCCGCCGAACTTGCCGCCGGCGTGCAGCACCGTGAGCACGACCTCGACCGCAGGGCGACGGTCCTTGGCGCCGGGGATCGCCTTCACCGGGATGCCGCGTCCGTTGTCGATCACGCTGGCCGAACCGTCGTCGTGGATCGTGACCACGATCTTGTCGGCGAAGCCCGCCATCGCCTCGTCGATCGCGTTGTCGACCACCTCGTACACGAGGTGGTGCAGACCTCGAGCGCTGGTGGTGCCGATGTACATGCCGGGTCGCTTGCGGACGGGCTCGAGCCCCTCGAGCACCTGGATATTGCTGGAGTCGTAACCGGCCGTGCGCTTCTTGGTCTTGGTTGCCAACGGACCTCCGATCGATGCATCGACGACGTGCGATCGAGTCCGCGCTGAACCCCCGGGGAGATGCGGGGAGCGTGCGCGGACATGAGTCGCACGAACGCCCCTATCTTACCGCAGCGCACCGACCCTCGACCGCGATCCGGGAGCGAAAAACCGCTGTCAAGCTGGTATTTCGCTCACGATCCGCCCGTTCGCGCACGACGATGTGGACCCTCCGGACGGCATCGCCTCCAAGGGCCTCGTCGGCGTTGCGCCGAATCTCCTCGTGCAGGAATCGGGCCTGCGCGCCCCACGGTCCGCTCGACACGCCGACCGTGAGCACACCGGCGTCGAGGGCCATCGGTGTGGTCTCGGCGGAGAGGCGTTCGCCGACGATCTCGGGCCAGCGCGAGGCGAGCTGGGCGACCGGCATGCCGCGGCTGAACACCTGCTCGCGCAGCAGCCCTTCGACGATCTCACCGAGCGAGACCGCGTCTTCGGAACGGGGCCGCTTGCGGCCGCCGAATCCCTTGGCATCGGGCATCGTCAGTCCTCCCTCGAGACGACGGCGCCGGCGTTCACGTCCCACACGGCGCCGGGGAGCGCCGGCACGTCGGCCTCGTCGGCCACCGAAAGGAAGACCTGGCCAGCGCGCTCCGCCAGGCGTTCGACGAAGCGGTCTCTCCTGCGCGGATCGAGCGCGCTGAAGGGGTCGTCGATCAGCAGCACAGGGGGCTCCGCGATCTCCTCGGCCACCGCGGAAGCCAGGCCGACTCGCAGACACAGGGCGGTGGCCCACGTCTCCCCGTGAGAACCAGCCGTGCGGGCACCGAGCTCCCGGACCTCGAGGCCGAGGTCGTCCCGGTGAGGGCCCACCAACGAGGTGCGCCGCGCCAGCTCGTCGGCCCGGCGCTCGTGCAGACGCGCGCGGAACGCTCCCTCGAGATCGCCTGGGTTACCGCCTCCCCGGTTCGCACTCGAGACGTTGGGGTCGTAGCGCACCAGCAGGTCGTAGCCGGCGAGGTGGGTGAACTCGGCGCGAGCATGTGGCGCGAGTCGCTCGATCGCCTCGGAGCGCGCTCGGATCAGGGCCGCCCCGGCCGTCACGAGCTCCTCGTCCCAGGCCTCGATGTCCGAGGGGACGCCAGGGCCGTCCCATTCCTTCAGCAGACGGTTCCGCTGCCGCAGCGCTCGCTCGTAGGTCGTGGACAACGTCTCCCTCAGTGGCCACAGGGCCATGACCGCTTCGTCGATGAACGTCCGGCGCTTCGACGGGTCGCCGATCACGATCGGCAGATCGAACGGCCCGAACAGGACGGCGCGCACCTGCCGTCGGAGCTCTCGCTTGCGACGCACCGGCGAACGGTTCACCTTCACGCGACTGGCGCCCTTCACCGGGATCTCCACCTCGACGAGCACGCGACCCTGCGTCGTCTCGAACTCACCGCGCACGTACGCGGCGTCGTGGCCCTCCTGCACCAGGGGAGCGTGCGAAGACGTGCGCGGGGAACCGAGCGCGTACAACGCGTACATGCCCTCGAGCAGGTTCGTCTTTCCTTCCCCGTTCGGGCCGACTGCCACGACGACCCCGTCGGGCACCGGATCGAGCTTCGTGTGCTCGTGGTTACGGAACCGCCGCAGCTCGACCCATGCCAGTCGCATCGACGAGTCGGCCGCGGCGCCCCGGCGGCTCAGGGAACCGCGGCGGGCAGACGCACCGGCATCACGAGGTAGGTGAACTCATCACCCTCGCCGCGAACGACCCCCGGCTTCAGCCCGTCGCGCACGTCGAGGCGGACGCTCTCTCCGGTGGCAGCCCGCAGCCCGTCGGCGAGGTACTGCGGGTTGAACGCCACGGTCAGGTCGTCGCCCTCGTAGCGAGCCTCGACGGTCTCGACCGCGTGTCCGAGGTCGGGGCTCGACGAGGACAGCTTGACACCGAGCGCGTTGAACTCCAGGCGAACCGGCGTGGTGTCGCGCGCCATCAGGCCCACGCGGCTCACGGCATCGAGCAGCTGCTGTCGCGAGATCGTTAGCCGGCTCTCATGCTGCTCGGGCAGCAGCTGCCGATAGTTCGGGAACTCCCCCTCGATCAGCCGCGACGTGAGCGTGAGCTCTCCGATGCGGAAGGCGACCTGGGCCTCGTCGACGAAGACCTCGAGCGAGGCCTTCTCGTCGGCGGCCGCGGCCCGTCCCGCCTCGCTCAGCGCTCGCTCCGGCACGATCGCCCGGCCTTCGCCGTCGGCCGTTGCGACCAGCTCTCGCACCGCGAGCCGGTACGAGTCGGTGGCGACCATGACGACGCCCTCGCGGCTCACCTCGATCAGCACGCCCGTGAGCACCGGGCGAGCCTCGTCGCGCGAGGCGCCGCGCGCCACCTGGTGCACGGCCTCGGAGAAGGCGCTCGCCTCGACCGAGATCTTCGTGCCGCTCGGTTCCTGCAGACCGGGGAAGTCCTCGGCAGGGAGCAGCCTGAGGGTACCTTCGTATGCGGCGCACCGGATGTGTGCCTGGGACTGATCGGTCTCGAGGTCGACCGGGGCGTCGGACAACGACTTCACCGTGTCGCCGAGCAGGCGAGCCGGCACCAGCCCGATGCCCGGCTCGGAGACTTGGGCCGCGGTCGCGAGCCTGGCCGAGACCTCGAGGTCGGTGGTGGTCAGCGTGATACGCCCGTCGTCGGTCGCCTCGATCAGCACGCCCGTGAGGGCGGGGATGCCGGGTCTGGACGACACCCCGCGTTGCACGGTCTGCAGCGCGTCGGACAGCGCGTCGCGATCACAACGGAACTTCACGCGGTTCACCCCCTGGTTCTACAAGGTTCTTGAAAGGTAAGACGACGGTAGTAGGCACTGTGGAAACCTGCACGGAAGGGCCGTCCTCGCAGCGTAGCGGGACCATCCGACATGTGGGAAACGCGTGGGGAAAACGTGTCGCTCCGCCGCATATCCCACCACGGCGTCGCGGAACCCACCGCGGGCTCACCGGTGGCCCGGCGTTGTCCACATCGCGACCGTCAGTCCGGACGGGGCTCATGCGGCGCCTCGTACCCGGCCACGGATGATGCGCGTGAGGTCCTGGACCTGCCGGAACGTGGCGTCTCGCGCCCGCATCTCGTCCTCCACCTTGCGGATGCCGTGCAGCACGGTGGTGTGGTCGCGTCCGCCGAAGATCTCACCGATCTTCAGCAGCGAGAGGCCGGTGCACTCGCGGGTGAGGTACATCGCGATGTGGCGCGCCTGCGTGAGCGGGCGTGAGCGGGACTTCGACATCAGGTCGGCCGAAGAGAGGGAGAAGTACTTGGCGGTCTCGTCGAGGATCAGCGGTGGCGGGATGTCGTGCTGGGTCTGAGGGATGAGGTCCTCCAGGGCCCGCTCCGCCAGCGTGACATCGATGGGTTGACCGGTGAGCTCGGACCACGCGGCGACGCGCACCAATGCGCCCTCGAGCTCGCGCACCGACTGGTCGAACTTCGACGCGGCGAACTCGATGACGGCTGCCGGCACGGTGATGCGCTCGCGCTCGGCCTTGAGCTGCAGAATCGCGATGCGGGTCTCGAGATCCGGGGGCTGCACGTCGACGCAGAGGCCCCAGCGGAACCTGTTGACCAGGCGCTCCTCGAGCCCGGAGAGCTCGTGGGGCGGGCGATCCGACGCGATCACGATCTGCTTGCCGGCCCCGTGGAGGTGGTTGAACGTGTGGAAGAACTCGGTCTGGGTCTCCTCGCGTTTCGCTAAGAACTGGATGTCATCGACCAGGAGCACGTCGACCTCGCGATAGCGTTGGCGGAACGTGTCGCCCCCCTGCCGCTCGCGCACGGCCTTGATGAACTCGGTCACGAACTGCTCCGAGGTGACGTAGCGCACCCGGAGCGCGGGGGCCAACCGATACATGTGGTGCCCGACCGCGATCAACAGGTGGGTCTTCCCGAGTCCCACTCCCCCGTAGATGAACAGCGGGTTGTAAGCGGTCGAGGGCGGCGCCTCGGCCACCGCCATCGCGGCGGCGTGGGCGAAGCGGTTGCTGGGTCCAGGCACGAACGCGTCGAACGTGTAGTTGGGGAAGGGCAGGCCCGGAGTGCCCAGCGGCTGCGCCCCGGATGAGGGAGCGGCGGGAGACCCGATCGCGGCGTGCTCGGCGGCGGGCGCCCCGCCGAGTTCGGCTCCGATCGGCTCGCTCCCGAGAGGGTCTCCAACGAATAGATCGCCGGCCCCGTCACCGACGACATCGGCCTGCTGGCGGAGCCCTTCGTCCACCGTGAGATCGACCTTCAGCCGCCGACCAGCGGTCTCTGCAGCCCCGCGCTCGATGAGATTGAGATGGTTGTGTTGCAAACGTTCTCGAACGAGCGGGCTGGGCACCGCGAGGGTGATGGCGTCGCTCGTCAGATCGAGCGGCCGCACATCGGAGAACCACATCACGACGGTCGTCTCGGGGAGCTCGTCCCTCGCCAGCTCGAGCACGTGCGCCCATGCCTCGAGGGCCTCGTGTTCGGGGGACGCTACCGCCATCGTGAATCCACAACACCTTTCCACAACGGTGGAAATCAGCCGGGAAGGTTTGTCGTGGCGCCGCGCCGCACGAGAGCCCGGGTCGCCGGGGGGAAGGCGGGGCGCACGTTAGCACACCCGTTTGGGGCTCTCGGGGCCGAGGGCAGGGTCTTGACACTCTTTCTGTTGTCAAGGGCTTTGTCCTGCATCGATGCCGCCTCGTATACTCGTCGCGGCCGGCGCTCCGCCGGCCTTCCTGACGAACGAAGGAACCGACCATCGCATGGCCAAGGGCAAGCGTACCTATCAGCCGAACAAGCGCCGCCGGGCCCGGCGGGCCGGCGTCCGCCAGCGCATGCGCACCCCCGCCGGCCGTGCGAGCAGAGCGTCGCGCCCGCGCACCGGCCGCGCGCCCCGCACCGCCA
>JBEVGU010000019.1:0-4572 GCA_040511595.1 Actinomycetota bacterium | reverse complement strand
GGGGTTCGAGAGGTGCTTCCGTCGTTCGTGATCGGGCTCCGAGAGGGGCTCGAGGCCGCCCTGATCGTCGGCATCATCGCCGCCTTCCTCGCCACCCGGGGGAAGGGTCTCCGCCCGATGTGGTTGGGGGTCGCCCTCGCGATCGGTCTGTGCGCGTCACTGGCCGTCACGTTCGCGGTGGTGGGCTCGCAACTCTCGTTCAAGGCTCGGGAGACGATGGAGGGCGTGCTCT
Source organism: Actinomycetota bacterium (assembly GCA_040511595.1). Taxonomy (GTDB): domain Bacteria; phylum Actinomycetota; class UBA4738; order UBA4738; family HRBIN12; genus JAOUEA01. The sequence goes on along the minus strand of JBEVGU010000019.1, from coordinate 4,340 downwards.
CCCTGATCGCGGTCGCGGGCGTCACCTACATGATCGTCTGGATGCGCCGCCACTCGCGCGAGCTCAAGGGCCACCTGGAGACGCGCGCAGCGCTCGCGCTCAGCGCCGGCTCAGGGCTCGCGCTCGCGTTCATGGCCTTCTTCGCGGTCCTTCGTGAAGGGCTCGAGACCGCCGTGTTCCTGCTCGCGGCGTTCCAGCAGACGGCCGACCCTCTCGTCGCCGGCCTCGGGGCGCTGATCGGTGTCCTGGTGGCCGTCGGTCTGGGCTACGGGATCTACCGAGGCGGGATCCGGATCGACATGGCCCGCTTCTTCAAGGTCACCGGAGTCGTCCTCGTGTTCGTGGCGGCCGGCCTCCTCGCCAGCGCCGTTCACGAGTTCGCGGAAGCCGGAGTGCTCACCGCCGGACAGAGTGCCGCCTTCGACCTGTCGTGGCTGGTTTCGCCCGGGAGCGTCCAGGCCTCGCTGATCACCGGGATGTTCGGCCTCCAACCGGTGCCCACCGTCGCGGAGGTGTTCGTCTGGCTCGCCTACGTGGTGCCGATGACCGTTTACATCCTGAAGCCCGTTCGACGCACCGAGACGGCGGGGACACGAACCGTCTCGACGGCCGCCTGAGATCCACAACACCACCCGAGAGGAGATCGATGCCGAACCGAAGGAACACGCGCCTCCTTGCGCTCGCCGCGCTCGTCGCGATCGGTGCCGGCTGCACCAGCACCGGTGGCGAGGGCGACGTCGACGTGTCGCTCGCCGATGACGCCGTGACTCTGTCGCCGGCGACGGCCGATCCCGGCTCGGTGACGTTCGCAGCCACGAACGACGGCACGGTGACGCACGAGATCGAGGTCTTCAGCGGCGACGTGGATCCCTCGACCCTCCCGATCGAGAACAACGTGGCATCGACCGACGGCCTCCAGCTGATCGACGAGATCGAGGACATCACGCCCGGGTCGAGCGCCGACCTCACGATCGATCTGGAGACGGGGACCTACGTGGTGATGTGCAACCTGCCGGGGCACTTCGAGCAGGGGATGTACGCCAGCCTCGAGGTCGGCTGACCCTGCGGTGCGTTTCATCCTGAGCGGATGATGCCTTCCGCGCTCCGGCTCGGTTGAGTCGATCGGAACCCGCTGCGGATCGAGCTCCGTTCCGGGCCGTCGCCGAGAGGAGCGTTGGGCATGGATCGAGACGCGCCCGAGCGAGCAGGGCTCGTCCTCGGCACCCTGATCCTGGTCGCGGGGGTCGCCAACCTCAACCTGTCGGTCGCGAACGTGGCGCTGCCCGATATCGGCGAGGCGTTCGATTCATCGCAGACGACGCTGAACCTGATCGCGGTCGGCTACTCGCTCGGGCTGGCCGCATCGGTCCTGTACCTCGGAGCGGTCGGGGACCGGTACGGGCGCAAGTTGCTGCTCGTGTTGGGCATGGCGCTGTCGATCCCGGCCAGCGTGCTCGCCGCGTACGCCCCCAGCGACGTCGTGCTCTTCGCCGCCCGGGTGCTGGGTGGGCTGTCCGCCGGGATGGCGTACCCGACGACGCTCGCACTGATCACCGCGCTGTGGTCCGGTGCCGCTCGGACGCGCTCGATCGCCCTGTGGTCAGCGATCGGCGGCGCGATCGCCGCGCTGGGGCCGCTGGCCGCCGGCTTCATGCTCCAGTCCTTCTGGTGGGGATCGGTCTTCCTGATCACGTTGCCCCTCGCACTGCTCGCCCTGGTGATGGCGATCCGGCTCGTCCCGGCGCACGTGAACGAGACGACCGACGCCGTCGACAACCTCGGGGGGATCCTGTCGGTGGTCCTGGTCGCCGCGCTGATCCTGGCCATCAACTTCGCGCCGATCCCGAACGAGACGTCGCTCGTGCTCAGCCTGTTCGCGATCGCGCTGGTGGCCGCGGTGGCGTTCCTGATCCGCCAACGCCGTGCCCGCAACCCCCTGTACGACCTGAAGGTCGCCGGCCGACGCGTGTTCTGGGTGGCCGCGTGCGCGGGGATCATCGTCTTCGGCACGCTGATGGGCGCAGCGTTCGTCGGCCAGCAGTTCCTCCAGAACATCCTCGGATACTCGACGCTCGCCGCGGGGGCATCGATCCTGCCGGCGGCGGCCCTGATGGTGGTGATCGCGCCGAGGTCCGCGAAGCTCGTCGAGTCAAGGGGTGCCCGGTTCACGCTCATGCTCGGCTACCTCTTCTGTCTGCTCGGATTCCTCACGATGCTCCTTCTCTGGCAGGAGGGCAGCTCGTACCTCGAGGTCGGGCTCGCATACGCGTTCATCGGGGCCGGCGTCGGCTTCGCGGGCACGCCCGCATCGCACTCGCTCACGGGATCGGTTCCGGTCGAACGAGCCGGGATGGCGTCGGGCACCGCCGACCTGCAACGGGACCTCGGCGGCGCCTTGATGACCTCGATCCTGGGAGCCCTCCTCGCGTCCGGGTACGCCTCGGCGATGGCGGCGTCGATCGGGGCAAGCCCCGAGGCATCCACGATCACCGCGGCGACCCAGAGTCATCTCCAGATGTCATTCGCCGGTGCCGCGTCGGTCGCCGAGCAGTACCCGAAGTACGCCGATCAGATCACGGCTGCTGCGGAAGCGGCCTTCCTCGACGGGGATCAGTAGGCCTACGTCGCCGGGATCGTCGCGATCCTGGTCGGCGCCGCCCTGGTCTTCTTCCTGTTCCCGAAGCATGACGAGGAGAAGCGACTGCTCGCGACCTATCACGCCGAGGATGCGCGGACGGCGACGTCGGGATGAACATCCGCGAGCGCGGAGGGGTGACGAGCTAGGCGAGTCGACGCCGGAGCAGCCGCTGGACGAGGAGGGCGAGCGTCCCGCCGACGAGGAGCATCAGGACGTTCACACCGAGCATCTTGAGTCCCGCGATCGGCTCGCCGTGCGTGCCCACGACGATCGCCACGCCCGTGTAGGCGGCCGCGGGGATCGTCGTCACGGAGATCGCCACGCCGACGGCCATGCTCGCCTTGGTCTCGGTCGCGATCATGCCCGCGATGCCCGCGACGAAGGCGACGATGATCGTCGAGAGGTTGATACCCGTCGGGAGGATGAGCGCGGTCCCCGTGGGGAGCGCGATCGTCGTGAGGTAGCCGACCTCGTCGAGGAAGATCGTGATCAGGGTCGCGGTGAGGATCGACACGGTGAGTCCGAGCGCCAGCGTCCCGAGCGACCGACCGACGAGCCGCGGCCGCCGACCGACGATCCCCACGCACGCGGCCGTGACCGGCAACAGGTCGGGGCTGACGGCCATGGCGCCCACGAGCAGGACCGAGTTCTCCAGCACGACCGCGAAGGCGGCGAGCACGCCGGCGACCGCCATGTAGACGACGTACCGGACCGGCAGACGGGCGTTCTCGCGCGCTCCCTCGACCACCTCGGCCCAGACCATCGCGTCCTCGCGGTGGGCCAACCAGCGCCCGCGTCGCTGCTCGACGGGACCGATCGGGTTCGCTCGCTCGACGCTGATGGACGCAGCCGGCAGACCCACGTCCAACAGCCTGCCGATCGCCGGATCCACGGTCACGGCCGGCAACTCCGCCGTGATCAACTCTTCGGTGCCGTCCGCGGTCGGCTGTCGGACGACGTGGAGCACCCCCGGGACGGCCTGGAGCGCTCGAACCGCCTCCGGTGCCTGCGCCTGCGAGCTGTACGCCCGCAGATACAGCATGCGCCTCACCTCGCTTCGAACGGCTGCGGGTCGGTATGGTCCCACGGACGGACCGAGGGGGGAACAGGTGGGAGGCGTCAGAGCAGCTCGGCCACCATCCGGCGAGCAGTTCGACATCCAGTCGGGATCCCAACGAGCCATCGTCACCGAGGTCGGCGCCTCGCTGCGGAGCTACACCGTCGACGGGTCAGAGGTCGTGGACGGGTTCGCCGAACACGAACCGTCCACGGCCGGCCGTGGCCAGATCCTGGCGCCGTGGCCGAACCGGCTCGAGGACGGTCGCTACGAGTTCGAGGGCGTCGTGGGTCGAGCGTCACTCGACGAGCCCGACAGGGGCAACGCGATCCATGGGCTCGTGCGATGGCTGCGCTGGACTCCGACGGCACACACGCGAACCTCTGTGACCCTCGCCTGCCTGCTGTCGCCGCAGCCGGCCTACCCCTGGTGGCTGGAGCTCTCGATCGAGTACGCGCTCGGTGACGACGGTCTCACCGTTTCGGTCGTTGCGTGCAACCGCTCCGAGACGCCGGCTCCCTTCGGCATCGGCTTCCATCCGTACGTCACGGTCGGCACACCTTCGATCGATCAGGCATCGGTCAGGATCCCGGCTCGACGACGCCTCGTGGCCGACGACCGGGGGCTTCCGACCGGCGTGGTCGA
>JBEVGU010000018.1:0-3205 GCA_040511595.1 Actinomycetota bacterium | reverse complement strand
GGGAGGTCTTCAAGCGCGCCGTCACCGAGATGGCCTCGGCCAGTCGCGAGCTGCTCGAGAAGTCGGGACACACGATCGACGAGGTCGACGTGCTGATCCCCCACCAGGCGAACGCGCGCATCATGAGCGCGGTCGTCGACCGCCTGGGCATCGACCCGGCCAAGGCCGTGGTCGACGTCGCCGATGTGGGCAACACAAGCGCCGCATCGATTCCCATCGCCCTCGACCGGGCGTGGCGAGCCGGCTCGATCCGCCCGGGCGATCTCGTCCTGTTCACGTCGTTCGGCGCCGGGCTCACCTGGGGCGCCACCCTGGTGCGCTGGACGCTGCCCCCTGTCGCGGCACCCGAGGCCTCCGCGTGACGTCGAAGGTCGCGGTCGTCACGGGCGCATCGCGCGGCATCGGCCGGGCGTGCTCGGTCGCGCTCGCCGGCGACGGCTGGACGGTCGCGGTGGGCTACCGCAGCGACGAGGCCGCCGCCAAGGACGTGCTCGGCGCCCTCGAGGCCGCGGGCACACCCGGGCTCACGGTCTTCTGCGACACGACCGACGAGGGGAGCGTCGGCGAGGCCTTCCGCCGCGTGACCGAGGAGGCCGGCAACGTCACCGGCCTCGTGAACAACGCGGGGTTCAGTCAGGACGGATTGCTGCTGAAGTACTCGATGGAGACCTACGACAAGCTCATGGCGACGAATGTGCGGGGCTCGTTCCTGTGCGCGCAGGCCGCGATGCGGGGCATGCTTCGCGAGAAGTGGGGGCGCATCGTCAACGTGTCGAGCGCCGTCGCGTTGCACGGCAACGCTGGCCAGACCGTCTACGCGGCATCGAAGACCGCCCTGCTCGGACTCACGACGTCGCTCGCGAGGGAGATCGCGACCAAGGGGGTCACGGTGAACGCGATCTGTCCCGGCCTCGTCGACACCGAGATGACCTCGCACCTCGACGAACGGGCCCGCGCTTTCTATGTCGAGCAGACGCCGCTCAGACGGACCGCTCGCCTCGAGGAAGTCTCGGCAGTGGTGCGGTTCCTGATGTCGGAGGAGGCGTCGTACGTGAACGGTGCCGTGATCCCGGTCGACGGGGGCCTGACCGCCTGAGGCGGTCGTCGGGGCGTCCGCCCGCTAGCCTTGGGCGGACCGTGAACGTAGGAGGGGACAACGACATGACCGACCGTTCGGAGATCGAGACCAGGGTGACGAAGGTCCTCGCGGAGCAGCTCGCCGTGGACGAGGCTCAGGTGGTGCCTGACGCGCGCTTCGCCGAGGACCTGAACGCCGATTCGCTCGACCTCGTGGAGGCCGTGCTCGCGCTCGAGGAGGAGTGGAGCATCGAGATCCCCGAAGAGGAGATGGAGTCGGTGAAGACCGTCGGCCAGGCGGTCGACATGGTGGCCGGCAAGCTCGGCGTCTCGTAACCACGACGCCGACAGGGCAGGAGAGTCCCGTGAGCGAACGGACCAAGGTCGTCATCACCGGCATCGGACCGGTGACGCCGGTCGGCACCGGGGTCGAGGACTTCTGGCAGGGGCTCACGGGTGGCCGCAACGGTGTCCGGAGCATCATCGCCTTCGACACCGACGACCTCCCCGTGAGCGTGGCCGGCTACCCCGAGCGGTTCGTCGCCACCGAGCACCTAGACGCGAAGGAAGCCCGCCGCACCGACCCGTTCGCGCAGTATGCGATCGCCAGTGCGAAGCTCGCGTGGGCCGACGCCGGCGATCCCGAGGTGCGATCGGAGCGTGGCGCCGTCATCTACGCGACCGGCATCGGCGGCGTGCAGACCCTGCTGAACCAGCACGACGTGTTGCGCGAGAAGGGCGCGGGGCGCGTCTCGCCGTTCATGGTGCCGATGCTCATGGCCAACGCCGCGGGCGGGCACATCGCGATGCACTACGGCCTCACCGGCCCGAATTACTGCACGGTCTCTGCCTGCTCGTCCTCGAACCACGCGATCGGTGAGGCGATGCGGCTGATCCGCGACGGCTACGTCGACCTCGCGATCGCAGGTGGCTCCGAGGCCGCCACCATCCCGCTCACGGTGGCCGCCTTCGCGCAGATGACCGCCCTCACGAAGAATCCCGATCCTGAGACCGCCTCCCGTCCGTTCGACGCCGAGCGGAACGGGTTCGTGCTCTCCGAGGGAGGGTGTGCGGTGATCCTCGAGAGTGAGCAGCACGCCCGTGCGCGGGGAGCGCGCATCTACTGCGAGGTCGCCGGCTACGGCGCCAGCGACGACGCGCACCACATCACCGCGCCCGACCCCAAGGGTTCCGGCGCGGCACTCGCCATGACGTGGGCCTTGGCAGACGCGGGCGAGGACCCCGCCGCGGTCAGCTACGTGAACGCGCACGGCACCTCCACGCCTCTGAACGATGCCGCCGAGACCGCGGCGATCAAGTCTGTGCTGGGTGATCACGCGCATACGGTCGCCGTCTCCTCGACCAAGTCGATGACCGGGCACATGCTCGGGGCCGCGGGGGCCGTCGAAGGCGCGGCGTGCGCGTTGGCCATCACCACCGGGGTGATCCCGCCCACGATCCACTACTCGACGCCCGATCCGGAGTGCGACCTCGACGTCACCCCGAACGAGGCGCGCGAGCTCGACGTCTCCCTGGCGCTGTCGAACTCCTTCGGCTTCGGGGGCGCCAACGCCACGATCGCCTTCCGGAGATTCTGAAGGACGATCGGGCGCGTCCGACCTTCCGCCGATGCTCTCGGCGGTCCCGCTACTCCTCGAACGAGCGATACCAACGGCCGCCGTTGTACTCGGCCACGACGGCCAGGCCGTCGGCCTCGCCGAGGAACCGGATCCTCCGCGGATCGCGGACCGACCCCACCGCGAACCAGCCGTCGTCCAGTGGGATCAGGTCACCGGCGGTGCCCTCGTCGCCCACCTCGTAGGGCCATTGCAGCACAAGGCCATCCTTGCGGGCGAGGATGCGGAAGAGGGGAGCCCACGGGTCGTCGTTGCGGTAGACGCCGGGGAACCCCCGGAGCTCCTGGGGGAGGTCGCCGGGGGGGTCGGTGATCGGCGCTCCCTCGCGCCGGAACCAGGTCGCCCCGTGAAACGCCTCGACGACACCGCCGTCCTCGTCGCGGGCGAACTCCAGCGGGAACCGATCGAGCGCGTCATGCGTCACGAGGAAGGTGTCGCCCGGCTCGGGCTCGAGCGGATCGCGCTCGAGGCGCACGGCGAGCGGACCGATC
>JBEVGU010000017.1:0-2644 GCA_040511595.1 Actinomycetota bacterium | reverse complement strand
GTCACCGCGATCAACGAGGTGGTCGTGGCTGCGGCCGACCAGCAGCCCGAACGGCTCTACTTCTACTTCGCCGGTCATGGGATCACGGCCCGGGTGGCGAACCGGGATGAGAGTGCGCTCGTCACCCCGGGATTCGACAAGGTGCATACCGACCATTCGCTCGCAGTCCGCTCGATCGCTGAGTACCTCGAGACGACCCCGTTCGCCGACCAGTTCCTGTTCATCGACGCCTGCCGCAACATCCCATGGGCAGACCGGGCGTTCGAGGTGGGGCGCTGGCCGGTCCCGCGCCGACGAGATCCGGGCGCGCCCCCCACCCAGCAGTTCATCCTCTACGCGACCGCGCCCGGCCACACCGCCGAGGAGGTCGGCTGGCCCGGGGAGGCGGAGGGAGCGTTCACGAGCGCCCTACTGGAGGGCCTCACGGGCATGGACAACGCCAAGGCGTGGTCTTGGGAACGGAACTGCTACGAAGTCCGCTGGGAGCGACTCGCCTCCTTCATCAACGAGCAAATGAAGTCCCGGTTGCCATCGGGAGTCTCCGAGACGGACATGGGGACTCAGATCCCTCAGGACACGGGCACCCGCGGCGTCGCGAACCGCGACCGTGACGCGGTGGTGGTGTCATTCCCGAGCGGGCGCTTCACCCCCTTGGAACTGACCGTCGAGCTCGCGGTCGAGGCGAAGCGCAAGAACGCCCAAGTGACCGTACTGGACGCGCTCGGTGCGCCCGTCGCCTCCGTGCTCGGGGTGACCGGGGAGTCCCAGACGTTCCAACTCGCGCCCAAGACGTACGCGGTTCAAGCCACGACCACGACCCCGAAGGGTTTGTCCGGATCCCTCAAGGCCCCGATCGAACTCTACAAGGACCGTACCGAGACCATCGAACTTCGACCCCAAGGCGCGAAGCGCGGAGGGCCCTCGATCACCCGGTCCGACGGGACCTCGGTCACCGAGATGATCGAACCCGATGAGGCCGCCCGGCACGGTCGATACGAGACCGACGGCGCGATCTCGATCGAGTCGGAAGACATACTCGCCGTGGCCGAGATCGTCGACGAGGCCGGCCGGGTGCTCGCGGTCACGCGGGCGGGCGAAACGGTGAAGGTGAAACCCGGGTTCTACCAGGTCCGGTACATCGGCCCTGACGCAACGCGCGGCGCCGGCTTCGTCCGGCTCGCCGCCGGTGAGTCAGAGCGGGTGTCGCTTCATCCTGGACCGTCGGACCCGTTGGTGGACGAACTGGCCTCGGCGATGGGCGGTGGCGTCCACGACGGGTACGTGAGCATGGGGGAGGACGTCATCGCTTGGGCGCGCCCCTCCACGATCGTGACGGCGGGAGTCGCGAAGTACCTGGCCGGAGCCGAGCTCGCGGGCATGGTCTCCGGGAACGCGCGCGCCAAGCTCGGCAAGCGCTCGGGCGTCGCGGTCTTCGCCGTGGGCGTCGGGGGCGATGGGCGCGCGGACCTCGAGGCGGTCCGGCAAATGAAGGTCGCGATCTGGCGGGCCGGTGACCCGGTCGTTGGGCCAGGAGCTGAGCTCAGACCCTCGGAAGCTGGCGTGGCCAGGAGGGTTGTGCGAGTGGATCCCGTGCCGCACTGGGTTTCCTTCACGGCCTCCGGTGGCGATCCGATGGTCGTCGCTGTGCCGGTACTGCCGCGGCGGCTGGCGACACTCGTCGTGCAGGTCCACAGCGATCGCATCCGGTTGCACCAGTACCATCCCGAGATCGGGGGAGAGGCGTCGTCGACGGTGGGGCGATTGTGGCGCGTCGAGTACCTCCAGCGGATGTTGCTCGCCGGACGCATAGACGTCGCCGATCTCCTCGCCCGGGAGTTGGCTGCAACGGCGTCCGAGGACCCATTTGCGGGGATCGTCGCGGGATACGTGCTGCTGCGACTGGGGGATCATGAAGCGCTCGGCGAACTCGCGTCGGCCGTCATCACTGCTGCTCCGACTTTGAGCGACGCCTACATCCTCCGCGCGGAGTATGAGGCTCGGAAGGGACAGCGGGAGTTGGCAGAGCAGGCATTCATCAACGCGGTCGACTGCGGAATCCCGGCGTTCGGCGAGGGCCTGACACGACTCCTCGAGGGGCTGCGGTGGACCAGATTGGGCCTTCCGCGCGCCGCGCTCGTCCGGCACATCTTCCAACGTCACGCGCGAGGTTCGATGTGGGCCGCGTTCACGCCTCGCCGAGGACTCGAGCCGGGGCGTGCCGTGATCAGTGTCGCGGATCTCGGCTTCGAGGCATAACCACGCCCTTGTTGTCCGAGACAGGGCAGGTGATCGCGGAACAAACCGGGGCGAGGGTGCACGAAGGAGCACTGGCTCGGGTCGCCCCGGCAGCTCGTCAGGTTCCGAGCGCGGGAGCGCGCAGCTCGGTTCCCGGTTCGAGGAGTTCGCCGGCTTTCTCCCGCGCGTCGGTGTGGTCGTATTCACCGGCGCGCCAGTGCGTCCTGGACGGCACCGGTGCCCTCGTCGATCCTGTCGTCGACGACCTTCCCTCCACTACGCCGCCTCGCCAAGGACGGCGCGGCTAATGTCGAGCGTCCACGGCACGCTGCCGAACGATTCCGAAAACGAGCGTGCCGATGAAGAGGACGATCCCGATCACACCCAGCCAGAGCAGGCCTTCGAAAAC
>JBEVGU010000016.1:0-33885 GCA_040511595.1 Actinomycetota bacterium | reverse complement strand
GCTCGCCGGCGACGCGAAGAAGTCCCAGGACCCGGCGCAGGGTCAGCAGCTGCTCGACGCGGTCGACGAGGTCGGGAAGATCTTCTGGGAGACCAAGAGCTAGCGCCACGCACGGAGAGCCGGCGGGCCGGGGACGTCGGATCCCCGGCCCGCCGGACGATGCGCCCCCCTCGGCGCACCCGGCCAGACCAAGCCGAACCGTGATGCGATCCCGTCCTGCTCCCGGGCCGCGGGCAGCCCGGGAGCGGACCTGGCGGAGCGAGGTGGGTCTGGCGGCACCCCGCCCCGCCTGGTCTCGCAGTTGACATCGGCTCCGGCCTCGTTGCGGCGCATGGGACCAAGGGCGGTTCATGTGCGCCGAAGGTCCGAAGCACTTCGGCGGCAGGAAGCTCCGATCCGCTGCGTGGGCCGGCAGCAGGAGGGCCCCTGCTAGTCTCGCCGTCCCATGAAGGACGTCGGTCTCGTCGGGGTGCCGTACAGCGGCAAGTCCACCCTGTTCACGGCGCTCACGCGCGCCGGCTCGCACGGCGGCCAGGCCAACGTCGCGGTGGTCTCGGTGCCCGACGCCCGCCTGCAGGTGCTCACCGACATGGAGCGCTCGGCGAAGACGGTCGCGGCACAGGTTCGCTTCGTCGACGCGCCGGGCGGGGTCTCAAGCGCCCAGGGCATCGCTCGACTCCGCGAGGTCGATGCGCTCGCGGTGGTGCTCCGGTGCTTCGGCGCCGAGCCATCACCGCTCAACGAGCTGGAGACGGTCCGGTCCGAGCTGCTGCTCGCCGACCTCGCCGTGATCGAGAGCGCCCTCGAGAAGGCCGAGAAGAAGGCCCGTCAGGGGCCCGGTCCCGAGGTCGACGCCCTGCGGCGCGCGAAGGAGGCGCTCGATGCCGAGACAGCGTTGCGGCACGCCGGCGTGTCCGACGACGACGCGGTCCACCTACGAGGCATCGCTCCCCTCACCCTGAAGCCCGAGGTCGTCGTGGCCAACCTCGAAGAAGGCATGGGGGTGCCGACCGATCTCGCGTCGATCGGTGCGGTCGGCGTCTACGCTTCGATCGAGGCCGAGACAGCCGAGATGGAGCCCGACGAGGCCCGCGCGTTGCTCGAGGAGTTCGGCGTGTCACAGCCCGGCCTCGAGACGGTCATCGAGGCGTGCTACCGCGCACTCGACCTAATCACGTTCCTCACGACCGGCGAAGACGAGACCCGCGCCTGGGAGGTTCGCCGCGGCGCGAAGGCCCCCGAGGCAGCCGGCGTGATTCACACCGACTTGGAGCGAGGGTTCATCAGAGCTGAAATCATCGGCTACGACGAGCTGGCCGCCGCCGGTTCCATGGAAGCCGCGAAGTCGGCCGGCCGGCTCCGTGTCGAGGGCAAGGACTACGAGGTGCAGGAAGGCGACATCCTTCACGTGCGGTTCGCGGTCTAGTCGCTCCTGACGTCGGGGTCGCTCCTCACCGCGAGGTACACGCCGGCACCGACGAACACGACGCCCCCGCCGATCTCCCCGGCGTCGCGTTCATCACGATGCCGAACGACGTTGGCGGAACGGTCGCCTCGGCGACGGGGTAGCCTGCCGAGCGATGACCGACGCCTACCGCATCGGCGAGGCCGCCAAGACCCTCGGCGTACGGGTCGAGACCCTGCGGCGATGGGAGCGTGACGGCAAGCTGCGGGTCGAACGCACCGGCGGGGGGCAGCGCACCGTGCCGGCGGCCGAGGTGGCCCGATTGCTCGCCGAACGGCGGCACGACGAACCCATCGCCGCCGCGAGCGCCAGGAACCGCTTCCCGGGCGTGATCACCGATGTCAAGCGCGACGCCCTCGCCGCGACGGTGGAGATCCAAGCCGGGCCCCACCGCGTGCTCGCGTTCATCACGCGGGAAGCCGCCGACCAGCTCGGGCTCGAGCCGGGCATGGAGGCCGTCGCCACCGTGAAGGCGACGAGCGTGATGGTGAATCTTCCCGAGGACTAGGGGATCGGAGAACCTCAGTCGACGCCGATCATCACGTCGGTGGCCTTGATGATCGCGGTCACCGAGGAGCCTTCAGCGAGTCCGAGCCGTTCCGCCGAGTCCTTGGTGATCGCGGCGACGACCTGCTGACCCCCAATGTCCACGACGATCTCTGCCATCACCGCCCCGATCAAGACCCCGCTCACCGTGCCGGAAAGTTGGTTCCTCGCGCTTGTCCGCATAACCATCCCTTCCTGTCGATTGGTTTTGTGCCTTCTAATACCAGGATTCCCTGACATTTAACGCGATGAAATCGATATAGTGCTGCCTGCACCGGAGTGGGAGGACTTCCGTGCGACGATTCATGTTCGGACTGATCACGTTGACGCTGACGCTCGGCGCGTGTTCGTCGGATGATGGTGGTGGCTCCGACGCCACGAGCCCCACCGAGCCGGCCGAGGCTACCGAGCTCGCCGTGTTCGCAGCGTCGTCCCTCACCGACGCATTCACCGATGAGATCGGTCCGGCGTTCGAGAGCGAGCACGGGGGCACCACGGTCGTCTTCAACTTCGCGGCCTCCGACGCTTTGGCACGTCAGATCCAGAGCGAGGGCACGGCCGACGTGTTCGCGAGCGCGAGCGGCACGTGGATGGACGCCGTGGCCGAAGACCCCGGCGTGAGCGATCGCACCGACTTCGTGCAGAACCGGCTCGTCATCATCACGCCGCCGGACAACCCTGCTGACATCGCATCGATCGAGGATCTCGGCAGCGACGGAGTGCAGCTCGTGCTGGCCGCCGAGGGAGTGCCGGTCGGCGACTACTCGCGCGAGGCCGTGGCGAACGCAGGGGTCGCCAAGGAAGCGGAGGCGAACGTCGTCTCCAACGAGGAGGACAACGCGAGCGTCGTGGCGAAGATCGCAGCGGGTGAGGGCGACGCGGGCATCGTGTACGAGTCCGACATCTCCGCGGCCGCCGGCAACGACGTGGCCGCGGTGGAGATCCCCGACGAGGTCAATGTGATCGCGACCTACCCGATCGCCGTGGTCCAGGGCGCGCCGAGCGCCGATCTCGCATCGGAGTTCGTGGCCTACGTGACCGGACCCGATGGGCAGGCGACACTCGAACGGTACGGATTCGTGCCGATCACCTGATCCATGCGCACGCGGACACCGCTTCCCCTGTGGATCCTCGCAGGCATCGGAGCAAGCTTCGTCACGCTGCCCCTGGTCGCCTTGTTGCTCCGAGCACCGTGGCAGGATGTCGCGGCGTCGCTCCGCGGGGCCGGAGCGAGCGAGGCACTGCGCCTCTCCGTCGTCGTCTCGCTCGCTGCCACCGCGCTGTCGCTGCTGCTCGGCGTCCCCCTCGCCTGGATCCTCGCTCGGTCCAATATCCCCGGACGCTCGGTGATGCGCGCGATCGTCGTGCTCCCGGTCGTGCTCCCGCCCGTCGTCGGCGGTATCGGACTGCTGGCGGCGCTCGGGCGCGGTGGAGTGGTGGGTCAGTGGCTCTACCGCGCGTTCGATCTGCAGCTCACCTTCACGACGTGGGGAGCGATCCTAGCGACCACGTTCGTATCGATGCCACTGGTCGTGCTCGCCACCGAGGCGGGACTGCGTTCGATCGATCGTCGGTACGAGCAGGCTGCGGCCGCGCTCGGGGCGAGCCCTCGCTACGCCATCCGCCGCATCGTGCTGCCGATGCTCGGTCCCCAGCTCGCCGCCGGCGCGGTGCTCGCTTGGGCCCGCGCCCTCGGTGAGTTCGGAGCGACGATCACGTTCGCGGGCAACCTCGCCGGCCGGACCCAGACGCTGCCGCTGGCCGTGTACGAGACGCGATTGACCGACCCCGGAGCGGCGATCTTCCTCTCGCTGATCCTCGTGATGCTCTCGATCGCGGTGCTGGTGGCGATGCGAGACCGCATCACGCAAGCTCGGTGAGCCCCGGGTTGCAACCCTTGAGAGGATGCCGTCATGGGACTGAGCGCATCCTTCTCGGCCCGTCGCGGAACCTTCGACGTGAAGGTCCAGCTCGACGTGGCCGACGGGGAGACCCTTGCCCTGCTCGGGCCCAACGGGGCCGGCAAGTCCACCGTCGTCGACGCGCTGATCGGCTCCCTCGAGCTCGCCGAGGGATCCATCGAGATCGACGGGATCCGGGTGGATCGCACTCCGCCGGAGGCGCGCGCGATCGGCGTGTGCTTCCAGGACGACCTGTTGTTCCCCACGCTCTCGACGCTCGAGAACGTGGCGTTCCCCTTGCGGGCCCGGAAGGTCGCCAAGGCCGAGGCCTCCGCGCGATCGACGGAGCTGATCCAGCGCCTCGCGCCGGGGGTCGACCCGAAGGCCCGACCGGCGTCGCTCTCCGGCGGGCAGCGGCAGCGCGTAGCGCTGGCGCGCGCGCTCGCGCCGGAACCTCGGTTGCTCCTGCTCGACGAGCCGTTCGCGAACGTCGATGTCTCGGCGCGGCCAGGTCTGCGGGCCTTGGTCAGGGAGGTCGCGCGCACGTTCGGCGGGGCGACGGTGCTGATCGCGCACGATCCGCTCGACGCGCTGACGCTCGCTGACCGGGTGACGCTGATGGAGGCGGGGCGCATGACGCAGTCGGGCACGCCGGACGAGATCCGCACCGCTCCGAGATCGGCCTACGCCGCCGACCTCGTCGGCGTGAACCTGTTCATCGGGACCCTCCAGCCCCTGGAGGACGGGGCCGCCACGCTGCTCACGGGCGACGGCACCATCACAGTCGCGCCGGATCGTCCGGTGACGCCCGGTGCCGCCGCCATCGCGAGCTTGAAGCCTGCCGACGTCTCGTTGCACGCTTCCGAGCCGGAGGGATCGGCGCGCAACCTGTTCAGGGGAGCCATCGCCGAGATCGCGCGCGAGGGGGATCGTGCCAGGGTCCGGGTCGGCACCGCCCCGCCGCTCACGGCCGAGATCACCGCCGGATCCGTGGCGCGCATGGGGCTCCGGGTCGGCGACCAGGTGTGGGCGAGCTTCAAGGCCGTCGAGGTGTCGCTGCAGATCGAAAGTGACGACATGTTCGAACGCTCGCCGGGTACCCTTGGCCGGTGAAGACGTCCGAACGTGGGTCGCTCGAGGCGCCCGAGCCGACGACCGACGGCGCCCCGAAGAAGCACCGCAACCCGGTCCTGCAGTTCCTCGGCGAGTTGCCCGGCCTCATCGTCATGGCGTTCGTGCTCGCCCTACTGATCAAGACCTTCCTGGTGCAAGCGTTCTACATCCCATCGGGGTCGATGGAGCCCACGCTCGTGCCCGGCGACCGGGTGCTGGTGCTCAAGGTGCCGTACTACTTCCACGACCCGCGCCGGGGCGACATCATCGTGTTCGAGGACCCCGACCCGAGCGGGGAACCCGGCCGGGGGGTGATCGGCGGGTTCTTCCACTGGATGTTCGAGGGACTCGGCGTACAGCGGCCTGACAGCGAGGACTTCATCAAGCGCGTGATCGGCACGCCCGGCGACGTGGTGCGCGGCGAGGGCGGTGAGGTCCTCGTGAACGACATCCCCATCACCGAGCCGTACCTCACGCAGTCGACCGACGACTTCCACAAGTTCAGGGTGCCCGAGGGCAAGCTGTTCGTGATGGGCGACAATCGTGGGAACTCCCTCGACTCTCGCTTCTCGCTCGGGTTCATCCCGATCGACAAGGTGATCGGCAAGGCCGAGGTCGTGATCTGGCCCCCGGGCGATCTCGGGCTGCTGCAGGCGGTCGCCCACTCGTTCTAGCCTGGCCCAGGCGGGCTCTCCGAGTCGTGCCCGGACGGGCCTGAGCGCCTCCGCCGGCCGAAGACCGGATCGGTGCCGCGCGGTCCCACGGGGAGCTCCCCGGGCACGAGCAGCCTCGCGAACGACCATACGATCGCGGCGATGCCGAACCCCGCAAGCCACACGATCAGCGGGGGATTGTCGAGCGCGAAGAACTCCTGGCTCGGTGCCCAGGTGACCGCGAGCACGAACAGCGCCGCCATCGACCAGATCAGCGCGAGCCTCGCTCGGGTGAGCGGCGCAGCGAGGATCGAGAGCACCAGGAACCCGATCCACGTGAGCACCATTACCGCGGTCGTCTGGGCCTGCACCAGCGTGACGCCCGGTTCCTCACGGGCCAGGGCATAGGCGAGCAGGGTCGCGATCGCCGCGAGCGTGCCGGTCGGGATCGCGAACCGCAACACCCTGCGGACGTACCCCGGCCGGAAGCGGTCGGTATTCGGGGCGAGCGCCAGGAAGAACGAGGGGATGCCGATCGTGAGCGCTCCGACCAGCGTGAGGTGCCGCGGCAGGAACGGGAACACGAACGCCGCCACCCCGGTCGCGAGCGAGATCAGCATGGCGTACACGGTCTTGTTCAGGTAGAGGCCGCTCGTACGCTCGATGTTGCCGAGCACCCTGCGGCCCTCCGCGACAACGGGCGGCAGCGAGTCGAAGGTCGAGTCGAGCAACACGAGCTGCGCCACCGCGCGGGTCGCGTCGCTGCCCGATCCCATCGCCACACCGATGTCGGCATCCTTCAGGGCGAGCGCGTCGTTCACGCCGTCGCCGGTCATCGCCACCGTGTGCCCGCGGGACTGCAGCGCCTTCACCATCGCGCGCTTCTGCTGGGGTGTCACCCGGCCGAACACGGAGTGCGACTCGAGCGCCGAGGCGAGCTCCTCGGTGTCCTCCCGCAGCTCCCGAGCGTCGACCGGCTCCTCCGCGCCCTCGAGGCCGAGCTGCCCGGCGATGGCGCCCACCGTGCGCGGGTCATCGCCGGAGATCACCTTCACCGTGACGTCCTGCTCGCGGAAGTAGCGCAGCGTCGCGGCCGCATCCGACCTCGGCCGATCTCCCAGCACGACCAGGCCGACAGGCCGCAGATCGTCGGGCAGCCGCTCGTCGGCCAGCCGGGCGGCCTTCGCGACCAGCAGGACCCGGCTGCCGTCGTCGGTCAGCTCCCGCACCCGGTCGCCCACGGAGGCGCCGCCGGCTCCGCGCCCCCCCGCGTCGATCGCCGAGAGCATCACGTCCGGAGCCCCCAGGAACCAGGCTCCCTCGCCATCAAAGGCGGTCGCGCTCCACTTCCGGGCGGAGGAGAACGGTTCCCCGTCGGTCGGCTTCCAGTCGGGAGGGTCGGGATAGCGCTCGGCGATCGCCTTCGTGGTGGCGTTCGGCGATGGATCGGAAGAGGCGAGCGCGGCGAGCGTCCCCTCGAGTGACGCGGCGTCACCCTCGATCGGTTCGATCGATCCGACGGCGAGCTTGCCTTCGGTCAGCGTGCCGGTCTTGTCGATGCAGAGGATGTCGACGCGCGCCAGGCCCTCGACCGCCGCCAGCTCCTGCACAAGCACCTTCCGCTGGGCGAGCCGCACCACGGCGACCGCGAAGGCGAGGGACGTGAGCAACACGAGTCCCTCTGGCACCATGGCCACCGTGCCGGCGACGGCGCCCGACATCGCCTCCCGCCAGCCGTCCCGCGCGCGCAATTGGCTGAAGAAGAGGAGCGCGGCGGTCGGGACGATCGCGTAGGTGACGTACGTGAGGATCCGGTCCGTGCCCGCCCGCAGCTCCGAGCGGGTGAGCGAGAAGCGGCGGGCGTCCTCGGCGAGCCGCACCGCGTACGCCTCGGCGCCCACCATGCTCGCCCGGTACCGCCCCGCGCCGGCTGCGACGAACGAGCCACTCAGCACCTCGTCGCCGGGTGCCTTGTCGACCGGATCGGCCTCGCCCGTCAGCAGCGACTCGTCGACCTCGAGGCCGCTCGAGGTGAGCACGAGACCGTCGACCACGATCTCCGAACCGGCCCCCGCGTCGAGCACGTCGTCGAGCACGACTTCGCCGACCGCCACCTCGCGCACCTCGCCGTCTCGCACGACGCGCGCCTTCGGGGCCGTCAGCACGGTGAGCCGGTCGAGCGTGCGCTTGGCCCGCAGCTCCTGCACGATGCCGATGCCGGCGTTCGCGATCAGCACGAGCCCGAACAGGGCGTCCTGCAACGGTCCGACCACGAGGATGATCGCGAGCATCGCACCCAGGATCGCGTTGAACCGCGTAAACACGTTCGCGCGCACGATCTGGGCCACCGTGCGTGTGGGTGGAGCGGGGACGTCGTTGACCTTGCCCTGAGCGACACGCTCGGCCACCTCGGCAGCGGACAGCCCGCGGACCGGGTCGATGTGCGGCGCCTCGGCGATGGCGGTCATGTGCGCCGAGCGTAGCTGGACGTACGCTGGAAGGGTGCGAGGCTTCCTGATCGCGATCGCCATCGTCGCCGCCGTGTGGGTGGTGGCGATCGCGGCGCTGTGGTTCTTCGGGCGGAAGGTCGTCGCGAGACAGCTCACGCGTGCCATCCCCGACCTCGTCGCGCTCACGCGCGGGTTGATCGGCGACCCTCGCGTGCCGCTGGGCTCCAAGCTGCTCGTCGGTGGGGCACTCCTGTGGCTGGTCTCGCCGATCGACCTCGTCCCCGAGTTCATCCCGGTGCTCGGTCCCCTCGACGACGTGATCGTGGTCGGGCTCGTGCTGCGGCATTTGATCAAGCACGCCGGGCCCGAGGTCGTGCAGGACCACTGGCGGGGCGAACCGCGGGTGCTCCGCACGGCGTTGCGAGTCGCAGGCCTTCGCCTGCCCGCGTCCCCACCGCTCGCCGACTGACGCCTGCGAACCCGCGGGCAACGCGTTCCTCGGTTGCAGACGACCTGCCGGACGACGAGCGAATGCCTCAGACGCCGTGATCCTCAGCGACTCATCCCGCGGTCCGTCGCCCAGGCGTCGAGCAGCGTGTACGCCTCGTCCTCGGGGATCGGGCCGCGCTCCATGCGCACCTCCATCAGGAACTCGAGCGCCTCGCCCACCGCCGGGCCGGGCTCGATGCCGAGGTGCTCCATCACCTGCTTGCCGTCGAGGGGTGGACGCAACGCGTCGAGGTTCTCCTGCTCGGCGAGGCGTGCGATGCGCTCCTCGAGGTCGTCCTGCAGGGCCTGGAACTTCGCGGCGCGCCGCTCGTTGCGGGTGGTCACGTCGGCGCGAGAGAGCTGATTGAGCTTGTCGAGGAGCGGGCCGGCGTCGCGCACGTACCGACGCACCGCGGCGTCGCTCCACCCCTCCCCGTACCCGTGGAATCGCAGGTGCATCTCCACGAGTGTGCGGACGTCGTCGATCACGGTGTTCGGATACCGGAGCTCTCGCAACCGTTTCTCGGCCATTCGGGCGCCGACGACCTCGTGATGGTGGAACTGCACTCCCTCGGGCGTGATCTGACGGGTGGCGGGCTTGCCGATGTCGTGCAGGAGCGCCGCGAGCCGCAGCACCTCATCGCGCTCACACCGTTCGACCACGGCGTACGTGTGTCGCAGCACGTCCTTGTGCTGGTGCACGGGGTCCTGTTCGAGCGCGAGCGCCGCGAGCTCGGGCAGGAACGTGTCTGAGAGCCCGGTCGACACGAGCAGCTCGAGCCCTTTGCCCGGATGGTCACCGACGAGCACCTTCGAGAGCTCCTCGCCGATGCGCTCGGCCGAGATGATCTCCATGCGGTCGCACATCGCCTCGATCGCCGCGACGACCGGGGGCGCCGCCTCGACGTCGAGTTGTGAGACGAATCGCGCAGCGCGGAGCATGCGCAGTGGGTCGTCGCCGAACGAGATCTCGGGCTCGAGCGGCGTGTCGAGCACGCGCGCGGCGAGGTGGCGCACCCCTCCGAACGGATCGACGAACGCCCCGTCGGGAAGCTGCACCGCCATCGCGTTGATCGTGAAGTCCCGCCGCGACAGGTCGGTCTCGATGTCGTCCCCGAACGTCACCGTCGGCTTGCGGTGCTCGTGGGCATAGACCTCCTGGCGGAACGTGGTGATCTCGAGGCGGCGCCCGTCCTTCGTCGCCCCGACGGTACCGAACTGCACACCGACCAGGTAACGGTGTTCGGCCCAGTCACGCAACACCCGCGTCGTCTCATCGGGATGGGCACTCGTCGCGAAGTCGAGGTCGGGCGAGGGGCGGTGGAGGAGCAGGTCGCGCACGCTCCCGCCGACCAGATAGAGCTCGAGGCCGGCCTCAGCGAACCGGACGCCGAGCTCCTTGGCGATCGACGGAACGTCGAGCCCGGCGCCGGAAGGGGTCTGGTCCGCCATGACCGCCCGAGCTTACCCCTGGGCGACTTCGGCCCAAGCCATCGGGGTCCGCGTTAGCGTGTGCCTCGCGATGCCCACCTGGCTCGGCTTCATCTGGACCTCGCCGAACACGCTGATCGGCCTCGTGCTCGGGCTGCTCACGTTCCAGAAGCCCACCTTGCGCGACGGCGCGCTGATCTTCGACAGGGGCCCGCGTGGCCTCACGTGGCTGCTACAGCGGTTCCATCGCACGGCGATGACGGTCGGGTTCGTGATCTTGTCGGCGGAGCCGGTGACCGGGCGGCTGCTGGCCCACGAGCGTTGGCACATCCGGCAGTTCTCCGCGTGGGGCCCCCTGTTCATCCCGGTCTACTTCCTCCTCGCGATCCCGTACGGCTACCGACGGCACCCGCTCGAGATCCGGGCGCAGATCGCTGCTGGAGAACGCGCGCCCGCGCGGCCGGACACGCACCCC
The DNA here is from genome assembly GCA_040511595.1 of Actinomycetota bacterium. Taxonomy (GTDB): domain Bacteria; phylum Actinomycetota; class UBA4738; order UBA4738; family HRBIN12; genus JAOUEA01. The sequence continues at coordinate 23,362 of JBEVGU010000016.1, read as the reverse complement.
CGCGCCTAGCGACGACGCCGAGCCCAGAGGCGTCCGACCGCCCATGCGACAGCCTCCCCGATCGACGCGCCGACCACGACCCCGCCGATCACATCGCCCGGGTAGTGCACCCCCGAGTGGACCCGGGTGTAGCCGACCGTCGCGACCGCGATCCCGAGCGGCCCCCCGAGCACCGGCGTGACCGAGGAGACCGCCGAGGCGAATGCCGCGGCCGACGCCGAGTGGCCGGAGGGGAACGACGCCGACGTCGGCATCTGGACCCGCCGCTCCGCGGGCACGCCGGCCGCGTCGGCGTCGGGGCGTCGGCGTCGACCCGCGAGCTTCATCGGCAGGTTCACGACCGCCGACGTCACGCCGATCGCAGCGACGCCGGTGATCGCGGCTCGGCGGCCCCTCCGCCCACCGAGCGCGAACATCACCGCCGCGGCGCCGAGCCAGAGCTTCGAACGGTCGGCCGCGTTCGTGAGGGCGCGCAGTGGACCATCGAGCGTCGGCGTGGGGGTGGCGGCGATCGCACGGTAGACGGCCGTGTCGACGTCGGCCAGCTCTCGGAGCACGTGCACCACGACACGGTCGGCGGGCGCCGACGGCCGGGACTCCAGTCGGTCGGCGAGCCGATCGGAAGGCGGCCCGGCGCCGATGGCCGGCGTGGGCGGCCCGTCCGGGTCGGCCGGCGTGGGCGGCCCGTCAGGGTCACTCACGTCGCCTCCGCCCTTCCGGCCGCGATGGACAACAGTTGGCGGACGGTGGTCGCAGACGTGATGTACACGGCGGCGGCGGCCGGCGAGAGCCCGGGCGCATGTCTGGGGATCCGCACACGCAACGCTCCCGGTCTCGTGGCGAACGCCAGGGGCGGATCCATCGTGAGGGCCTCCCCGTCGACTCCCACCTCGACCGGCCCCTCGGAGCGCACCTCGAAGCGCTCGGTCGTCCACTCACGCCACCCTTCGAACCGGTCGAGCTGCCCGGTGGCCTGCAGCGAGAGGAGCCGCTGCACGTCCGACGCGCTCGAGAGGTTCACCGCGAGCACGCCGAGCACCCCGAGGTCGACCCGCTCCCGGGTGCCGCGACCCTTGGAGTGACGCAGCTCGTACGGGTCGTTGGACACCTGGACCACGACCGCCCCTTCCACCTCCTCACCGTCGGGTCCGGTGAACCGCAGGTCGATCGGCTCCGCGTCGGGACCGACCAGGTCGGGCAGCATCTCGAGCGCGGTCTGCACCTTCGCGTCGCGGTACGCGGGCGACTGCACGATCTTCGCGTACACGCCCAGGGAGGCGTTGTTCACGAAGACCCGGCCGTTCACCTCCGCGAGGTCGATCGCCCGTTCCACGCCGTCCTCGTACGCGTCGAGCGCGCCGACGACATCGTCGCGATCGAGCCCGAGGTCGAGGGCGAAATGATTGCGCGTGCCCGCGGGGATGACGACGTGGGGGATGTCGTGGGCGCTCGCCACCGTGCCCACGACGGCTTGCGACCCGTCGCCGCCGGCCATGCCGATCACGTCGGCGCCGCGGGCCACGGCGTCCTCGGCCAGCTGCCTCAGGTCGTCTCCCGGTCGAAGCACGATCGGCTCGATGCCGCGCTCGCGACACTCTCGCTCGAGTTCGAACTTCTCGGCCTTGCCGCCCCCGGACTTCGGGTTCATCAACAACACCGGGTGCCGCGGCTTCGGTGCCGCCAGACCCGCCGAGCGTGCCCTGGCCCTCGGGCCTCGGAGCGCATAGGCCGCGGCACCGACGGAGACCGCCGCGACCATCGCAGCCGCCACCCAAGGCCAGTAGTCGGGCTCACCGCCGACGAATACCCACACGACGAGCGCGATGCCGACCACGATCAGACCCAATGCCACGACACGGACCACCCCCTGCCGAGACAGCGAGTACCAGAACCCCACGATCGCGATCCCCAGGCCGATGCTGGCGGCCACGAGGTTCGCGATATTGCCGGCCACGGTGAGCGCCACGATCGCGATCGCTGCCACCAAGGCGACGAGCGCGATCGTGGCGGCGACTCGCTCCAGCCCCGAAGGCCCTCGCACCTGCGTGCTTGTCGATGTCATGTGGGATCCTCCTGCGAGGGCTGCCATCGTTCACCGAACTCGGCCCGATACGCGGCGACCGCCGCCTCGATCGTGGGGAAGAAGTGACTCGGGTCGATCGTGCGGGTCAGCTCGTAGCGCTCGATCTTCTCCCGGACCCGATCCTTGATCTCGGCGAACACGAGCGAGACACCGCGCTCGTTGAGCCAAACGTCGAGATCCTCCAGCATGTCGGCGGCAGTGGTGTCGACGTCGGTGATCGGTTCGGACGCCACGACGATCCACCGCAGGCCCGGCGTCGCCTGCACGAGCTCGGTGATCTCCTCTCGGAACGCGCGGGAATTCGCGAAGATCAGCGGAGCATCGAACCGGTACATCACCAGGCCGGGCAGCTGCTCACCGTTCGGGTACTGCCGCACATCGTGGAACCCGGGCAAGCCGTCGACCCTTCCGAGCCGCGTCTGATACGGCCACCATGCGCGCCGGAAGACGTTGAGGATCGACAGCACGACGGCGATGACGATGCCCGGCAGCACGCCGAGCAAGGCCACGCCGAGGAACGCCGCGACCGACAGCGTGAACTCGGTGCGTCGCTGCTTCCAGAGCCGGACCGTCGCCGGGATGTCGGCGAGCGAGGCCGACGCTGCGATGACGACGGCGGCCAAGGTCGGTTGCGGCAGGTTCCGAAGCAGGCCGGGGGCCACGAGCAGTAAGAGGAGAATCGCGAGCGCGCCGACGACGCCCGTCACCTGACTCTTCGCCCCCGCCTGCTCGGCGACCGCCGTCCGAGAGCCACTCGTGCTCACGGGGAATCCTTGGAACAGCCCTGCCGCCACGTTCGAGACGCCGATGCCGATCATCTCCTGGTTGCCGCGCACGTGCTGACCCTGGCGCGCGGCGAACGCCGAGGCGGTCGAGATCGTATCGGCGAGCGCGACGAGGGCGATGCCGAGAGCGCCGCCGACCAGTACCGGCAGGTCGGACCACGACACGTCGGGGATCGTGAGCGGCGGGAACCCGCCCGGCAGGGGGCCGACGACCGACACGCCCCGCTCGACGAGATCGAACACCTCAACGGCCAAGATCGCGAGGACAACCGCGATCAGCACCGCGGGCAGCTTCGGCAGCCGTCGCTGCAGCCCGAAGATGATCAGCAGGCTCGCGACGCCGATCGCGAGCGCTACCCCCACGGTCTCTCCATCGGCCACGCCCTCGAGGAACCCGGCCGCCTCGTCGATTAGGCCGTCCGCGTCCACCGAGAAGCCGAACAGCTTCGGCAGCTGGCCGATCAGGATCGTGAGCGCGAGCCCGTTCATGTAGCCGATCTGCGTCGGCTTCGAGAGCAGGTCCGCCACGAAGCCGAGCTTCGCGACGCCCGCGAGGATCATGACCGCGCCGACGATCAGCGCCAGCATCGAGGCGAGGGCGATCGCTCGCGCAGGATCGCCGTCGGCCAACACCAGCGGCGCGATCGTGGCCGCGATCATCGGGCCGAGCGACGAATCCGGGCCGAGCACCAGGATCCGTGAGGGGCCGAAGAGGGCGTATCCGAGCAGACAGAGGATCGAGGTGTAGAGGCCGGTGACGGCGGGCAACCCCGCGAGCTCGGCGTATGCCATGCCCTGGGGCACGAGCAGCGCCGTGAGCACCAGACCGGCGACGATGTCCTTCGGCAGCCACTCCCGGCGATACTCGCGGAGCGCCCTCAGACCGGGAACGACACCGCCGGATGCCCGTTGCATCGCAGGAGCATGACACGCTCTGGAGCGGCGTCGTCAACCCGATCGGTGGATCGAGCTGCGAGAGACCCGTCTAGAACGGAAGCCCCTCGCCGTCTCCCAGCGACAGGCGATCGAGCACGCCGCGCATCTGCAGGTCGAAGTCGTGCGGATTCGACGCCGCTCGGCGCGCCTCCTCCTCGGCGACCAGCCCTTCCTTCGTGAGCTGCACGAGCGACTGATCGAACGTCTGCATCCCGTAGAAGTCGCCTTCAGCGATCACGTCCACGATCTGGTCGGTGATCGCGGGGTCGACGATACGGTCGAACACGCGCCCGGTGTTGATCAATACCTCCACCGCTGGCACCCGGCCCTTGCCGTCGACCTTGGCGACCAGACGTTGCGAGACGATGCCGCGCAGAGAGCCGGCGAACGACGTCCGCACCTCCTTCTGCTGATGAGGCGGGAACAGGTCGAGGATGCGGTTGATCGTTTCCATGCAGTCGATCGTGTGGAGCGTCGAGATCACCAGGTGCCCGGTCTCCGCCGCCTGGATCGCCGACATCGCGGAATCGCCGTCGCGGATCTCACCCACGAAGATCACGTCAGGGTCCTGGCGGATCACGTGCCGCAACGCGTTCGCGTACGAATCGGTGTCGAGACCGATCTCTCGCTGCTGGATGATCGAGAGCGCGTCATCATGCATCACTTCGATCGGATCCTCGATCGTCACGATGTGGGTGCGGCGGGTGCGGTTGATGTGCCCGATCATCGAGGCGATGGTGGTGGTCTTGCCGGTTCCGGTCGGGCCCGTGACGAGCACCAGACCCCGTGGCGAGTCGGCGAGGGCACTCATCACCCTCGGCAGTCGGAGCTCGTCGAAGGTCGGGACCTCGCTGCGCACGCGCCTGATCGCCAGGCCCACGACCCCCCGCTGGCGGAACACGTTCACCCGGAACCGTCCGACGCCGGGGAGCGTGTAGCCGAGGTCCGCCTCGTTCGTCTCGGCGAACTCGCGCTTCTTGTGCTCCGACATCAACGCCGCCGCCGCGGTCTCGGTGTCGTCGGCCGTGAGCTCCACGAACTCTCCAGGCGTCAGCTGGCCGTCGATGCGCACGAACGGCACGTTCCCGACCTTCAGGTGCAGGTCGCTCGCGCCACGCTCGACCGTGTATCGCAGCAGTTCGTTGACGTCCATCGCCGACGGCAGCCTCCGTTCGACCCACGGGCGCCGTGGGTCACGAGGTTTCCATCGGCCTTCATCGGAGCCCACCTGAGTCGCACGGCTAGGATTCTCGCGTGACCGACGAGCCCACCCCCGACCGGCCGCGATCCAAGCGGCGGCGGCGGCGCAAGAAGGCGACCGCCGCCCGAGGACACGGGGCGCCAGTGCAGCAGGAGGTGTCGGCCGGCGGCGTCGTCTACCGACGGGACGGCGAGGGGATCGAGGTGGTGCTGGCCTCTCGGCGCACGAGGCGCGGCGGCCTTGCGTGGGGGCTCGCGAAGGGCGGCATCGAAGCCGGCGAGTCGCTCGAAGACGCCGCGATGCGCGAGGTCCTCGAGGAGACGGGATACACGGCGGAGATCGAGTCTTCGCTCGGGGAGACGCGCTACTTCTACGTGTGGGAGGAGACCCGGATCCGCAAGACCGTGCACTTCTTCCTGATGCGATGCACCGGCGGCGACCCCGATGATCGCGACGACGAGATGGAGGAGATCCGCTGGTTCCCTCTGGAACGCGCGCTCAAGCGGGCCGCGTACCGAGGCGAACGAGAGGTGCTCGGGCGGGCGGCCGAGATCCTCGCATGAGCCCAGCGCAGGGTCGGGCGATCCGGCGATGACGCTCATCGAGGGGCTGCTCGCCTTCTCGATCGGCCTCGTGGCCGGTGTGCTCTCGGGCGTGTTCGGAGTGGGCGGAGGCATCGTGATGACGCCCGGCCTCCAGACCATGGTGGGCACGTCGCCGATCGTGGCGCTCGCGACACCCCTGCCGGTCATCCTGCCCACGGCGCTCACCGGCACCCTCACCTATCGCAAGGCGGGCGAGATCGACGGGCGGGCGGCCCTGTGGATGATCGGCCCCGGGGTGCTCGCATCGATCATCGGGGCCCTGCTGACGACGCTCGTCGACACCCACCTGCTGCTCGTGATCACCGCCGCGCTCCTCGGGTACCAGGCGGTGAGCGTCATTCGCGCCCGTCGCACGGGCGGGGGGCCGACGCTCGAACCGGCGCCGTGGACGTTCGCGGGCATCGGGCTGCTCGCGGGGTTCGTGAGCGGCCTGTTGGGCATCGGCGGCGGGCTCGTGATGGTGCCGCTGATGGCCGGGTGGCTGGGCATGCCGCTCAAGCGCGCGCTCGGGACGTCGCTGCTCGCGATCGTCGCCCTGGTCGTTCCGGGCACAATCGTGCATGCCGCGCTTGGCCACATCGATTGGCCGCTGTTCCTGGTAGTCACGCTCGGAGCGGTGCCCGGCGCGCGCCTCGGCGCCAACCTCGCGCTCGGGACGAGGGAGCGAACACTTCGCCGGCTGGTCGGAGGATTCCTGCTGATCGTGGCATGTGCATACGGAGTGGTGGAGGCCTCGGAGCTGTTCAGGAGCTGAACCCGCCCCGGCTACGATGGGTACCGTCGCCATGACGATCTTCCGCGCGCTCGGCGCGCTCACGTCGTTCCTCCTTCTCGCTTCGACGCTGCTCGTGCCGGGTTGGGCGCGCGCGCAGGAACCCATCGTCGAGCTCACGTTGCAGGCCCAGACGCCGTACACGACGCCCGACACGTCCGACGTCAAGCTTGTGATCCGAGCTCGAAACACCGGCGACACGCCGATCGAAGATCTTTCGGTCGGCTTCACGATTGGGGAGGAGATCCGTTCGCGCCTCGACTACGAGAACTCCCTCGTCGAAGGACCGACCGGCACCCTAATCTACGTCAACACCGACGGGCAGCCGGGCACGATCGATCCGGGCGCGTCCCGGACCTTCAGGATCCGACTCGACCTCGGCTCGCTCGACCTCGTGAGCGACACCGACTCCCTCGTGTACCCGGCTCGCGTCGACCTGCGGAGCGGCGGCACCCAGATCGCGACCCTCGATACGCCCCTCGTGCACCTGGTGCGAATACCCGAGGTTCCGATCCAGCTCGCCTGGTGGTCGGAGTTCGGCGCGCCCATCGCCTTCGACCCGCAGGGACGCCTCGACGATCCGGCCTTCGAGGCGGCCATCGCGCCCGAGGGCGGCCTCGCTCAGCAGGTCGACGCCATCGCCACCTCGATCGTGGGATCCGATGAGCCGGTCGCCATCGACCTCGTCGTCGTGCCCGCCGTGCTCGATCAGCTGGCCCGCATGTCCGACGGGTACGAGCGTGTGGACGGCGAGGTCGTGCAAGCCGACGAGCCGCCGGCCACGGATGCGTCCGCGTTGCTTCGGTCGCTGCGCGAGATCGCCGCCGAACCCGACGTGGGGGTGATCGCCACGCCCTTCGCGGCACCCATGCTCCCGTCGCTCCTCTCCGGAGGGCTGGCTCCCGACCTCGAGCAGCAGGAGGCACTCGGTGTCGCGACGATCGACGCCCGCCTGACCTCGACCCCCACACCCACGGTCGCGAGGCCCCCCGGCGGCGAGGTGGACGACGCCAGCCTGACGTGGCTGGCCAGCCACGGCGTGACGACGATCCTCGCCGATCCCGACAGCGTCGTGCGCCCCCAGCAACCCAACGACTTCGCCCCGCCACCCGTCGCGACGTCGAGCGCCGGCACCGGGGTCCCCCTCGACCTCGTGCTGCCAGACCCCGACGTGCAAGGGCTCCTCGGTGATCCCGTGCTGCTCGCCGATCCGGTTCGGGCCGCCCAGGCCGTGTTCGGCGAGCTCGCGACGATATGGAGGGAACAGCCGGTGCCCGGGCCCCAGCCCGACGGCACCGAGACCGTGCGAGGCGTCGCCGTCGCGATGCCCGCCTCCTTGCCGCCCGACATCTGGCGCCCGCTCCTCCGCCGCCTCTCGGAGGCGCCGTTCCTCCGTGCGGCACACGCGGACGCGTTCGCCGAGCGGATCAACCCCGCGCAGGAAGAGGCGGAAGTCATCGCATCGACGGCTCGGTTCCCCCGTGACTATGTGGAGGCGATCCGTCAGGAACGGCGCGACGTGACCGCGTTCCGATCGATGCTCGTTGAGCCGAGCGCACAACCCGACCGCCTCGAACGCAACCTGCTGTTCGCCCAAGCCGGGCAGTATGTGGCGGATCCGCTCGACGGTCGCCGCTGGTACGACCAGGTCAACGCCGCAACCGACTCGATCTTCCGCCGCGTGCTGCCTGACGTGCAGCAGGAGTTCCTGATGACCTCGACCGAAGGTTCATTGCCGCTGCGCATGGGCGATCCGGGTCCCGCCCCACTCACCGTCCGGGTGCAGCTCCGCTCGTCCTCGTTCGACTTCCCGGGCGGAGGTCTGCAAACCGTGACGCTCACGGGACCCGATCAGATCGTGACGTTCGACGTCGTTGCGAAAGCGAGCGGTCCGCAGACGATCCGCGTGAAGACGAAGTCGCCCTCGGGGCGAGATCTCGGCGACGACCAGAACCTGGCTGTTCGGACGACCGCCGTGAACGCCGTCGCTCTCTGGATCACCGCCGGCGCCGGGGCGCTGCTGCTGCTCCTCTGGTCCAGGAGGTTCGTCCGACGACTGAACCGTTGACCCCGGCCCCGGACGCCGTCGACTCGACCGGCGCCTACGTGCGGCACACGGCCGTGATGACGGTCGGCACCACGCTGTCGCGCCTGACCGGATACGTGCGGATCGCGGTCCAGACCGCGGCGCTCGGCGTGACGGTCGGTGCGCTCGGCGATGTGTACACCCGGGCCAACACGACGCCGAACATCGTGTACGAGCTGGTCCTCGGCGGCATCCTGACCTCCGTCTTCGTGCCCGTGTTCGTGGACCACCAGCGGCGGAGCGGCAGGGAGGCCGCGTTCGACCTCGGCCGGCGGGTGTTGACGCTCGCGCTCGTCCTGCTCTCGATCGTGGCATTCGTCGGGGTCGTGTTCGCACCGCAGATCATGCACCTGTATCTCGTCGCCTCCGACGCTCCCGACCGACAGGCCCAGATCGATCTCGGCGTCTTCCTGCTGCGGTGGTTCATGCCGCAGGTGATCTTCTACGGGATCGGCGCGATCGCGGGCGGGCTGCTGAACGCGGAGCGACGCTTCGCAGCTCCGATGTTCGCGCCCGTCCTGAACAACCTGGTCGCGATCGCCGCGTTCGCGACCTATTCCGCGCTCCTCGCCGGCGGCACGCCCTCGGTGCAGGACATCACATGGCTGGAGAAGACCGTGCTCGGTGCCGGCACGACGCTGGGGGTCGTCGCCATGACGGTGGCGCTGTGGCCGTCGTTGCGTGGCACGGGGTTCCGATGGCGCCTCACCCGGGGCTGGAACCATCCCGGCATCCGCCGCATCGTGCGCCTGTCCGGATGGGTCCTCGTCTACGTGGCCGCCAACCAGGCCGCCTACCTCGTGATCAACGTGCTCGCCGGCGGCATCGGCGTCGCTCGGTTCCAGGTGTACGCGACGGCTTTCATCATCTTCTTGTTGCCGCACTCGATCTTCGCGGTGTCGATCTTCACCGCGCTGCTGCCGGCGATGGCCGAACGGTGGAGCGACGACGACCGCGCCGGCGTCCGCGAGCGGTTCTCGCTCGGGATGCGCGACACGATCGTCATCATCGTGCCGGCGGCCTTCGCGTACCTCGTGCTCGCAGAGCCCATCGTCACACTGCTGCTGCGTTACGGCGCCGCCAACGAGGCGGACGCGATCCTGATCGCACGCACCCTTCAGGGCTTCGCGCTGGGGCTGCCGTTCTTCTCGGCGTTCCAGCTGATCACCCGCACGTTCTACGCCACGCAGGACAGCCGCACCCCCGCACTCGTCAACATCGGCGCGGCGGCCGTGACGATCGTGGTCGACGTGCTGCTCGTGCGCACGATCGGATGGGACGTGCCCGGCCTCGCGGTTGGCCACGCCGTCTCCTACGTCTTCGCGGCCGTCGTGGGGCTGTCGCTGCTGCGGCCCCAGCTCGGCTCCCTCGACGGCCGGCGGGTGTGGGCCACGATCGCGCGCGTCGTGCCTGCCGCCGCCGTGATGGCCGGCGCCGCGTACGCGGTCGCCGGAGCCATCGCCGTCGTCGTGGACGTGCAGACCGTCGTCGGCCTCCTCATCCAGGTGCTTGGTGCGATCGGCACGGGCCTCCTGATCTATCTCGGCGGAGCCCTCATGTTGGGGCTCGAAGAGGTCGATGACGTGGTCGGTGCGGTGCGCAGGAGGTTCCGCGGATGAGACTGACGAGATGGCGCGACCAGTCGGGGCTGGTGGGCAAGGCGGCGGTGTTCTGGCTGCTGCTCGTGGCCGTGCTCGGCGTGGCCGCCGTCGACACGGTATCGATCGCCCTCACGACCTTCAAGCTGTCCGACGTCGCCACGGAGGCGGCGAGCGACGCTGCCGCGGCGTTCCGAAGCCAGCACGACGTCGCGGAGGCCTGTGACGTCGCGAGCGCCAGCGTCGAGGCTCAGGCTCCCGCGCTGAATATGGGGCGCAACGGTTGCAAGGTCGACCCACCCACGGGCCGCGTGACCATCACCCTGAAGGCCGTCGCCAACACTGTCCTCGCCCACAGGTTCGGCCCAACGGAGGAGTACGTCGAGGTACTCGTGTCGGAGACCAACGGCCCTTCGAACGTGTAGCGTTCGACTCCGTGACCGAGCTCGAGTCGGACCGCGACGAGGAACTCATCCGTCGCTTCCGGGCCGGCGATGCCTCGGCGTTCACAGCCCTCGTGGAGCGTCACCAACGGCGGGTGTACGCCCTGTGCGTGCGGGTGCTCGGCGACCCCGACAGCGCGAGCGACGTCGCGCAGGACACGTTCCTCACCGTGTTGCGGAAGCTCGACGGGTTCCGGGGCGAGGCGGCGTTCACGACGTGGCTTCACCGGGTGACGATGAACGCCTGCTACGACGAGCTCCGACGAGCTCGCCGCCGCCCGATGCTGCACGTCGCGCCCGACGAGGGCGCCGAACCCGAACCCGGACAGCCGATCGAGGACCATGCAGACGAGGTCGGCAGCACGATCGATGCGGCGGCGGCGCTAGCCTCGATCGCCGAGGAGTTCCGCATCGCGGTCGTGCTCGCCGACGTGCAGGACCTGCCGTACGAGCGCATCGCGGCGATCCTCGACGTGCCGGTCGGCACGGTGAAGTCCCGGGTGCACCGAGGGCGGGTGGCGCTCGCGAGGGCGATGGGTCTCACGCCCCGGGAACCGGTCATGCGGCCCGGGACGTCGGAGGGAACGCCGTGACGCACCCCACCGATCAGCTCGCCGACTACGTCGACGGCACGCTCGCCGCCGATGAGCGCGCCGTCATCGAGGCGCACCTCGTCTCGTGCGGCCGATGCCGGGGCGAGGTGGCGCTCGCCTCGGCCGGGCGAACGGCGCTGCGCATGTTGCCTGAGGCGCCCGCGCCCGACCTCGCGGCACGCTTCTCCCCTGAGCGGGTGGCCGCGCTCTCGAGCCCGCAGCGGACGCACTCACCACCGTGGGCCAAGGTGGTACCGGTGCTCGCGGCGGCGGCGGTCGTGGTGTTGATCGCCCTCGTCCTGCCTCGGCTGGGAACGGGCGACGACGACGCTCAGACCGCGGCCGGCGACGCCGGTGTCGAAGCCGCGGCCCTCGGCGAAGAGCGCCTGCGTCTCGAGATCGACGACTCCGACTACGACAAGGCAGCCACCGAAGCGAAGGCGACGACGTTCGCTTCACGGCTCCGAGCCGGCACGCCCGCTGCAGACGGAGCCGTCGACGAGCTCGGCGCTCCGGTGGTCTCCGCCGATGACGCAGCGCGATACGCCGGGAGCGCGGCGTCTGCCAGGGCGCGACGGTGCCTGCGGCTTGCCTTCCCCGAGTATCCCGGCAGGCTCGTGCAGATCGCTCGGGCGACGTTCGAAGGCACACCGGCCTTCCTCGGCACCGTGGTCGAAGGCCCCGGAGCGGGGCAGCCTCCAGACACCGTCTCCGTCTGGGTCGCGTCGGTCGAGGATTGCTCGATCCTCACGATCACGTCGGCGAGTCTGTAGCAGTCACGCCCGCGGTCGCAATCGGGGCACGGGCATGTCCTGGGATGCCCGTGCGTTCATGCCTATGGGAGGATTCCCGCACCATGACTGACGACCGCAACGTGATCGTGATCGGATCGGGGCCCGCGGGCTACACGGCGGCCCTGTACGCGGCTCGCGCGAACCTGGCCCCCGTTGTGCTCAAGGGCCTCGATGCGGGCGGTCAGCTGATGCTCACCACCGACGTCGAGAACTACCCCGGGTTCCCCGACGGGCTGTTGGGACCCGAGCTGATGGATCGGTTCGAGAAGCAAGCGGCCCGTTTCGGCGCCGAGGTGCTGCCCGTGCACGTCACCGACGTCGACCTGTCGTCGCGTCCGTTCCTGGTGAGGGCAGGCGACCAGGAATGGCACGCGCGGACGATCGTGATCTCGACCGGTGCGAGCGCTCGGTGGCTCGGCGTGCCTGGCGAGGAGCAGCTGCGCGGGCGGGGAGTCAGCGCTTGCGCCACGTGCGACGGGTTCTTCTTCCGAGACCGCGAGCTCGTCGTGGTCGGGGGCGGCGACTCCGCGATGGAGGAGGCCACGTATCTCACGAAGTTCGCGTCGAACGTGACGATCGTGCACCGGCGCGACGAGTTCCGCGCGTCGAAGATCATGCAGGAGCGCGCACTCGCGAACCCCAAGATCGACGTGATCTGGAACTCGACCGTCGCCGAGATCCTGGGCCACGATGGCGTCACGGGGGTCCGGCTCGCCGACACCGTCACGGGCGAGGAGCGCGAGATGGCGACCGATGGGGTATTCATGGCGATCGGGCACGATCCGAATACGGCCCTGTTCGCCGGACAGATCGACCTCGATCCGAACGGCTACGTGCTCGTGGACGAGCCACGCACCTCGACGAGCGTGCCCGGTGTGTTCGCGGCGGGCGACGTCACCGACACGATCTACAAGCAGGCGGTAACGGCGGCGGGCCAGGGATGCAAGGCGGCGATCGATGCCGAGCGCTTCTTGGAAGAACTGGCCCATACCGCCGGCTAGGCCGGGAATCCCATCGGCCAGTCCGGGCGTTGTAGCGTCAGGCAGCCCTGCGCCGACCGCAGGCCGAGCGAGGAGACCGACGACGATGGCGAACATGAACAGCGTGACCGACCAGGAGTTCCAGGCATCGGTGCTGGATTCAGAGACCCCCGTGCTCGTGGATTTCTGGGCTGAGTGGTGCGTGCCGTGCCACATGGTCTCGCCGGTGGTCGAGGAGATCGGCCAGGAGAAGGGCACGGCCCTGCGCGTCGTGAAGCTGAACATCGATGAGAATCCCCAGGCAACGCGCACCTACGGCGTGATGAGCATCCCTAGCCTGATTTTGTTCAAGGGTGGGCAGGAGGTGGCAAGGGTGATCGGCGCCAAGCCGAAGGACGCGATCCTGCGCGACCTCGAGCCTCACCTCACGGAATCGTCGTAAGGATCGACCTCCGCCTGTCCGGTTGCCGCTGACCGTCGGCACCCCGCAGACTCGTCGCGTGCGCATCTACCGCCTCGGCGATGAAGGACCCGAGGTCGGCGACATCCAGGAGCGACTGACCGGGCTCGATCTCGCCATCGCGGACGACGAGCTGGGGGGCAGGTTCGGGCCGTCGACCGACCGAGCCGTCCGCGCCTTCCAGGCCGGGCGCAGCCTGCGGGTCGACGGGCTCGTGGGGGGCGATACCTGGGCGCAGCTGGTCGAGGCCGGATACCGTCTCGGCGACCGAACGCTGTACCTGCATTCGCCCTATTTCCGCGGCGACGACGTCCGAGCCTTGCAGCGCAAGCTCAACGCCCTGGGATTCGACGCCGGACGTGAGGACGGCATGTTCGGCCCGACGACCGACCGCGCCCTGCGAGAGTTCCAGCGCAACGTGGGTGACGAGCCCGATGGCATCGTCGGCCTACACACGATCTCGACACTCGATCGCATGCGCCCGCTGGAATCGGCGCCGAGCAGGGCGCTCGTGCGCGAAGAGGAAGAGCTCCTTGGACGGCGGGCTTCGATCGTGGGGCAGGTGCTCGCGATCGACCCGGGCGACCCTGGTGAGGCCTGGAGCACCTGTACCTACGCCGTCGCCGATGAGCTCGCCCGCGAGCTGGCCTCGAGCGGGGCCGACCCCCACATCCTCCGCGGTCCCGACGAACCGCTCGGCGCGCTCGAACGGGCGCAGGTCGCGAACGAGATGGGCGCCGCGATGTGCGTGACGATCGAGCTCACCGCCGGGCATCCGGAGGCGTCGGGACCGACCTGCTCCTACTTCGGCAGCCACCACACCCACTCCCCCGCGGGCATGCTCCTCGCCCAGCTCATCCTCGAGGAGCTCGAGGGGACCCTCGGCACGAGCGGCCACCTTCAGCGCCTCACGGTCTCGATGCTGCGCGAGACCAGGATGCCCGCGGTCCAGGTCGAGCCCGTGCCCGCCACCAGCGAGCGGGGGGGTGCGTCGATTGCGGACCCGGCGTTCCCGACGACCGTCGGCAAGGCGATCGCCGCCGGGGTGCGGCGCTACTTCCGAGACTGATCGCGTGGGCGCCCACGCTCGGCGAGCCAGAGGAGGCCACCGAGCGCTGCTCCGAGCATGAACGCTCGCACCGCTCGTTGGGGCTCGGTCAGGTGCGGACGCGGCTCAACGACCGGCTCATCGAGAGGCGTCGACATCGCGCCGCTATGCTACGCGCCGTGCGCTTCTGCCTGATGCTCGAGGGCCAGGAAGGCGTCACCTGGCACGCCTGGCTCGACGCCGCGCGCGCCGCGGAACGTCTCGGCTTCGACGCCATCTTCACCTCCGACCACTACCTGAGCGTGATGCGCAACCGCGATCACGACCGCGGGTCCTCCGACGCCTGGACGGTCCTCGGAGCGCTCGCGGCCTCGACGTCCACGATCCGCCTCGGCACCCTCGTCTCCCCGGTGACCTTCCGTCACCCCGCCGTGCTGGCGAAAGCGGCGGTCACGGTCGATCGCGTCAGCGGAGGCCGCGTCGAGCTCGGGATCGGCGCCGGGTGGTGGGAGGAGGAGCATCGCACCCACGGGTTCCCGTTCCCGGACACGCCGACGCGGTTCGACCTGCTGACCGAACAGCTCGAGATCGTGCACGGGCTCTTCACCCAAGGACGGTTCTCGTTTCAGGGCAAGCACTATCAGCTCGACGACGTGCCGTTCGCGCCCAAGGGGGAACAGGAACCGCACCCCCCGATCGTGGTCGGGGGCAACGGTGGCCCCCGCATCGCCGAGCTCGTCTCACGCTGGGCCGACGAGTTCAACACGGTGGGGCCTTCTCCCGAGCAGGCGCGCGAGCGGTTCGGCAGGGTCCGTGACCGCCTCGACGCCGACGGCCGAGGGCAGGAGACGCTCACGACCTCGGTCATGACCTGGTGCTACGTGGGGGAGACCGAGGCCGAGGCCATGCGCGTCATCGAGCAGGCCCGGACGCGGGCGATGCGTGTGGCCAGGTTCGAAGACGAGCTCGACGAACTCCGCGCGCACTGCGTCGTCGGGTCGGCCGACCAGGCGGTCGAGCGCCTGAACGAGTACGCCGCCGCCGGAGTGCAGCGCATCATGCTCAACCACGAGATCTTCGACGACCTCGGGATGCTCGACGTGCTGGCCGAGCGGGTGTTCCCGCAGGTGGTTGGATGAGCGAGGAAGGACCGCTCCGGCGGGCGACCTCGACCGACTAGCCACCGCGGGGCGGCTGACCCTCGATGCTAGCCTTGACACCTTCCATGGCAGAGTTCTCGATCGATCGCTTCGTCGATCTCTACGCGCGCCGCACGTCGGGCATGTCCGCGTCGGAGGTGCGCGCCCTCTTTGCCGTGGCCTCCCGCCCGGAGGTGGTCTCGCTCGCCGGCGGCATGCCGTTCGTGCAGGCGCTGCCCGCCGACGAGGTGCTCGAGGTCGTTCGTGGCGTGCTCGACGACCACGGCTCCACATCGCTGCAGTACGGAGGCGGCCAGGGCCAACCCGTCCTCCGCGATCGGCTGTCCCGGCTGATGGCCGCCGAGGCTGTGCAGGGCAACCCCGAAGACATGGTGATCACCACCGGGGCGCAGCAGGCCCTCGACCTCATCGGGAAGATCTTCCTCGACCCCGGCGATCTGGTCGCCGTGGAGGCACCTGCGTACGTCGGCGCCCTCAGCGCATTCGGGACCTACGAGCCCCGATTTCTGCAGATCGACATCGACGACGACGGCATGGTCGTCGATCTGCTTGAGGAGGCGCTGGTGCGCGGTGACCGTCCCAAATTCGTCTACACCTGCCCGAACTTCGGGAATCCCGCAGGTGTGACGTTGTCATACCCTCGGCGCGAACACCTCACCTCCCTCTGCCGTGAGGCCGGCATCCCGATCATCGAGGACAACCCGTACGGCATGCTGCGCTTCGAGGGCGAGTCCCTGCCGTCCCTCCGCACGCTCGATCCCGACAACGTGATCTATCTGGGCACCGTCTCGAAGGTCTTCTCCCCCGGTGTGCGAGTCGGCTGGGCGTTGGCGGAGCAGTCCGTCGTGCAGCGCCTCGTGCTCGCGAAGGAAGCGGCGGACCTGTGTGGGTCCACGTTCACGATGCTCCTCACCGAGCGGTACTTCGCCGACGACGAGCGGTGGCGAAGGAACCTCTCCACGCTGGTCGACATCTACCGATCGCGACGCGACGCCATGCTCGAGGCGATCGAGGAGCGCTTCCCTCCGGGCGCCACATGGACCCGGCCTGCCGGGGGGTTCTACGTGTGGGTGACGTTGCCGACATGGTTCGACACCCGAGCGATGCTCGCTGCCGCCGTGGAGCGGCGGGTGGCCTACGTGCCGGGCACGGCGTTCTATCCGGACGGGCGCGGGGGGAACCAGATGCGACTGGCGTTCTGCCACCCACCGGTCGATCGCATCCGCGAGGGCATCGGGCGCCTCGGCGGCCTGCTGGCCGATGAGGAAGCCTTGTACAGGAGCCTGCACCCGTGAACCTCGCGGTCGTGGCGGGTGGGCGAACCCCGGAGTGCGACGTGTCCCTGCGCGGCGGGCATCGCGTGCTCGGGGCGTTGCTGGACCTCGGCCACGACGCCGTCCTCATCGACCCGGCCGGGGTTTCCCTCGCCGAGACGCTGCTCGAGCGAGGCACGGAGCTCGGCTATCTGACGCTGCACGGCAAGGAGGGGGAGGACGGCACGGTGCAGCGCCTGCTCGATCTGTTGGGGCTGGCGTACACGGGGACCGCCGCCTTCGATTGCGAGGTCGCCTTCGACAAGCTCCTGGCCAAGGACGCGCTGGAGCGGGCAGGCGTGCGAACCCCGGCCTGGGCTCCGATCGAAGGAACGGCGCTGCGCGACCTCGGGGCCGGCGTCGCGATAGCCGCGGCGATCGACCGCGTGGGCCTCCCCTGCGTGGTCAAGCCATCGAGGAGCGGGTCGGCCCTCGGAGTCTCGACCGTGGATCGAGGGTCTGATCTTCCGGCCGCCGTGATGGCCGCCCTGTCGTACAGCGGGGCAGCGATCGTGGAGCGCGCGGTCGCTGGGACCGAGATCGCGATCGGCGTGATCGGAACGCCCGGCGAGGCACTCCCAGCGGTCGAGATCGTGCCGAAGGGCGGCACCTACGACTACGCAGCCAGGTACACGGCCGGCGCGACGGAGTACTTCGCGCCGGCACGACTCGACGACGAGACGGCCGCGGCCTGCCGCGAGGTCGCTATGCGGGCCTGGTCGAGCTTGCGGCTGCGGGATGTGACGCGGGTGGACATGATCGTGGACGCCGACGGATTGCCGTGGGTGCTCGAGGTGAGCGTCTCCCCCGGCATGACCGAGACCAGCCTGCTTCCCATGGG
This sequence comes from Actinomycetota bacterium, assembly GCA_040511595.1. Taxonomy (GTDB): domain Bacteria; phylum Actinomycetota; class UBA4738; order UBA4738; family HRBIN12; genus JAOUEA01. The sequence goes on along the minus strand of JBEVGU010000016.1, from coordinate 5,664 downwards.
GGCGAAGTCCGTCGGCATGGACCTCAACGAGCTGTGTGAGACCGTCCTCCAGTCGGCGACGGCCCGAGGCGGGCCTTCCTCTTAGGCACGAGTCGTCAGTCGGGAGCGAGCCCCGGACCGGATCCGACGATCTCGGAGACGATGCGCTCGAGGTCATCGACCGATCCGAACTCGATGACGACGCGACCGCGCTTCTTCCCGTACTGGATCTGCACCCGCGTCGCCAGCTGCTCGGACAGGATCTCCTCGACTTCCGCCATGCCCGGATCGCCCCCGGGCGGCGTCGTCGCCACGTCGGCGATGGCCTCTCGGTCCGGCGCGGGCTCGAGGTATCGACGAACCAGGTCCTCAGTCTCGCGGACCGAGAGGTCCTCGGCCGCGACCCTGAGGGCGAGCGCGTTCACAGCATCGGCATCCCCCAGCGCCAACAGCGCCCGCGCGTGTCCCGCCTGGATCTTCGTGTCGGTGAGCAGCTGTTGCGTCTCGAGCGGCAACTGGAGCAATCGGATGGTATTCGCGATGTGTGACCGCGACACACCGACTCGTTCGGCGAGGTCCTCCTGCTTGAGGCCGAGGTCTTCGAGCAGCTGCCGGAACGCCTCGGCCAGCTCGATCGGCCCGAGGTCCTGGCGGTGGATGTTCTCGATCAGCGCTTCGCGGAGAAGGTCGGCGTCGCCCGTGTCGCGCAGCACGACGGGAACGGTCGCGAGGCCGGCCACCTTCGCCGCTCGAAGTCGGCGCTCCCCCGCGACGAGCTCGAATCCCTCCTCGCCCGATCGGCGGACCACGATCGGCTGCAGGATCCCGACCTCGCGGATCGACGCGGCGAGCGCTTGGATCTCCTCGGCGTCCCACTGGGTTCGGGGCTGCTTGGGGTTGGGCGCCACGGCGTTCACGGGCACCTCGAGCAGGCCGCTCGGGCCCTCGCCGGCCTCGGGCGCGCCCGGGATCAACGCGGACAAGCCTCGCCCGAGACCACCTCGCTTCGACATCACTCGCCTCCCTTGCGGAACAGTCGCCACCGGCGCTTGCGGCCGCCCTCGTCGTCCTTGAGCGTGGCTCCGATGTCACCCACTGTTCGGCCTTCGTTGCCCGCCGCTCCTGCATCGCTCGGATCGGGTCGTGAGGACGCTGGGGTCTCGGCGTTCTCGTCGATGACCACGACCCGGCGCTCGGGGAGATGCCCGGGTGGAACGGGGGGAGTCGGTGGCGCGACTCGCCGCTCATCGGCGGCTGGGGCCGCCTCCCACAGGTCGTCATCGTCCGGCGGGGCCCCGCTCGCCGACTGCGCGGGCGGAACGGTAGATGTGGGTGCGTCGGCCGGCGGAGGCCCGGCGGAAGGCTGCATCGCAGGAGCCGGGGGCCGGCCGACGGCAGTGGCTGCAGGGTTCGAAGAGGTCTCGACCTCTGGTACCGGTTCCGATTCCGGCTCGGGCTCCGGCACGTCCTGCACGGGTTCCGGTTCCGGCTCAGGCTCGGACTCTGGCTTCGACTCAGGCTCCGGGTCCGGCTCCGGCTCGGACAGATCCTGCAACCTCGGGACTTCCGTGAGCTCCGCCTCGTCGAGCGGCTCGGACGGCGCCGCCGCCGCATCGACCGCCGGCACCACCACCGTGGGGAGATCCTCGTACACCGGCATCGGCTCGTCGGGAGGGGGGCGCAGCGCGACCTCCCGCCCGAGTTCGCGGTAGGACTCGGCGCCCTTGGACTTCGGGTCGTAGACAGTGATCGGCTGGCCGAATCCCGGTGCCTCCGAGAGTCGGACGGTCCTCGGGATGATGACGTCGTACACGACGTCGCCGAAATAGCGCCGAACTTCATCGACCACCTGTTCAGAGAGCTTGGTCCGCGGGTCGAACATCGTCATCACGATGCCGGTGAGTCGCAGTCCCGGGTTGATGTTCTGCTGCACGAGGGACACGTTCCGAAGCAGTTGCCCGAGGCCCTCGAGCGCGTAGTACTCGCACTGGATAGGCACGATGAGCTCCTCCGCGGCCGTCAGCGCGTTGATGGTGAGCAATCCCAGAGAGGGAGGGCAATCGAGCAGGATGAAGTCGTAGACGCCCTCGCGGATCGGAGCGAGGGCCTTCTTCAGGCGGGTCTCGCGCGAGAATTGGCTCACCAGCTCGATCTCCGCGCCCGCGAGGTCGATGGTCGAGGGGACGGCCGATAGGTGCCGAACGGGGGTCTGCACGATCGCGTCGTCGACGGCGGCTTCGGAGACGATTACGTCGTAGACCGTGATCGCTCGCGCTTCGTGGCGGATCCCCATGCCGGTCGAGGCGTTACCCTGGGGATCGAGGTCGACGACCAACACGCGATACTCGAGATCCGCGAGTGCAGCGCCGAGGCTCACCGCTGTTGTGCTCTTGCCAACCCCACCCTTCTGGTTCGCGATGGCGACGATGCGCGCGAGGCCGGGGGTCTCGGGAGGAACCGGGATGGGCTTCTTCGTCCTCGCCTTGGCCCGCTTCGCTGACGATGTGGCCGACGACACGCCCTTGGAGCTCGAGCGAGATGTGGGGCTCGGGGCGGCGTTGACGCCGGAAGGAGCATTGGTCACTGCCGCGCCATGATAACCAGCGGGCCCGACCGTGCAAGGGTCGGAGTCTGGAAAAGCCGGGAGCTCACGTGCTCGGGCAGGTCGATCGAGGTGTCGAAGCTCTGACCCGCCCAGTAGATCAATCGGCCCTGTGGCTCGAGGATGCGGCTCGCGGCTTCCCATGAGCGCCCGGGACCGGCGAACGCGCGGGCCAGACAGACGGCGACGGGCTCCCTGAAGGTCTCCAGTCGGCGTCCGTGCACGCGCACATTGGTGAGGCCGAGGTCTGCGATGGAATCTGTGAGGAACCCAGCGCGATTGCGTCGAACCTCGACGAGCACGAACCGGAGGTCGGGCCTCACCATGGCCAACACCATGCCCGGCAGCCCAGCCCCGGAGCCGAGGTCGCACACGCTTCCCGCAGCCGGCAGCAGGGGAGCGGCGCGCAGGGAATCGAGGACATGCCGTTCGCGGATCCTGGGCGCATCAGAGGCGGCGACCATGCCCATGGGAATGGCTCGCCCCAGCAAGGATGCCTCGAACCGTTCGAGCACGCCGATCGTTGGGATGTCCACGGAGGCACCGAGGTCCTGGATCCCCTCCCAACCCTCATGTTTCACGTGAAACATCTCCCGCCCGTGGGATCACGCAAGCTAGGCCGATATGGCCGTTTTCGATCGATCGCAGGCGCGACCCAGGAGTCTCGTTCAGGCGGGACTGATGACGACGTATCGCTCCGGGTCTTCCCCTCGAGAGAGCGTCTCCACGCCCTCGATCTCCGCCACCGCGTCATGGACGAGCTTGCGCTCGTAGGAGTTCATCGGTTCCAGCTCTTCCTCGCGGCCGGTCTCGCGGACACGCTCGGCGAGCTCTCGGGCTCGTTCTCCGAGTCGTTCCTCTCGACGTTTCCGGTAGTCCTCGACGTCAACGATGACCCGCACGCGCTGATCGAGTCGTCGCCCGACGGCCATGCGCGTGAGTTCCTGGATCGCCTCCAACGTCTGGCCGTTACTGCCGATTAGCAACGACATGTCGTCTTCCGGGCCGTCGAGGATGTCGACGTACATGTGCCCGGCATGTTCGTTCGGCTCGGCGATCGCGTCGATGTCCATCCGTGAGAGCAGCTCTTCGATGAAGTCCGCGGCCGCGTCGGCCTGCACCTCGAGCTCGTCGAGATCTCCGTTGCCCGGGAGGCGTTCGTCAGCCACCGCGCTTCCCCCCACCGGACCCGGGCTTCTTGGGCGGCTTGCGCGGACCACGACTCGCCCCGGAAGAACCCTTGGACTGGGTCCCTGTCGATCCCTTGGGATCCTTCGCCGGCGCCGTTCCGCGGCGCTTCCGCTCCTCGTCGGCGCGTTCCATCATGCCGGCCATGAAGCCCTTCTTCTGTGGCTTGTCGGCCTGGGCCGCCATCTTGGCCTTCTGCTCCGCCATGCGGCGCTCCAGCGCTTCGGGCCCGATGTGCCCGGCTCGAAGCAGCAGAGTCTGTTGCCCGATCATGAAGAGGTTGGAGACCGTCCAGTAGAGGACCAGCCCAACCGGGAAACTCCAGCCGATGAACCCGAAGAACAGCGGCATGACACGAAGGATCATCTGCTGCTGCTGCGATGCCGCGCCCTGCGGGCTCGCGCGTTGCGTCTGCAGAGTCTGGTAGAACGACGTACCCACCATGATCAGCAGCATCGCGACATAGGGGATCTTGTCGACGAGGCCGTTACCTCCACAGTCGAGGACGGGCTTCGCGGTGAACGAGTCCAACGGGGTTCCGTCGTCGTTCTCGAGGGGAATGCCCGCGACGACCGGGTTGCCTGCGGTGTCGTTGATGCGGCTCTTCTCCAGGTTGCCGGCCTGGTCCGCGGAACATTGCAGGCTCACGAACAGGAGGCCTGTGTTCTCGTGGGTCACGACGGCCGCGAACAGATCGCTGTTGGTGGGCAGGTGGTTATTCGTGATCCTGTACGCCTCTACCTGATCGCTTCCCTGTGGCACCGGTTCGTAGCCAGGCGCGCGGATCACGGCGTACATCGCGATGAGCAGCGGGAACTGGGCCAGCACGGGGAGGCAGCCCCCGAGAGGGTTCACGCCCGCCTCCCTGTACAGGCGCATCGTCTCCTCCTGCGCCTTCTGCTTGTTCCCCTTGTACTTCTTCTGGAGGTCCTTGATCTTGGGTTGCAGCGCCTGCATCGCTTGCATGGACTTGATCTGCTTCATGCCCAGGGGGAAGAGGAGGATGCGCAAGAGGAGCGTCAGGATGATGATCGCTAACCCGTAGTTTGGGATGACGTCATACAGCCAAGCGAGGACCCAGCCGATCGAGTCCAGCAGCCCCTGGAAGATGGGCGAGATGACCGGGATCTCGGCCAGCATCAGGGCCGGTTCCCTTCCAGGCGGCGTAGGACATCATCATACTCCCCCGCCCGTCGAGAGGATTCACCTCGAGGTGGAACGGGGTCCAGGCCCCCCTTGCCGTACGGGTTGCAGCGAGCGATGCGCCACAGCGCCATCGCGCCGCCTCGGATCGCCCCGTACTCACGGATCGCCGTCTCGGCGTAGTGGGAGCATGTGGGAGCGAAACGGCACTGGCCGCCGAGCCATCCCGCGAGCGTGGCCCGATACAGGCGGATGCCACCGAGCGCGACGCCCCGAGCCGGTGTGCCGGCGACCCAAGCCATCCGGCGGATGCTCACGGCCGGGGGTCCTCCGCGCGCAGCAGGTCGCTCATCTCGGTCACCAGATCCTGCGTCGTGGCGCCTCTGATCGCCTCGCGGGCCACCAGGACGGCATCGAAATCCCTTGTGGCCTGCGGGGACACCTGTCGCCAAGCCTCCCGCAGGATGCGCTTCGCCCGGTTCCGCTCGACGGCCCCGCCTATGCGACGGGCAGCCACGACCGCCCGTTGACCGGATCCGGGCGCCAGGAACAGTACCACCCGGGTTCCGTGACGCGGGCGACCCCGATCGAAGACCCGGCGGACCTCGCTCGAGCGCACGGCGCTCGCGATCAGGCGCTGAGGCGCGCGCGGCCCTTGCGACGGCGGGACGCGATGATCGACCGGCCGGCAGGGGTGCGCATGCGCAGGCGGAAGCCGTGACGGCGGGCCCGACGGCGCTTGTTCGGCTGAT
>JBEVGU010000015.1:0-2827 GCA_040511595.1 Actinomycetota bacterium | reverse complement strand
ATCTCCAGCAGGCGCAGGTCGATCTTCTCGTCCGGCCCCAGCATCTGGCCCGAGGCGATCCGGAACAGCAGGGCGTAGCCGATCTGGCCGGCGGCGCCCGTGACGGTGACTTTCATGCCATCTCCTCTATGACTGCATCGGCAAATTCGGAGGTACCCACAGCGGAGGGGTCGTCACGCGTGGGCTTGAGGTCGTAGGTGACCTTGTCGCCCTGGCGGATCACCTCGGCGATGCCGCGCTCCATGCGGTCGGCGGCCTCGGTCTCGTCCAGGTGACGCAGCATCAGCACGCCCGATAGCAGTAGGGCGGTTGGATTGACCCTGTTCTGACCCTTGTACTTGGGGGCCGAGCCGTGTGTGGCCTCGAAGATCGCACCGGTGGTGCCGATGTTGGCGCCCGGCGCGAGGCCGAGCCCGCCGATCATGCCGGCGCCGAGGTCGGAGACGATGTCGCCGTACAGGTTCGGCAGCACGATGACGTCGTACTCCTCGGGCCGCGACACGAGCTGGTTGCAGAGGTTGTCGATGATCCGGTCCTCGAACTCGATGTCGGGATGGCGCTCGGCCACGCCGCGGGCGACCTCGAGGAACAGCCCGTCGGAGAACTTCATGATGTTCGCTTTGTGCGCCGCCGTGACCTTTCGGCGGCCATTCTCCTCCGCGTACTTGAAGGCGGCCTCGACGATGCGATCCGAGCCGAACACGGAGATCGGCTTGATTGAGATGCCCGACTCGTCGCGGGTGGGCGAATCGAGCTCATCGGCGAGGAAGCGGCGCAGCTTCTCGACCTCGGGCGAGCCCACCTCGAACTCGATCCCCGCGTAGAGGTCCTCGGTGTTCTCGCGGACGATCACGATGTCGGTCTCGGGAAAGCGCGTGCGCACGCCCTCGTAGGCCTTGCACGGGCGCACGCAGGCGTACAGGTCGAACTCCTTGCGCAGCGCGACGTTGATCGAGCGGAAGCCGGACCCGACCGGCGTGGTGGTCGGGCCCTTGATGGCGACGCCGCGCTCGCGGATCGACTCGAGCGTGCGCTCCGGCAGCGGGTTGCCCTCCGCCTCGTAGACGTCGACGCCCGCGTCCTGGAAGTCCCAGTCGAACTCGACGCCGGTGGCCTCGAGCACGCGCCGGGTGGCCTCGGCGAGCTCGGGTCCGGTGCCGTCGCCCGGGATGAAGGTGACTCTGTGGGTCAAGGCTGTCCTTTCACAGATCGGTACAGAGCGGGAAGCCTGCCACCATTTCAGATCAATGTTCGGTGGCAGCTCCATACAGCTCGGGCGGATCTTCGGGATCCGGATCGGGGTGGACGTGAGCTGGTTCATCGTCCTGTTCCTGATCATCTGGTCGCTGTCCAGCTACTACGAGGACGTCGCGCCGGGCTCGAACGCGTTCGTGCTGGCCACGGTCAGCGCGCTGCTCTTCTTCGTGTCGATCCTGCTCCACGAGCTTGGCCACGCCTTCGTCGCGATCCGCAACGGCATCCCGATCGAAGGCATCGACCTGTGGATGTTCGGCGGCGTGGCCAAGCTCGGCAGGGACTCGCGGTCGGCCGGCGAGGAGTTCCGCGTGGCCGTGGCGGGCCCGGTCGTGACGCTCGTGATCGCCGCCGCCTGCCTGGGACTGGGCGCGGCGATCTCGAGCCCGGAAGAGGTGCTCGAGAGCTCGAGCTTCGATGACACCACCACCGGCGCAACGCTGGCGGTGGTCGGTTACCTGGCGTCGATCAATCTCATCGTGCTCGTCTTCAACTTGATCCCGGGCTTCCCGCTCGACGGCGGCCGCATCGCCCGGGCGATCGCGTGGAGGATCACCGGCGACCGCAACCGGGCGACGCGCTTTGCCGGCGTGCTCGGCAGGTTCGTGGGCTGGGGAATGATCGGCTTCGGCATCTTCATTGTCGTGGCCTGGGGCAGCTTGATCACCGGGCTCTGGCTCGCCTTCATCGGCTTCTTTCTCGCCCAGGCGGCCGGCTCCGCGGTCGCCCAGGCGGACTTCTCCGACCGGATCGGCGGCATCCGGGTGTCTGACGTGATGGACGCGGAGCCCGTCGCGGTCCCCGAGTCGCTCAGCCTCGACCAAGCCGACCACGAGTTCTTCCTCCGCTACGGCTGGCCGTGGTTCCCCGTCGTGGACCCCTCGGGCCGGCTCGTCGGGGTCGTCTCCCGGGAGGCCGTCGAGGGCGTGCCCGAGCAGCTGCGGGCGTCGCGCCCCGTGGCCTCGGTGATGGCGCGCGACGACGGCGACAGCGGCCTCCGGGCCCAGCTCGAGGATCCGCTCGAATCGCTGCTCGGGCGCGACGGGCTGGCACGGCTCGGGGCCGTGATGGCCGTGGACGGCGACGGTGTGCTCCAGGGAATCGTGACGATCGAGGCCGTGCGCCGAGCGCTCCGGACGGCAGCACCGGCGTAAGGCCTATCCCGGTTGGCGTGCATCCGGGACGTTCCAGGACCAAGCTGGGCGCTGCACGGGGCTGAGCCGATAGCAGCGCTATCGGCGAGGCCGCGGGTGGCGCCCAGCGCAGGTACTGGGATGTATCCGGATGTGCATCCAAGCGGGATAGGTCCTTAGTACGGCTTTCCATAGAATCGCGGCCCCACCGATGCCCGAGCACGACGTCCTGGTCATAGGGGCCGGCCTCGCCGGCCAGCGCGCTGCCCTCGCCGCAGCGGAGAAGGGCGCCTCGGTGGGCATCATCTCGAAGGTCCACCCCGTGCGCTCGCACTCGAACGCCGCCCAGGGAGGCATCAACGCGGCGCTCGACCCGCAGGACTCGTGGGAGTCGCATGCGTTCGACACCGTCAAGGGCTCGGACTATCTCGGCGACCAGG
>JBEVGU010000014.1:0-12465 GCA_040511595.1 Actinomycetota bacterium | reverse complement strand
CGGAGTAGATCGCCATCGGCTGCAGCGTGACGGTCGCGAGCAGGAAGATGATCGTGAGGCTCGCGAGCAGGATGTTCAGGGCGATCTCGTTCGGCGTCTTCTGTCGCCCGGCACCCTCGACGAGCGCGATCATCCGGTCGATGAACGTCTCGCCCGGGCGGCTCGTGATCTCGACCACGATGCGGTCGCTCAGCACCTTGGTACCGCCCGTCACGGCGCTTCGATCACCACCTGATTCGCGGATGACCGGCGCCGACTCTCCGGTGATCGCCGACTCGTCAACCGAGGCCACACCCTCGACGACCTCACCATCGCCGGGGATCACCTGACCGGCCTCGACGACCACGCGGTCGCCGGGCGCGAGCTGGGTGCCCGGCACGTTTTCCTCGCGGCCGTCCTGCAGAAGGCGCCTGGCCATCGTCTCGGTCCGCGTGGCGCGCAGCGCCGCCGCCTGGGCCTTGCCGCGGCCCTCCGCCACCGCCTCGGCGAGGTTCGCGAAGACGACCGTGAGCCAGAGCCACACGGTGATGAGGCCGGCGAACAACGACGGGTCGCGAACGAACAGGATCGTGGTCAGCACGGAACCGAGCTCGACCACGAACATCACAGGGTTGCGCCACATCTGGCGTGGGTCGAGCTTGAGGAACGCATCGGGGAGCGACCGCCAGAGCAACGTGACGTCGAACATCTACGACAGTCCTTCCACGAGCGGGCCCAGCGACAGCGCCGGGAAGTAGGTCAGCGCGGTGACGATCAGGATCACGCCGATCAGCAGTCCGGCGAACAGCGGCGAGGTGGTCGGGAACGTGCCCGACGACACGGGCACGTGCTGCTTGCGAGCGAGCGACCCCGCGAGCCCGAGCACCAGCACGATCGAACCGAATCGCCCGATCAGCATCGCGAGACCGATCGCGGTGTTGTAGAAGATCGTGTTCGAGCTCAGCCCGCCGAACGCGCTACCGTTGTTGTTCGTCCCGGACGTGAACGCGTAGAGCACCTCCGACAGGCCGTGCGGCCCCGGGTTGAAGATCGACGAGACCGCGGAATCGAGCACGACGGCGGCCCCCGTCAGCACCAGCACGATCGAAGGCACGAGCAGGATGTAGAGCGAGACGAGCTTCATATCCGTCGGCTCGATCTTCTTGCCGAGGTACTCCGGTGTGCGCCCCACCATGAGACCCGCGATGAAGACCGCGAGCACCGCCAGCACCAGGATGCCGTAGAGACCCGATCCCACGCCCCCCGGTGAGACCTCGGAGAGCATCATGTTCACCAGCACGACGCCGCCGCCGAAGGGCGTCATCGAGTCGTGGGAGGCGATCACCGCGCCGGTGGACGTGCCGGTGGTCGAGGCGGCGAACGCGGCGCTCGCGGGAATGCCGAACCGGACTTCCTTGCCTTCCATGTTGCCGCCGACCACGGTCTGCCCCGCGACCGCCTCGATCTGCGGGTTGGGTTGCGTCTCGAAGGCCCACGCGAGCAAGACGGGGACGAGCCACAGGACGGCCATCACGGCGGCGAGCGCGTAGCCCTGGCGTCGGTTGCCGACCATCTTCCCGAACGTGCCGGTCAGGGCGAAGGGGATCACGAGGAGCAGCACCATCTGCAGCAGGTTCGTGAAGGGGTTCGGGTTCTCGAACGGATGGGCGGAGTTCGCGTTGTAGAAGCCTCCGCCGTTCGTGCCGAGCTCCTTGATCGCTTCCTGCGAGGCCACCGGGCCGCCTGGGATCGATTGGGTCGCTCCCTGGACGGTCGCGATCTCCCTCGCCTCGTGGAAGTTCTGCACGACCCCCTGCGAGAGGAGCACCGCGGCCCCCACGATCGCAATCGGCAGCAGGATGCGGATCGTCGAGCGCACGAGGTCGGCCCAGAAGTTCCCGATGGTGTCGCTCTTGGCACGGGTGAGCCCGCGGACCAAAGCGACGGCCACCGCGATGCCGACCGCCGCGGAGACGAAGTTCTGCACGGCGAGACCGGCCATCTGCACCAAGTGGCCCATCGTCGACTCGCCTGCGTAGGACTGCCAGTTCGTGTTGGACGTGAACGACGCCGCGGTGTTGAACGCCTGGCTCGGCTCGACGCCGGGGAACCCGAGCGACAGCGGCAGCGACGCCTGCACGCGTTGGAGGAGATAGAGGAGGAGGACCGAGACCGCCGAGAACGCCAGCACCGAGATCGCGTAGCCCGACCAACGCTGCTCGAACTCGGGACGCACTCCCGCGAGACGGAACACAGCCCGTTCGACCCGGAGTGTGCGCGGAGCGTCGAGCGCCCATGCCATGTAGTCGCCGAGCGGGCGGTAGGCGAGTACCACGACGATGATCAGCACCCCGAGCTGAATCCACCCAGCCATCAGAACCGCTCCGGGAACACGAGGGCGAGCACGAGATACACGCTCAGCCCAAGTGCCAGCACGATGCCCAGGACGTCGTCGGTCAAAGCCGGTCGACCCCCCGAGCGAGCAGGAACAACGCGGCGAACGCGGCGACCGTCACTACGACGAAGACCAGATCAGCCACGGCAGACTCCTTCCGTCACGAAGGCACCGTAAAGCCGAGATCGCTGCGCCGCAGTAGCCTTGATGCATCCCTAACGAACGTGTTCGGGACCTTGATGCGCTTCTGACGGCCGGAGGCGTCATCGATGGATCTGGCCGTGGGCAGGCGGGCTGTCCGAGCTCAGACGCTGAACTCGAGGCGAGGGTTGATCATGCGCGGAGGGCCCCCGCCCCGCTGCTCCCCCAACACGCCCTCGACGACCACCTTGGTGCCGAGCGAGAACCCGCCGATGTCACGGCGACCCATGAACACCACCACGGCTTCCCCGGTGCCGTCGGAGATGAGGGCCTCGAGCGACTCCTGTCCGCTCATCGGGAAGACGGTGATCCGCCTGATCACGCCGGCGACCTTCACGGGCCGGCGCAGCGGGGCGTCTCGCAGACGCACGCTGCCCGGGACGGAATCGGCCCACTCCTGGGTCTCGGATGCGAGACGCGTCTCGTCACTCTCGGTGAGCCGGTCGAGCCAGCGACGGAGCGCCCCCATCCGGTCCCTTTCGGCCTCAACCCCTCAGGCGGTGAACCTAGGCGTTGACCGAGGCCTTGTCCGCGAACTCGACCTCCGCGTCGAGCTCGGACTTGCGCGCCTTCGACGCGTAGATCGCCGCGCCGAGCACGATCGCCGCGAGCACGCCGATCGCGATGCGCACCGCCGTCTCGTCCGCGTACTCGAAGACGAGTGGAGCGATCAACAGGGCGACCAGGTTCATCACCTTGATCAACGGGTTGAGGGCCGGTCCAGCGGTGTCCTTGAACGGGTCGCCGACCGTGTCGCCGATCACGGCCGCCTTGTGCGCGTCGGAGCCCTTCCCCCCGTAATGGCCTTCCTCGATGAACTTCTTCGCGTTGTCCCACGCCCCGCCGGAGTTCGAGAGCATCACGGCCATCAGCTGACCGGTGACGATCGCGCCGGCCAGGAACGCGCCGAGCGCCTCTTCCTTCAGCAGGAAGCCGGCGATCACCGGGGAGAGCACGGCCAGTAGGCCCGGTGTGAGGAGCTCGCGGAGCGACGTCTTCGTGCAGATGTCGACGACGCGCGCGTAGTCGGGCTTCACCGAATAATCCATGATGCCGGGGTTGTTGCGGAACTGGTTGCGCACCTCGACCACGACCTGGGCGGCGGCGCGTCCCACCGCACGGATCGCGAGGGAGCTGAACAGGAACGCGATCGTGCCGCCGGCGAGCAGGCCGACGAGCACGTCGGCTTGGTCGATCCGGATGCCCTCGAACGTGAAGCCGGCAGCCTTCAGGGCTTCCTCGAAGGACCCGAACAACGACGTGGCCGCGATGACGGCGGTCGCGATCGCCAGTCCCTTCGTGATCGCCTTCGTCGAGTTGCCGACCGCGTCGAGCCCGCCGAGGATCTCGGCCGGCCGGCCCTCGAACTCCCCGGACATCTCGGCGATGCCCTGGGCGTTGTCGCTGATCGGACCGTAGGTGTCCATCGACACCACGACGCCCACCGTCGTGAGCATGCCCATGCCCGACAGCGCGATGAAGTACAGGCGCTCGGCGAACAGGTTCGAGGAATCGGGGTCGGCCAACAGGAACGCCGCCATGATCGTGCCGGCCACCACGAGGGCCGCCCACACGGCCGACTCGAGCCCGACCGCGAAGCCCGAGAGCACCGTCGTGGCCGGTCCGGTGACGGTCGAGTCGGCGACCTCCCGCACCGGCTTGTACTTCGTGTCGGTGAAGTACTGCGTGAGGATCTGGATGATCGAGGCGAGCACGAGGCCGATCGCCACGGCGATGCCGGGGCGCCAGCTCTCCATGTACGTGACCGAGATCACCATCACCGCCACGGCCGAGATCACCGCCGACAGGAAGAAGCCCCGGTTGATCGCCTTCATGCCGTGCTCGTCCTCGGAGCGCGGCGTGACCGCCATGATGCCCACCATCGACGTGACCACGCCGACCGCGCGCACGAACAACGGGAACATCACGCCGGCGATCGCGCCGATCTCGGAGTCGGCGAACGCGGCGGCGCCGAGGATCAACGCGGCCACGAGCGTGACCTCGTAGCTCTCGAACAGGTCGGCCGCCATGCCGGCGCAGTCGCCGACGTTGTCGCCGACATTGTCGGCGATCGTGGCCGCGTTGCGGGGGTCGTCCTCCGGGATGCCCTGCTCGATCTTGCCCACGAGGTCGGCGCCGACGTCGGCCGCTTTCGTGAAGATGCCGCCGCCCACCCGCATGAACATCGCGAGCAGCGCGCCTCCGAAGCCGAAGCCGACCAGCACGCTCGTGGCGTCGCCCTTGAAGATGATGAGGATCAGGGTGGCGCCGAAAAGCCCGAGGCCGACCGTGAACATGCCGGCGACCCCACCCGCGCGGAACGCGATCGTGAGGGCCTTGCGGAGGCCGGACTCCTTCGCGGCGTTCGCGGTGCGCACGTTGGCCCGGACGGCGAGCCACATGCCCGCGTAGCCCGTCAGCATCGAGGCGCCGGCCCCCAGCAGGAACGCGATCGAACGCCCGAACCGGATCGACAGCTCCGGCGAGAGGCCGAGCAACGAGGTCGTGACGAAGTCGGAAACCGGGAGCGCGAAGAACAGCACCACGGTCAGCAGGCCGAGGAAGATGCTCAATGTGCGGAACTGCCTGCTCAGGTAGGCCTTGGCCCCTTCCTGGATCGATGTCGCGATCTCCTTCATCTTGTCGCTGCCCTCGCCCTCGGCGAGCACCTTCGCGCGCAGGAACCAGGCGAACGCGAGCGCCACCAGCGAGACGACGAGCACGATCCAGAGCCAGGTGTTCTCGAACGACCCGAAGGTGACCTCCAGCGGGCCACCTTCCTGGGCAAGGACGCGGAACATGGAACCTCCTGAGTTGGGTGGAGTCCTCTCAAACGCGCCCGGCGGCCCGGGCGACCGGTGCAGTATAGGGAAGCGCCACCGCGCTGACCTGCGGGAACCCGCCCTGCCGGTGTGCGAGCATGGGCGACCGATGGGCTTCGAGGGCACCACGTTGTGGCGCGTGCGACAGCGGGTCGGCACCGACCTCTTGTTGTGGCCCGGGGCGAGCGTGATGGTGGTCCGCGACGACGGGCGCGTGCTCATGGGCCGCCGGCTCGACAACGGCCTGTGGGCGATCCCCGGGGGCGGGGCCGAGGAGGGATCGAGCTTCTCCGACACGGCGGTGACCGAGCTCCGGGAGGAGGTCGGTCTCGAGGCCGATCCGGCCGACCTCGAGGGGTATGCCTGCATCAGCCGTCCCGACAACCACCTCGAGACCTATCCCAATGGTGACGTCACGCACTACTTCGGCGTCTGGTTCGTGCTCCGGCGCTGGCGCGGCGACCCCGCGGGCGACGGCGAGGAGATGGGCGAGCTCGCCTGGTTCGACGTCGGCGACCCGCCCGAGCCGTTGCTGCGCTCGACCCGCGTCGGCCTCGAGCTGTACAGCGAGTGGCTCGCGTCGGGCCGCTTCCAGGCCTACTGAGCGTCGCCTTCTGCGGGCGCCACCCCGCCCATCGCGGCTCTGTCGACACCGGCAGCCGGATCGGGCGACAGGCGCATCGTGATGTATCCGGCGATCCCGGCGACGAGGGAGCCAGCCAGGATCCCCAACTTGGCTTCGTTGAGCCTCGGCCCGTGGTCGAACGCCAGCTCGGCGACGAACAGGGCAACCGTGAACCCGATGCCCGCGGTCAAACCCATGCCGGCGAGATCGCCCCACCCCACGTCGCGGGCCAGACGTCCGAGCCCGGTGCGCACCGCGATGATGGACCCGGTGAGGACGCCGAGGGGCTTGCCGAGCACGAGGCCCATGAAGACGCCGATCGAGACGGGCGCGGTGAGCGAGTCGGCGAGCACCGAGGGCGAGAGCGAGACGCCCGCGTTCGCCAGGGCGAAGATCGGCAAGATCACGAAGCTCGTCCACGGCAGGAGCGCATGCTCGGTGCGAGCCAGCGGGGAGACCGCCTCGCGGGAGAGCCACGCGAGTCGCATCCACCACCGGGCGTCGCCGTCGACCGGCTCGGGGTGATCGCTCGTCTCCTCGGCGGTGCGGCGAGCCTCTTGGCTCACCGCGGCGGGACGTTGGAACGGAGCCGCAGGGGTGAGCAGGCCGAGCACGACGCCAGCGATCGTCGGGTGGATGCCGGCCCGGTACGTGGCGTACCACAACAGCGCCCCGAGTCCGACGTAGATCATCAGGAAGCGGATGTGCAGCGCGTTCGCGAGCGCGATGACCCCGGCGACCGCGACCGCCACGAACAGGGCGGCCGGTTCGATGCCCCCCGTGTAGAAGACGGCGATCACGACGATCGCGCCGATGTCGTCGACGATCGCGAGCGTCAGCAGCAGCGGCTTCAGGCTCGGGGAGGCGTGCGCGCCGGCGAGCGCCAGGATCCCGAGCGCGAATGCGATGTCGGTGGCCATGGGGATCCCCCAGCCGCGGCTCGCCTCGCTCCCCCCCGCGATCGCCACGTAGAGCAGAGCGGGCGCGAGCATGCCGCCCAGAGCCGCGAGGATCGGCAACGTGGCCACGCGAACGTCGCGGAGCTCTCCCGAGACCACCTCTCGCTTGATCTCGAGCCCCACGACGAGGAAGAACAGGGTCATCAGGCCGTCGTTCACCCAGAAGTGCAGGTCCTGGTCGAGGTCGACCAGGGAACCGAGCCGGACCTGGAACCGCGTATCGAACAGCGCCTCGTACGAGGCGTTCCAGGGTGAGTTGGCCCAGATGAGGGCCACGACCACAGCGCCGAACAACAGCGAGGCGCTCGCGATCGAGGTCTCCAGGAACTCCTGGAGCGGGCGAAGCACGCTTCGCGGCACCAGGCGATCGGACCGCGACCAAGGGGGTCTGACCTCGTCGCGCGGCTCGATCGGTCGAGCCGGTGTGCCTGGGTCGACCGGTTCGGACATGGTGCCGCCTCCCGCCGACCAGTCTTCCCGGCACGCCTGTTGCGACGGGCGACATCCTACCCGTCCTGCCCGTCACGGAACCGTCACGAGGAAACCGTTGGCACGCCCCCGGGTCGTCTGTAGCCTTCGTCGCGACTTGGCGGACGGCCGGCACTCAGCCACCCCTTCCCGGAAGAAGCCCCTCATCGCTGTGGGCATCTTCGTGGTGGCCGTGCTCGTGGCAGTAGGGGTGTTCTCACTGTCGGGAGGCGAAGCCGGCCCGCTCGGCGGCATCGTCGGGTCCGACACCCCCGACGCGCCGGAGTTCGCGTTCGATCCGACGAAGCCCAAGGCGGTGGAGACCTCGGCCAACCCCAACCACAAGGCGGCGACGGCGGCGGCGGAGCCGGCGGCCGAGACGGTCACCCAGCAGCTCGACGAGCTGTACACGGCGGCGTTCCTCGAACCCGGCAACTGGATGGAGGGCGACTACGAACAGGTGCTGGAGTTCTTCGCCGGTGGTGCTCGCGACGAAGCCGAGACGAAGCTCGACGTGCTGACCGCGGGGCCCGAGGCCGGTTCCGCGTTCGACACGATCGATCCGCTGCCGAGCACGCTCAAGGTCCGCGTGTTGCTGACAGCCGATCGCACGCCACACGCCGTCGAGGGCAGCGTCCGGTTCTCCGCGAGCGGCGAGGGCACGGGCGCGTCGGTCTTGCTCGTCAGCAAGGGACAGTTCATCTTCGAGAAGAGCGACGGTGAGTGGCTGGTGACCGCCTTCTCGGTGCAGCGCAACGATAAGCAGGACGAACCGAAGGCCTCGAGCACCCCCGGCGCGACCGAGGGTTCCGTGACCCCGTCGGCGGCGGACGCCTCATGAGGTGGCGCGCGGCCTTCCTCGTCGTCTCGCTCGTCGCGTGGGTGGCTGGCTCGGCGCTCGGCACCATGAACGGAACCGTCGCCGCCAGAGCGCAGTCGACGGGCGTCGTGCTCGGCAAGGCGCACGCCGGCTACACCCCGTCGCTCAACGGATCGAAGACGGTCGTGATCCTGGCCGTCGGGTCGGGGGCACGCCCCGGCGACAACGTGATGCGCTCGCTCGGCGACTCCCTGCACCTGATCTTCTTGAATCCGGCGAAGCAGCGCGCGGTGCTCGTCGGCATCCCGAGGGACTCGTACGTGCCGATCCCCGGTCACGGAACGGGCAAGATCAACTCGTCGCTGTTCTACGGGGGGCCCGCGCTGATGGTGCAGACGATGGAACAGAACTTCGGCGTCACGATCGACTACTGGGCGCTCACGACGTTCTGGGGATTCACCGACATGATCAACGCCGTGGGCGGGCTCACGGTCGACGTGCCGTTCGCGATGCAGGACTCCTACGCGCGCACCGACCTCCAGCCGGGCGTGCAGCGACTCACAGGCCCCGAGGCGCTGGCGTTCTCGCGCGACCGCCACAGCCTGCAGCAGGGCGACTTCGGCCGGCAGGAGAACGGCGGCCGCCTCATGCTCGCGTCGCTGGCGCAGTTCCGCAAGGAGTTCGCCAAGGACCGGAGCCGCATGTTCACGTGGCTCGGCGCCGGCATGCGCCACATCGAGACCGAGATCCCGCTCGCCGAGATGATGGCGCTCGCCTTCACCGCGTCGGGCGTCTCCACGGCGAAGGTGCAGAACGTCGTGCTGCCCGGTGGCACCGGCATGGCCGGCAGCCTCTCGGTCGTGACGCTCGACATGGCGCGGGCGCGAGCGATCGTGGCCGACGCGGAGAGGGACGGCCTGCTGACGAAGCGGAACGTGCCGCCCAGCCCCACCGCGGGCGAATGACCGTGAGGACGCCCGCGGGTGTTCGGGAGCCTGTCGCCGGGTAGGCTGCGGCGACGATGACGACCCTGCACGACGACCTCGTCGACGTCCATCCGCTTCGCGCGAAGATCTCGATCCTGCTCGCCGTGGCCGCCACCGTGCCGGCGTTCGTGGTGCGATCCACCCACCCCGACATCCCCCACCCACTGGAGGCGTTCCTCTTCGGGCTCGCGATCGTCGGGGCGGCGTTCCTGTTGTCGTGGGTGGCCGAGACGGCACAGATCGACATCTCTGCCGGGCTCGCGATCGCGATCCTCGCCCTGATCGCGGTGTTGCCCGAGTACGCCGTTGACTTCGTCTTCGCGAGACAGGGCGGCGAGTCGTTCGCTCAGACCGGCGAGGCGTGCCTGCCGCTCGGCGGCGGCACGGAATCCCCCTGCTCCCTCGCGCTCGCCAACATGACCGGCGCGAATCGTCTGCTCATCGGCGTGGGCTGGACCATGGTGGTGTTCATCGCCTTCCTGCGCTTGCGGAAGAAGGGCGCCCTCCGCCTCGAGTCGAACGGTCGATGGGAGGGCGTGCGCCTCGACCGCGACCACTCGATCGAGATCGCGTACCTGGCGGTGGCCACCATCTACTCGTTGTCCCTGCCCCTGAAGCACTCGGTGACCCTGATCGACTCCGTGATCCTGATCACGATCTTCGTGCTGTACTCGATCAGGGTGTCGAGGGCACCCGCGCAGGAACCCCACCTCGTGGGACCGGCGCGATGGTTGGGCGCGATGCCTGCCCGATGGCGACGCACCTGGGTCGTGACGGTCGCGGTGTTCGCGGCCGCGGTCATCCTTCTCTGCGCGGAGCGGTTCGCGGAGGCCCTCGTGCTGAGCGGCCAGTCCGTCGGCATCAGCGAGTTCGTGCTCGTGCAGTGGCTCGCTCCGTTGGCATCCGAAGCCCCCGAGCTGCTGGTGGCGGGGCTCTACGCTTGGCGGCTGAACACCAGCGCGGGGCTGGGCACGTTGGTGAGCTCCAAGGTGAACCAATGGACCCTGCTCGTCGGCACGCTGCCCATCGTCTTCGCGGTGGCGGCGGGCGGTCTGCACGGGCTGCCCCTCGACACCGTGCAGCGCGAGGAGCTGTTCCTCACCGCCGCCCAGTCGTTCTTCGCCGTGGCCGTCGTCTCGAGCCTCACGATGTCGTTGCGCGAAGCTGGCTTCCTGTTCGCGCTGTTCTGGGCCCAGTTCGTCCTGGGCGCCATCGTGCCCGAGCAGTACCACGGGGTCGAGCGGATCGGCATCGGCATCGTGTACCTGGTGCTCGGCACGTGGGTCTTCGCGACCGACCGCTTCAGCCTGCGACGCCTCTTCCACGACGGATTCCGGGCCTCCTACGACGAGCTGGCCTCGGCGCGGGAAGCCGATCGCGGGGACCCCGAGCCCTCGACGCCCGTCTCGGGTTGAGCCCCCGCTCCACGCGGGTAGCCTGACCGCCCGTGGACCCATCGTCGTTCCTGCGCCGGCTCACTGCCGATCCCGATACCGCCGAGTGCCTGGTGCACGTTCGCGAGCTACCGGCGCGCCGCCCGGTGGTGGAGCCCTTCCCCGACGACCTGCCGGAGCTGCTGATCGCTCGCCTGCAGCTGAGCGGCATGCGGGGCCTGTACCCGCACCAGGCCGAGGGGCTGGCCGTTCTCCGGAGCGGCCGGAACGTCGTGATGGCGACCGGCACCGCGAGCGGCAAGACCCTCGTCTACAACACGGCGTTCGCCGAGGCGGCCATCACCACCTCGAAGGCCACCGCGCTCTATCTCTACCCAACGAAGGCGCTGGCGCGTGACCAGCTGCGCGCGGTGCGGGCGTTGAAGCTGCCGCAGCTGAAGGCCGCCGTGTACGACGGCGACACGCCGCGGGCGGAACGACCGCTGATCCGCAAGAACGCCAACCTGGTGATGACGAACCCCGACATGCTGCATCTGTCCCTGCTCGCCGACCACGCGCGCTGGGCCGACTTCCTCCTGCGACTGTCGGTCGTCGTCGTCGACGAGGCGCACATCTGTCGCGGCGTGTTCGGCTCCCACGTCGCGATGGTGCTTCGACGCTTGCGGCGCCTCGTGGCGCACTACGGCGGGGATCCGCGCTGGTGCCTCGCGAGCGCCACTGTGGGCAACCCGACGGAGCTCGCCTCCCGGTTGACCGGCCTCGACGACATGGTGGAGATCACGGCCGACGCCTCGCCAAGCGGCGAGAAGCACTTCGCCCTGTGGAATCCTCCGCTCGTCGACGAGGAGACCGGGGCACGGCGGAGCGCGTTGGCCGAGTCCTCCTGGCTCGTGGGACGGCTGGCCGGCGACGGCGCGCGCACGATCGCGTTCACGCGGTCGCGCCGGGCCGCGGAGCTGCTCGCGGAGTGGGCCCGGCGCGAGGTCGGCGACGCACAGCTGCGGGAGAAGATCACGAGCTACCGGGCCGGGTACCTCGCGGAGGACCGGCGGCGCATCGAGCGCCGGCTCGCCGACGGCGAGCTGGTCGCGGTCGCCTCGACGAGCGCGCTCGAGCTCGGCATCGACATCGGCTCCCTCGACGCGGCTGTGCTGACCGGATATCCGGGCACCCGTGCCGCGATGTGGCAGCAGGCCGGCCGCGCGGGGCGGCGCGATGCCGGCGCGGTCGCCGTGCTGGTGGCGCAGGACGACCCGCTCGACCAATACCTCGTGCACCACCCGGAGGACCTGTTCGACAAGCCTCCCGAGGCGGCGGTCATCGACCCCACGAACCCGTACGTGCGCGAGCCCCATCTGCGGTGCGCCGCGCGGGAGCTACCCATCCGCGACGACGAGCTCCCGTTCTTCGGCGACGCGGCGGCGGTGACCGGCTCGATCGAGTCGATGGCCGAGCGCGGCGAGCTCGTGCGCCGGCGCGAGGCCTGGCACGATCGCGGCGGCACGTCGCCGCACCGCGCCGTGGACGTGCGCGCGGGCGGCGGTCACGTCTACTCGATCGTGATCGAGAGCACCGGGGAGCTGCTCGGCACCGCCGACGAACACCGCGCGTACGCCACCCTGCACCCCGGTGCCGTGTACCTGCACCTCGGCGAGCAGTACCTCGTGCAGGAGCTCGACCTCCTGCAGCGGGTCGCCGTCGTGCGAGAGGCCGATCCCGACTACTACACGCAGGCCCGGGACGTCACCGACGTCGAGGTGGACGAGGTGCTCGACGCAACGAACATCGGCGACGTCGGGCAGCACTTCGGCGCCGT
>JBEVGU010000013.1:0-27885 GCA_040511595.1 Actinomycetota bacterium | reverse complement strand
CGGCGGCGTTGCCCCCGGGGCCTGAGCATGCCTCCCGCGGCTTGACTCGCGCGTGGGTTCTGCTCCCCTCGCGGGTACCTCTCGGCACCCACGTCGACGCTACACCCGTCGCGAGGAACCACGCAAACCGAGTGAGAGCGTGGCAGACGGCGTCAGCTCTTGCGGCGACCGGATCGCGAACGGATCGCGACCCACACAAGCACGATGGCGACCACGGCTGCCCCGACCGCGGCTGCGATCGACGGCTTCGGAGGCGGTACGACCTGCG
This sequence comes from Actinomycetota bacterium, assembly GCA_040511595.1. Taxonomy (GTDB): domain Bacteria; phylum Actinomycetota; class UBA4738; order UBA4738; family HRBIN12; genus JAOUEA01. The sequence continues at coordinate 27,617 of JBEVGU010000013.1, read as the reverse complement.
CGATACGCGTGCGCAACCTCACCGGACGGCGGAAGTCGCGTACCTGCCAGCCGCGCTCCTCGGCCTCGCGCCGAAGCTCGCGATCGGGGTTCACGGCGATCGGATGGCCCACCGCCGAGAGCATCGGCAGGTCGGTGATCGAGTCGCTGTAGGCGTACGAACGCTCGAGGTCGATGGCGAGCCTGGCCGCGAGCGACTCGATCGCCTCGGCCTTCTGCGCCCCGTAGGCGTAGAACGCGAGCTCGCCCGTGTACCGGCCATCGTCGTCGATCTCCGCGCGGGTCGCGACGACGCCGCTGGCGCCGAAATGCTGAGCGAGCGGACGCACAACCTCCTCGGGGGAGCTCGAGACGATGTAGATGCGACGGCCTTCGCTGCGGTGCAGCGCCATCAGGTCGAGGGCTTCCTGATACACGTACGGATCGATCACGTCGAAGATGACCTCGCGCACGAGCGTCTCGACCTGGGATCGGTTCCAGCCCTTCGTGAGGGAGAGCATGCCCTCCTTGAGACGCTCCATCTTGTCCTCATCGGCGCCCACCAGCAGGTATACGAGCTGCGCGTAAGCGCCTCGCACGAGCTGCGAGCGCGACACCATGCCGGCGCGGTATAGCGGCCGCGACAGGGCGAGCGACGACGACCTGGAGATGATCGTCTTGTCGAGGTCGAAGAATGCCGCTTCCATCGTGCTCCCCATCGTACGGGCGCCTGCCGACTCGACCCGATCAGCGGCGGAGCTTGCCGAGCGCAGCCCGGTAGCTCCGGAGCCACGCGAGCTCGGCCCCGGCCAGCGCCTGCTGCTGACGGAGCATCGCGTTCGAGACCGAGCGCCCGGCATCGCGGGCCGACGCCGTGCGATCGAGCTCGGTGCGCACCCCGTCGAGCAGATCGCGGACCGCTCGCTCCCGTCCGTCGGCCAAGGCCTTGGCCGCTGCGGGTGACAGAGCGTGCGCGAACCCGAGCGCCGCAGCAGCGTCGCCGTCGTAGGGAGCCAGCCTCGTGGCCATGGCCTCGAGCCCCGCGGCGAGCCGATCGCGGCCAGAGCGCGTGATGCGGTACACGCGCCGATCCGGGCCCTCGCGTCCTTCCTGCGCCTTGCCGGTCGCGAGCCCGTCCCGCTCGAGGCGCTTCAGCACTTGATAGACCGACGCCCGGCTGAGCTCCGTCCAGAACCCCATGCCGCGTTCCCGGAACCGCTCGAGCAGGTCGTAGCCGTACATCGGCTCCTCGGCCAACAGTCCGAGCACCACGATCTCCGCCTTCGTTGTCACGCGCCGCTCAAGCTCCTAGTCTGGTATGGACTAGGGAAGCGTATCCTGCGTTCCCGCCGCAGGCCAGCACCCCCTCGGCGTCCAGGTAGCCTTGGGAACGGAGGCGTCAGGGTTCCTGGTGGGCCCCACGGTCTTCAAAACCGTTCGAGGGGGCGCGAGCCTCCTGGCGGGTTCGATTCCCGTCCGCCTCCGCGAAGGGAACACTGTAAGACCGGAGCGTCGCCTCAGTGATCGACGACGGCGACGAGTGCGAGCTCCGCTTCGGCACCGACGATCTCGACTGGGGCGGCGGGGCGCCTCCATCGCAACCTCGACATCGAAGTGATCGAGCCGAGCTCGTTGACGTCCCTGCCGACGAGCCACTGGCCGATGTGGTCGCGCCGAAGGAGCTGGCCGAGATCATCGGCAGCGAGGCAATGGCGCATCCCTCCACGGGCTGACCGGCCCTAGACCCACAGCAATACGACCGACGCGATGATCAGTACAGCGAGGAGGAAGCTCACGACGCGACGACTCCTGCCATGGTCGACGAAACGAGAGAGCGCCGAGCCGCCCGCCGCCCAGATCGTGAACGAGAGGCCAACGACGACAAGGGCCACGGCCGTGAGGAGCGCGATGGCGACGGGTCTCGGCGAGTCCTCCGGCAGGAAAGTCACGCCAAGGGAGATCGCGAAGATCCATGCCTTCGGATTCAGCCACTGGAAGACCGCCGCCTGCCACACCCCGAGCGGATGGGCGGCCTCTGCCCGACCGATGGCGCCACTCCCCGCGACCTGGAAGGCCACGTAGAGCAGGTACACCGAGCCGACCACGCGTAGCGCCAGCCCGGCCGCCGGCACCGCCTCGAGGAAGACGCCGATCCCGGCGGCCACGCCAACCACGAGGGCGCCGACGCCGAGCGCCCCGCCGAGCACGTGGGGGATCGTCCGGCGGAACCCGAACGAGATCCCCGACGCCAAGAGCACGGCGTTGTTCGGACCGGGCGAGAACGAACCGACGAACGCGAACGCAACGAGCGCCGCGACCTCATTCAGCATCGGCGGGATCCGTCCTCGATGCCATCGAGCTCATGGAAGCCGTCCTTGCGCAGCAGGTCTTGTACGTTCTTCTCATCGTGGAGCGGCCGGGGCAGTGGGTACGCGCGTGGAAGCCCGAGGTGCCCGGGATCCACGAGGTCTTCCACGCCCGGTTCGTCGACCACGCGTACCCGGCGCACACGCACGACGCCTGGACCGTGTTCACGGTCGACGAGGGATCGATCGCGTACGACCTCGAGCGGCGACACCGTGGCGTGGCGCGATCGAAGGTCACGCTCCTGCCTCCCCACGTCGTGCACGACGGCCGGCCGGCCGTGAGCGCCGGGTACCGCAAACGCGTGCTCTACGTCGGGACCGAGGTCCTCGGCGAGCATCTGATCGGCCCGGCCGTCGACGAGCCGGACGTCCTCGACCCCTCGCTCGTCCGAGGCTTCCGGTCGCTGCACCAGGAGCTCGGCGATCCCGGCGACGCTTTCGAGGCCGAGTCGACCTTCGCGCTCGTCGCGGCGCGGCTCGCACAACACCTGGGCGAGCGGCGCGGCGACGATGAAGGAGTGGCTGAGGGCTCGGTCGCCGAAGAGCTCCGAGACCTCCTCGACGCGCGGTTCTTCGACGGCATCACGCTAGCGGAGGCCGGGCGGATCCTCGAGGTCTCACCAGCGCGCCTCGCCCGGTCCTTCACGAGCCAGTTCCGGATCTCTCCGCACCGCTACCTCGTCGGACGGCGGATCGAGGTCGCACGTCGGCGGCTCCTCGAGGGTGATCAGTTAGCCCGAGTCGCCGTCGACGTCGGCTTCCACGATCAGGCCCACTTCACGAAGCACTTCAAGCGCCACGTCGGCACGACTCCCGGCTGCTACCGCGGACATGCCGCCTAGCGCGTAGAGGACGCGAGTGCCCCGTAGGCCTCGATCGGCGCGCTCATCCCCTTCAACCGGACCTCGCCGATGCTGGAGAAACCCAGGTCGTGGCGATCGCCGGCGTCCTCGGGTCCCCGAGTCGTGGCCCGGCGCCAACTCTGAACTCAGCGCGAAGCTCTACTTCGCGTTTCCTCGGTGGAACCGCCTGGCCGATCAGTCGTAGCGACGGATCGATCGGACACTGAGCACGACCATCAACGCGCCGCCGGCAGCCACGACCGCGAACCCCCGGCCGATCGCGGTCCAGTCCAGATCGAAGAGCACGAGAGAGCGCAGCGCCTCCATGATGTACGTGACCGGATTGAACGTCGCCGCGATCTCCATCGGCCTCGTGAGCAGGTCACGGGGGACGAAGCTCGGGGTCAGGAACAGCAGCGGGAAGAAGATCAGACTGGCGGAGTTGGTTGCGGCGGCGCTCCGCGTCTTCATCGCGATCAGCTGCATGACACCGGAGAACACGACGGCCCAGGCCGCGGTCAGCAGGATCAGGAGCACGAAGCCGAGCGCGCCGCTGGCGATGGAGATTCCGAAGGGGAGCGCGATCAACACCATGACCGATGCGATCGCCGCACTCTTCAACGCCTCAGCGAAGAGGCGGCCGAACACGATGGCGGTCCTCGGCACCGGTGCCGCGCGCAGCTTGTCGAAGTACCCGCCCTCGATGTCCTCGACGAGGTAGAGCGCGGCCGTGCCGAATGACGCGGCCAGGAGCAGCGAGCTCGGCAGCTGGAAGGCCGCGTAGTTCTGCCCAGCGAGGAACGGGGTGCTGGTCGATGGGAAGATCCGGGCGGCTTGCCCCACGTTGACGACGAGGAAGAACAGCGGGATGAACAACGTCGGGAGCAGCGCCTCCGGCGTGCGGAGCGCCTCGCGGATCGAGCGCCCTACCAGCACCAAGAGCTTGGTCATGCCTGCACCTCCTGGACCTCGCCTTCGACCCGCTCGCGCGTGCGTCCGGTCGCGTCGAGGAACACCTCGTCGAGCGTCGGTTCGTAGGTCAGCCTTCGCCGACGCCGCAGGTCTTCCTTCAGCTCGGACGGTGTTCCCTCGCCGACGATCACGCCGCCGTCGATGATCGCAATCCGATCGCACAGCTGGTCGGCTTCCTCGAGGTACTGGGTGGTCAGGAAGATCGTCGTTCCGCGCTCGTTGATACGACGGAGCTCGTCCCACACGATCAACCGGCTCGCCGGGTCGAGGCCAGTCGTCGGCTCGTCGAGGAAGAGCACCTGGGGCTCGTGCACGAGCGCCGACGCGAGGTCGAGCCTGCGCTTCATCCCTCCGGAGTACCCTTTGATACGCCGGTCCGCGTCGTCCACGAGGTCGACCAGCTCGAGCAGTTGCTGCGCTCGCTCGGCGGCCTCCGTCCGCGACATGCCGAACAGGCGGGCTTGCAGGATCACGAGCTCCCGGCCGGTCTGGCGGGGATCGAGCCCCGCCTCCTGCAACGCGACACCGATACGAGCGCGCGCAGCGTCGGGGTCGGCGGTCACGTCGACCCCGGCGACGCGCGCCGAGCCGGACGTGATCGTCATCAGCGTCGTCAGCATCCGGACGGTCGTCGACTTGCCGGCGCCGTTCGGCCCGAGGAAGCCGAAGACCTCGCCCTCCTCGATCCTCAAGTCGACGCCGCGGACCGCCTCGACGTCACCACCCCGTCCGGAGTAGTGCTTGACGAGCTGCTCAGCCTGCACGGCAAGGGTCATGGTCCGGACCCTACCCTCCCTCACGGACATCGGTTCCCGTACCTCCACAGCCTCTGCCAACGTTTCCGTCCCTTCCCGTATGCCCCATCAGACGGACGGCGATCGAGAACTCATCGGTCCTTCTGATGCGTCGAACGGGGAGGCAGCACGACGCCGGAGCGAACGAGGAAGCAAGCTCCCGTGGCTCCGGCGTCGTGCCGACGTCGTGACTACGGCGTCAGCTGCGACCGCCTTCGCCACGTCGCCATCCAGCAAGGACGAGTCCGCCATCCGGGCTGCTCGCTCAGGGTGGTCGACGCGACGTACCCGGGCTTGCCGTCGTTCCCTCGCCTCCGCTGTGATGTCCGGAGACCCGGGTCGGTACTGGTCACCGCCTATGCGCACGCTTTCGCTACCCTTGACGGCACATGAGCGGCATGGAACGGATCAAGCACCTGGCCGAGCGGGCCGACATCGCGGCCGACGAGCTGCTGGACTTCCTGGACTCGCCACCGGGGCGTCGGCTCCGGAAGGTGCTCGCGGGCGCGGTCATCGTGTCGGTGCCGCTGATCATGCGGGTGCCCGGGTTGAAGCGCTCGCCCCTCGGCCGGCTCGTCGCGGTCACCGGCGGGAGCGCGATCCTGATCGGCATCGCCGAGGCGATCCGCGACTGGGAACGAAGCGAGCCGTCGAAGCGCCACCCGGGGCCGGTCGTCGACGTGCCCCCCGCCCGCTAACGCTGCACCGGCACGTCGGGTCCCTCGGGTACCTCGGCGGTGGCAGGCTCGTCCTCGAGATGCAGCTCCGCGTCGATCTCGTCAGGCCCGAGCGTGCCGACCGACCCGCGCCGGATCGCCCTCGCGTAGAGGAACAGCGCCGGAAGCCGGAGCAACCCCGAGACGACGAGCGCGGCCGGCACCGAGATCGACCGGGCCACGAGCCCGATGCCGGGCCCGCCGGCGGCCTGGCCGATCGCGTCGGACTGCGAGCCGACCGAGTTGATCGTGGCGCGGGTCTTCGCGTCGAGCCCCTGGTTGATCCACGCGGTGAACACCGGCTCCCGCACGCTGCGGAGCGTGCCTACGATCCAGAACGCGGCGAGCGCCCACCAGAAGCTGGCGACCACCGCGAAGGCGACGACAGAGAGCACGAGCACGAGGTCGACCACCGCGAGCACTCTGGCGACCGATGCGTGCCCCTGCAGGCGCACGTGCCGCTTGACGACCGCGAGGGCGACGATGCCCAGGAGCAACGCCCCGCCGTCGAGGATGCCGAACCAGACCGGAAGCGCGAGCCCTCCGAGCGTCGGCAGGCCGATGTCCTCCAGCAGATGCAGATCGCTCAGCCGATCGAACCCCTCCGTCGACACGCCATGCAACGCCGCGGTCGCGAGGATCAACATCAGCACGTGATGAGCGCGCACGACGCCGATGCCCTCTCGAAGGGTGGTCGACAACGACGTGTGCAATCGCTCCCCGGCGCGCCGCTCCGGCCGGAATCCCTCTTCGCGCATCGCGAGTGCCATGAACACGCCGAGCAGCACGAAGCCCGCCCCACAGATCAGGATGGGCGCGCGCAGGGTCGTGAATGACGCGATCGTGACGCCTGCCGCGATCCCGACGAGCGACCCGCCTTGCCACCATTGCTCGCTCCTCAGGTACATCGGCTGCGCGGCTTCCTCCCCGATCTCATCGGTGAGCCACGCGACGTCGGCACCGCTCTGGAACGTGGCGAACACGCCCCAGAGAGCCTGGGAGACCATCGCTGTCGTGAATGACTCCGAGACGCCCAGCAGCAGGAACGCCAGCCCCGACCCGATCAGGCCGATCACGACCGAGAGCCGCCGGCTGATCGTGTCGGCGACCACCCCGGTCGGGATCTCGAACAGCAGATAGGTGCCCTCGAGCACGGTGCCCATCAGGACCAGCTGCAGCGGGCCGAGCTCCAGATCGACGATGAGGAAGATGCTGAACAGCACCGACATCATGTGGAAGAGGAACCCCTCGCCCACCGAGTAGGTGAGATAGGTGGCCTGCGGTCGCAGCCGTCGCATGGCTGTGTCCCTTCGCGAGTGGAGCGCGCGCGATGACGGGCGCCGGCAAGGAAATACCGAGGGCGAGCGTCATCGAACGACGCGCGGAGGCGGGGTGGAACCCCGCCGCGTCACGGGTCGTGGCTTGGGCGGCCGGCACCGACGTCGCAGAGTCTGGGCGAGGCGCCCGGACGTGTCAATCGGCCCGAGACGGACGACCCGGTCTCGGCAAGCATGTGGGAGCATGCGGGCGTGAACGCGGTCTTCGACCCCGCGCCCGACGACCGCCCCTTCGCGGTGGTGGACCTCGGATCGAACTCGGGTCGGATGATCGTCTTCCGGTTGCGCCACGGCGAGCACCTCGACGTGGTCGAGGACGCCCGCGCACCGCTCCGGCTGGCGCGCGACCTCCGTGATTCCGCCCGGCTGGGCCAGGAGGCGATCGACCGGACGCTCGAGGCGCTGCGCGACTTCGTCGCGGTCGCGAGGGGGGCGGGCGCGTCCCAGATGATCGCCGTGGCGACGTCGGCGGTGCGCGAGGCGGCGGACGGAGACGAGCTGATCGAGCGGGCTCATCGACTGGGGGTGCCGCTGCAGACGATCGACGGCGACCACGAGGCGATGCTGGGCTTCTACGGGGCGGTGCACGACCTGCCCGTCACGAGCGGGTTCACGTTCGACGTGGGCGGCGGCAGCGCGGAGGTGACGTCGTTCCGCGACCGCCGGATGCTGCGTTCGTGGTCGATGCCCCTCGGGTCGCTGCGAGTGAGCGACCGGTTCCTCGGCTCCGACCCACCCTCGGGCGACGAGATCAGGGCGTTGCGGAAGGCCATCAGGGCGTTGCTGGGCGACGCTGGCATCGCCGAGCTCGGCCGCGACCAGCACTTGGTCGGCGTCGGTGGCACCGTGCGCAACCTCGCCAAGATCGATCTCCGCCGCACCGACTATCCCATGCCGCTGCTCCACGGCTATCGGCTCGCCTCGGAACGCCTGGGCGACGTCATCGACGATCTCGCCTCGCGGTCGATGAAGCGCCGTGCCCGCGTCACCGGCCTGAACCCCGACCGCGCGGACACGATCGTGGGCGGGGCGCTCGTGATCCAGGGCATCGCGAACCACGTGGGCGCGTCGGAGATCGTGGTCTCGAGCCGCGGCCTGCGCGAGGGCCTCGCCCTGGCCACGGCCGGCTCGAGCGCGCCTTCACCCGAGTGGGTGCGCACGATCTCGATCGCGGCGCTCGCGGCGAGGTTCCGCACGTGGGACGTCGGCGCCGCCGAGCGCCGGGCAGGCCTCGCTGCCGAGCTGTTCGCGGCGCTCGAGCCCGGAGCGCCGATGCGGGTGCGAGAGATGCTCTCGCACGCCGCCACGCTGCTCGACGTCGGCCGGGCGATCGACTACTACGACCGCTTCGAGCACGCAGCGAACATCGTGATCGCCGCCGATCTCGGTGGCTTCTCGCACTCCGACCTCGGCGCCTTGACGGCGATCCTCCGGCAGGCCGACGACGACACGCGCCTCGGGCCGTACGGACGGTTGGTGCCGAAGGAGGATCGTCCGACTGTGCTCCGGGCCGCGACCGCCTTGGCGATCGCCGAGGAGCTGAACCGGCGTATCCCCCCCGGGGCCCCCGCGCCCATCTCGTGCAACTGGCTGCGGGGCGGCTTCGAGGTCGTCGCCCCGGTGCCACCCGGCTGGCATCCGCGGGGGGTGGCCCATCGGTTCGAAGCGGTCTTCGGGGCGCCGCTGCTCGTGGTCGCGAACGAGGCCGGCCCCGTGCTCGCCCCGGCGATCGAGCCGGACTGAGCGCAGACGTCTCGACTCAGACCCTTGAGATCAGCCCGGCGAGCAGCGCGATGCGGGGGACGACGCTCCGCAGGTCGATCCACTCCGCCGGCGCATGGTCGTCGCCACCGACCGGGCCGAGCCCATCGATCGTGGGGGTGCCGGCCGAGCTCGTCGTGTTCGCGTCGCTCGCGCCTCCCGTGGCCGCGTCGCGGAGCTCGAACCCCAGCTCCCCGGCGAGCTCGATCGCGAGCCCGGCGAGGCGGGCGCCACCCTCCCGCTTCTCCATCGGACGATGCCATCCGTTGCCGTCGACCCGGGCGGCGACGCCCTCCACGCCGTGGTCGGCGCAGATCCGGTCGATCTCGGCCTCCGCCTGCTCGAGCGTGGCGAGCTCGGGCGATCGCAGGTCGACCTGGAGCAGGCACCGCTCGGCCACGACGTTCGTGCGGGTGCCGCCGCGGGCGACGCCGACGTTGAGCGTGACGCCGGGCCAGCGCCCGTTCAACGCCTGGAGCGCGACGATCGTGGTCGCGGCCGCCAGCACGGCGTTCGCGCCTTTCTCGGGCTCGACGCCGGCGTGGGCCGCGCGGCCGAGGAACTCGATCGTGTAGTCGGTGATGCCCTTGCGGGCGCTGACGATGTCGCCGTTCGCGCGAGCCCCCTCGAGCACGAATGCGGCGTCGTGCCGAGGCGCCAGCTCCCGGATCACGGGCCCCGAGAACGGCGAGCCGATCTCCTCGTCCGGGTTGCAGACGTACGTGATGCTGCCGAACCCGTCGAAGCCCGCTCGTTGCAGCGCCTCCACGGCGTAGAAGCCGGCGAGCAGCCCACCCTTCATGTCCGACACGCCCGGGCCGAGCGCGCGGTCGCCCTCGATGCGGAACGGTCGCTCGGCGACCGTTCCGTCGTCGAAGACGGTGTCCATGTGTCCGACGAGCAGGAGGCGCGCGCCCCCGCTGCCCTCGAGCGTGCCGATCACGAGATCGCCGAGCCGCGGCCCGTCGTCGTCGGCGACGTGCGGCCGCCGTTCGACGTGCCAGCCGTGTTCGAGCATGCGCGCCTCGCAGAGATCGGCCACCTCGTTCACACCCGAAGGCGAGTAGGAGCCGCAGTCGATGTTGACCATCTGCTCGAGCTCGGCGACGAACGCGTCGTAGCGCTCGACGGCGAGCTCGCGGAGGACCAGGACGTCCATGGGTTGACGCTAGCATGGTCGCTCCGGCGGACGAGGAGGGCCATTGGTCACGACCGGGGTCGGCGCGCTGGTCGACCGGCAGGGCGGCACGGTTCGCGTCGAATCCATCGTCGTAGACGACCCGGAGCCGGGCGAGGTGCTCGTGCGCATCGCCGCCAGTGGCCTCTGCCACAGCGACCTGTGGGCGATCGAGCACGGCAACTGGGGAGCGCCGTGGCCGATGCTGCTCGGCCATGAGGGGGCCGGCGTCGTGCAGGGGGTGGGCGAGGGCGTGACCTCGGTCGCAGCCGGCGACCGGGTGGTGCTGACCTGGGCCGTGCCGTGCGGCAGGTGCCGGCAGTGCCTCCGTGGAGCGCCACGACGATGCGGGCACGAGCTGCACCAACCAGCGCGCGTTCGCCGGGCATCCGACGGCGCCGTGTTGACCGGCGTCCTGCACTGCGGAACGCTGGCGTCGCACACCGTCGTGACGGAGCCACAGGTCGTGCGCATGCCCGACGAGCTCCCGCTCGCACGCGCCTGCCTCCTCGGATGCGCCGTGTCGACCGGTGTCGGCGCCGCGATGCAGACCGCGAAGGTCTGGTCCGGCGCGACCGTGGCGGTGATCGGCCTGGGCGGCATCGGCCTGGCCGCCCTGCAGGGCGCGCGGGTCGCCGGCGCTACCAGGCTGATCGCGATCGACGTCGTGCCGGCGAAGCTGGAGTGGGCTGTCGAGTTCGGCGCGACCGACACGGTCGATGCACGCGCAGGCGACCCGGTCGAGGCGGTTCGAGGCCTGACCGGCGGCGACGGCGTCGACGTCGCGTTCGAGGCGGTGGGCCGGCCCGCGTGTGTGCGCCAGGCCGTCGAGATGCTGGCGTTCGCCGGCACGGCCGTCGCGATCGGGGTGCCGCCGGTGCCGAGCGAGCTCACGCTTCCGTGGAACGGCTCGGAGCGCGCCGCTTATCCCAACAAGGCGAGTCTGCTCCTGACCGACGGCGGCGACCCCATCCCGAGCGAGGACTTCCCCGAGATGGCACGGTGGGCGCTGGAAGGCTCGCTCGACCTCGATGCGATGGTGTCGCGGGAGGTCGAGCTCAGCGACGACGACCTCGCCGAGGCCGCGCGGGCCATGCTCGCCGGCGAGGTGATCCGGTCGGTCGTCGTCCTCCCCGGCGTCGACGACGTGCGTCCGGGGCAGGCGGGCAGCCGGTAGCATCCCGCGCGTGCGTGAGCGGGAGGCGAACTGGATCTGGGCGATCGGCGCGCCGCTCGTCCACGCCTTCCTCGCGATCGTGTTCCGGATCCGGATCGAGGGAATCGAGCATGTCCCACGCGCCGGTGCGATCGTGCTCGCCCCGAACCACGTGAGCGTGCTTGACGGACCGGCGGTCTCGGCGATCACCGGCACGCGTCGGGGACGTGCCACCCGCAACCTCGTCGCGGCCGAGGTGTTCCAGGGTCCGATCGGCTGGATCCTGCGCCAGGCGAAACAGGTGCCGATCGAGCGCGGTAGCGGGGACACGGGCGCCCTCGACGAGGCTGTCGCCGCCGCCTGCGAGGGCTCGTGCGTGGGCATCTTCCCCGAGGGACGCGTCAGCGAGGCTCCTCGACGTGGACCGCAGCTCATCCGCTCCGGTCTCACCCGCATCGCGATCCCGTCGGGCGCCCCCGTGGTGCCGGTGGGCATCTGGGGGACCCAGGACGTGTGGCCGCGAGCCGGGCTCGACCGCGCCTCGCTGTTGCGGCGGCACACGTTGGCGCTCGTCTACGGCGACCCGGTGACCGCACGCCCCGGCGAGTCGCCCGCGGGCTTCCGAGAGCGCTATCGATCGGCGCTCGCAGACGCGGTCACGCGTGCCCGCACGATCGCGGGAGATCCGGCGTGATCCCACCCGACGACTCCCGGAGCCCGTGGAGACGCACGTCACGCTCGCTGGTCTACGAGAACGCGTGGATCCAGGTCTTCCACGACGAGGTCATGCGCCCCGACGGCCAGCCGGGAGTGTACGGCGTGATGCATCCCCGCACGCACGCAGTGGGAGTGGTCGCGATCGACGAGCAGGACCGCGTGCTGCTCGTCGGTCAGTATCGGTACACCCTGGGCCGCTACTCCTGGGAGATCCCGGAGGGCGGTGTCTCGATCGGCGACGATCCACTGGAAGGGGCTCGTCGCGAGCTCGCCGAGGAGACGGGCTGTCGGGCAAGCCAGTGGCGGGAGCTGATGCGATTCTCGCTCGCCAACTCCGCGACCGACGAGACGGGCGCGCTCTACCTAGCCTCCGGTCTTGTCCAGGGAGACCCCGCCCCCGACGAGACCGAGGATCTCGCCGTGCGCTGGATGCCCTTCGACGAAGCCGTCGACCGGGTGCGCTCGGGCGAGCTGTTCGACTCGATGACCCAGATGGGCATCCTGCGGGTCGCGCTCGATCGGACGCTTCCGCAACCATGAAGGTGGATCACACGCGAGCCGCGATCTCCTCGGGCAACCAGAACCACCGCAGGTGCTCGAAGTCGTCACCGACCTCGAGATGCACCCGCTCGTCGGGAGTGGCCTGAGGCTCCGCGAGGATCCGCCGGGCCTCGTCGAGGTAGCCCGCGAGCACCGACTCCGGCGCGCGCCGCCGATGCCCGGCGAAGCGCATCTCGCCATCGTCGTACGCGACGTCGTCGAGCGACATCGGCGGCTCGGGCAGCCCGCCGACGTGGCGCCACATCGCGGTCGCCGGGTCGAACCGATAGCTGGGCAGCAGCCGCCACCCCTCGGTCGCGACGAGGTCGACCGCCTCGAGCACGTACTCGAACACCGTCTCGGTGATGAAGTAGTTGAAGTTCACGCGCACCCAACCCGGCTTGATTCCCTCGCACCCTCGGGCGATCTCGCGCTCGAACTCGTGCGACGTGTCGAGGTCGATGCCGAGCAGCCGGTGCCCGTACGGGCCGGCGCACGAGCATCCGCCGCGCGCCTGGATGCCGAACAAGTCGTTCAACACCGCCACCACGAAGTTGTGATGCAGGTAGCGCCGGTCATGCCGCACGACGAACGAGACGATCGAGAGCCGTGGAAGGTCGTGGCTGCCGAGGATCTCGATGTCGGAGTTCTCCCCCCACCGGTGCATCGCCCGGTGCGTGAACGACTCCTCCCGCTCCCGGATGGCGTCCGAACCCACAGCCCGCTTGAGCTGGAACACGAGGCCGGCACGGATCGACTCGACGATCGCGGGGGTGCCTCCTTCCTCCCGGTGCTCGATGTCGTCGAGGTAGACGTGCTCGGAGGGGTTCACGTACGCGACGGTGCCGCCACCGGGGACGCTCGGCACCCGGTTCCCGAATAGCTCGCGGCGCGCGACCAGGATGCCCGGGGTGCCGGGACCTCCCACGAACTTGTGCGGCGAGAGGAAGATCGCATCGAGGGACGCGAGGTCCTCGGCGTCCCCGCGCCCGTCCGAGGGCGACATCTCGATCTCGACGTAGGGGGCGGCGGCCGCGTAGTCCCAGCACGACAGGGCCCCATGATGATGCAGCAGGGTCGAGATCGCCCGCACGTCGGACAGGATGCCGGTGACGTTCGATGCCGCCGAGAAGCTCCCGATCCTCAGACGGCGTCCCTCGTGCTCGACCAGGGCCCGTTCGAGCGCTCGGAGGTCGATACGTCCGTCGTGGTCCTCGGGCACGGTCACGAGCTCGGCGATCGATTCTCGCCACGGCAGCTCGTTGGAGTGGTGTTCGTACGGCCCGATGAACACCACGGGCCGCTCGGCGAGCGGGATGCGCTCTATCAGCCCGTAGCGATCGTCGAGGTCGGCCGGCACCCGAAGCTGGAGGCAATCGATGAGCTTGGCGATCGCCCCGGTGGAGCCGCTGCCGCAGAAAACAACGGCGTGATCGCGCTCGTTCCCCCCGCATGCCTCGCGAACGATGCGACGCGCGTCCTCTCGGAAGCGCGTGGTCTGCAGGCCCGTGCCGCTCGAGTCCGAGTGCGTATTCGCGTACAGCGGCAGCACGGTGTCCCGGATGAAGTCTTCGATGAAGGCGAGGGACCGACCCGACGCCGTGTAGTCGGCATAGGTGACCCGCCGAAGCCCGAAGGGCGTGGCGATCGCCTCGTCGTCGCCGATCACCGCGGTGCGGATCGTGCGGATCAGCGCGTCATCAGCCACGTGCGGCATCGTACCCGCGGGGCGCCGCCGGCCGGCGTCGCCTCACAGCGTCGGACCGATGCTCGGCAGCGGCGCCGGCTGGCGCTTCCGTCGGTACATCGCCTCGTCGGCGAGACGGAGCAGCGTGCGGGGGTCGTCGGACTCGAACGGGAAGACGCTCCACCCGATGCTCGCGTGCACCCTGATCTCTCCCCCGCGCAGGCCGAACGGCTCCTCGAGCGTCGTCGCGATGCGGCGGACGACCGCGTCGATCGTCGCGTCCACCTGCGCCCCGCCGATGCCGGGCGGGATGTCGGCGAGCAGCACGAGGAACTCGTCCCCGCTCTGTCGGGCCACGAGATCGGCCTCGCGCACGGCCGAACGAAGGCGCACGGCCACCTGCTTGAGCACCTCGTCGCCGGCGTCGTGACCGTGGAGGTCGTTCACCGGCTTGAAGCGGTCGAGGTCCATGAACAGCACCACGATCGCCGATCCGAGGCGCTTGGCCCTCGCGAGGGCGACCGCCAGATGCTCCTCGAACATCGCCCGGTTGGGCAGCCCCGTGAGGTGGTCGTGGTGGGCGAGGTGATGCATGCGGAGCTCGGCTTCCTTCGTCGCCGTGATGTCGAGCATCACGCCCTGGATGTACAGGGGCGAGCCGTCCTCGTCGCGGATCGTCGAGGAGCGATCGCAGACCCAGACCACCCGGCCGTCGGGCCGGACGTAGCGGTACTCGCCGGACTCGGGCCGGCCCGTGCGCAGGTAGGACTCGTAGTCGATGCGCGACCGCTCGCGATCGTCGGGGTGGATGAGCTCGTCCCAGATCCCCTCGTTCTCGAGGAACGCGTCGGCGGGGACGCCGAGCAAGGCGTCCACGTACGGGCTCATGTAGTAGGTGGGGCCGTCCAACCTGGGCGGGTAGGTGTAGATGGCGGCCGGAAGCTGCTCGAGCAGCGCCTCGTATTTCGCCTCGGCCTCGTGCACCCGGGCCTCCGCAGCACGGAGGCGTCGATGCAGCCCGTCGAGGCCTGCACCCTGGTGGAGGTCGTGATCGGGTCTCGGAGCCTGCATCGTCGCTCTCCCCGCGCACCGCGCACCGCTTCCACCGATGGGTATCGGCGCGCGAGGAGGGTTGCCTGAGAACGAAAAGAACGGCCCCCGAGGGGGCCGTTCTCGCGCTCGATCGATGTCGGTCGGGCCTAGCCGAGCGCCACCGCGTTGATCAGGTTGGAATCCCGCAGCTTCCGCAGCGCCTCGCGCTCGATCAGGCGCACCCGCTCGCCGCTGAGGCCGAGCACCTTGCCGGTCTCGCGCAGGCTGAGCGGCTGGCCGTTCTCGAGCCCGTACCGCAGCGCCACCACGTGGCGCTCACGCTCGTCGAGCACCCGGTCGACGGCGCCGCCGATCTCCTCGCGGAGCAGGGCGTCCTCGACCTCGTTGAACGCGGCGTCGGAGTCGACCTCTTCGATCAGGTCGCCGAGCTCGGTGTCCTCGCCCACGGGCGACTGCAGCGACAGCGGCTCGCGACGACCCATCTCGGTGAGATCGTCGATCTCCTCGACGGTGGTGTCGAGCGCCTTCGCCAGCTCCTCGCGGCTCGGCTCGCGACCCATCGACTGCGCGAACTGGAACCGGGTGCGGTTCAGCTTGCGCAGGCGGTCGTGGATATGCACCGGCAGGCGGATCGACCGCGAGCGATCGGCGATCGCGCGAGTGATGCCCTGGCGGATCCACCACGTCGCATACGTCGAGAACTTGAACCCCCGGCGCCAGTCGAACAGCTCGACGGCGCGCATCAGGCCGATGTTCCCCTCCTGGATCAGGTCGAGGAGCGGGAGGCCCTGGCCCTGGTACTTGCGGGCCACGGACACGACCAGACGCAGGTTGGCCATGATGAATCGCTGGCGCGCGGCCTCGGCCGTGCGGACGTCACGGCGGGCCTTCGCGATGCTCTTCTCGGACCGAAGGCGACCGGCACGGAGGCGCTCCTCTGCCTCCTTGCCCGCCTCGATCGTCATGGCGAGCTCGACCTCTTCCTCCTTGGTGAGCAGCGGCTCGCGGGCCGCGGCCTCCAGGTAGAGGCGCAGGTCATCGGCGTCATCGGTCCCCAAGGGACGCGCTGGCTCCGGCACTTCGTATCACGCTCCTCCTCGAGGCCGCCCGGCCGCATGAGGCGACGGTTCTGGTCCTCGGGATCTCGATTTTCCCCTCGTTCACGGTCGCCGTGGGGCAAGGCGCGCGAAAGAAAACGCCTTGGCAGCCGCTCACTCGTATGGTAAGGGGTCCTCCTCGGTCTTGTAAAGCCGACCACCTGTGAAGGTCTCGTGAAGGCGCCCGGTGCCTCCGGTCCGCGGGTTGCGCACGCGCCCTCCCTGGTGCGTCCATCGTGTAGAACGCCCCTGAGCTGCAGAAACTTCCCGATCGAGACGGTCGGGAAACATCGTCGAAGCGATGGTCCCGATGTCATTCGCCGCCGAGCGCGAGCCGGTTCCCCCTCGCTCCGACCCGGAGCCGTCACTCAGGACGGAGCGACGCCCCCGGCGGGAACGGCGCGACCACCGGCCCACGCGCGCATCGCCTCGATCTCGTGCTCCCGCGATCGTGACAACGGCGTCGTCGCCGATGCCTCGGTGAGCAGGTCCTGGGTCGTGATCTCGGCTCCGGCCGCGAACGCCCGATAGAGCGCTGCCACGACCACGCCCTCGAGCTCCGCTCCGGAGAAGCCGTCGGTCGCGAGACTCACTCGCTCGAGGTCGAAGGTGTCGGGGTCCCGGCGACGCGCACGCAGGTGCAGCGCAAGGATCGTGGTTCGCTCGCCGCCCTCGGGGAGATCGACGAAGAACGTCTCGTCGAACCGGCCCCTCCGGAGCACCTCGGGAGGGAGTCGCCCCACATCGTTGCACGTCGCCACCAGGAACACGCCGTCGGGCCGGTCCTGCAGCCACCGCAGGAACGAGCCGAGCACCCGCATGCTCGTGCCGCCGTCGCCCGACGCGTGACCGGCCGAGAAGCCCTTCTCGATCTCGTCGACCCAGAGGACGACGGGCGCCATCGCTTCGACGGTCCTGAGCGCCCGCCGCAACCGCGTTTCCGACTCCCCGACGTACATCCCGTAGATCGCACCTGGGTCGAGCAGCACGAGCGGCAGTCCCCATGATCGGGCGAGCGTCTTGGCGATGAGGGACTTGCCGGATCCGGGGACCCCGGTGAGCAATACCCCGCGAGGCGCCTCGAGGCCGAACTCGCGCGCGCCCCGATCGAACCCGCGGCCCCGCACTCGTAGCCAGTCCTTGAGACGAGCCATGCCGCCGACGGCATCGAGCCCACGCTCGTCGGTCGGCATCAGGTCGAGCACCCCGTCGTCGGCGAGCAGCTCCGCCTTGGCGTCTCGGATGTCCGCGACGTCATCGGCATTCAAGCCCCCTCCCGTGATGGCCTCTCGCAGGATCAACCGCTCTGCCTCGGGGAGCGAGACGCCACGAACCGCCTCGATGAGCTCGGCGATCCCGTCGTCGTCGAGGGCGACCCCTAAGCCTCGCGCGACGAGCTCGTCGGTGACACGGCGGACCAGCGCCTCCACCTCGGTCGCGTCGGGAGGTTCCAGCGCCCACTTGAGCGCGACACCGTCGAGCTCAGGAGGCACGGTGAGATCAGGGGCGGTGAGCACGACGGTCTGACCAGGGCGTTCATCGAGAGCGAACTCCTTCAGTCGTCGCACGACCCCCGCGTCGCCGAGTGCGGCCCGAACGTCGAGGAACGCGAAGACCGACGGATCGCGCAGCTCACCGGCGAAGCTCAGCGCCTGAGCGAGGTCGGCCGTGGCGGGTTGAACCGGCATCCCGTCGCGCGCCAGCCCTCGGGTCATGGACCAGGTCCAGAGCATCATGCCGGCGTCGGCGGCGGCACGCCGGATCACACCGAGGAACCGCTCCTCGTCGTCCACCCTCACCACGAGCAGAGGGTGCCGCGAGACCAACAGCAACCGCAGGTCGGAGGTCGGATCCACAGGGTGCATCTTGGCAGGCCGCTAGCCTGGGATGCGTGAACGCGGAACGTCCCGAGCTGCCCGAGCTGCCCGAGCTGCGGACGATCGATATCGACGGCCCGGTCGCGTTCCGTTCGTGGGACGGACCAGGCGACACGACCTTCGTGCTCGTGCACGGGCTCGGGGGTTCCCACGCGAACTGGGTGCAGGTGGCGCCGGGGCTGGCCGGCCTCGGTCGCGTACTGGCGCTCGACCTGCCCGGGTTCGGATCCTCCCCGAGGCAAGGACGTGGGTCTGCCCTGATGGACGAACGGCGGGTGCTGTCGCGCTTCATGACGGAGCTTGCGACCGGCCGCGTCATCGTCGCGGGGAACTCGATGGGCGGCGTGCTCGGCGTGCTCCAGGCCGCCGTCGAGCCCGAGTCGGCGGCCGGACTGATCCTCACCGACTCCCCGTTCCCCTGGGTGCGCGGGGCGTTCCCCCATCCCGCCGTGATCGCGGGCTTCGCCGCCTACGACGCGCCCGGGCTCGGCCCGCTGGTCCTCGAGGCGCGCATGCGACGGCTCGACGCTGAGCGCGCCGTGCGCATCGGTCTCCGGTTCATCACCACCGACCCCTCGTCGATCCCCGACGAGATCGTGCGACTGACGGTGGATCAGGTGCGCTCCAGGAGCCTCGACCCCGACGCCGCGGCCGCGTTCCACGATGCATGGCGCTCGCTCAGGCGCCTCGGGCGCCGACCCGACATCGCTCGCCGGGCCATGGACGGGGTGCGGTGCCCGGTGCTGGTGCTGCACGGGCGCCGCGACCGGCTCGTGCCCGCGGCCTGCGCGGAAGCGGCCCTCGGCGAGCATCCGGCGTGGCGGGGGCGGATCTTCCCCGACCTCGGCCACGTTCCCCAGATGGAGTCGCCGGGACGCTGGCTCAGCGAGGTCGCCGACTGGCAGGGCGTCGTGCCGGCCTGAGGTTCAGGGCCGTCGATGACCGCCGCCCGCGGCGGCCTTCTCCAGCTCGTCGATCGCGATCTCGATGCCGCGGGCCAGCACCTCGACGTCGGGCACCGAATCCCAGTCGGCGGTGAGCCCGAAGGCCATCGTGCCGGCGAGGCTGGTGCACGCGACCGAGAGGCCGCTGCGCTCCCCGAGCGGCATCGAGGGGTAGTTCGCCACGAGGGGCGCACCGGACAAATACAACGGGACCTGCGGCGCGGGCACGTTCGACACGACGAGGTTGAACCATCGGCCCCGGCTCACGACCCTCGCCGCCATGGCGTGCAGCGCCGGTGGCGAGTACGCACCGAGCCCGATGATCGAGTCGGCGCCGATCGCCATCGACGACGCCTTGAGCTCCGCCGCCGCGCGTCGGACGCGCTGCAGGCGGGTGCGAGCGCGCATCGGTCCGACCGGCACGTCGACGAACGCCGGAGCCACCCTGTTGCCGAAGTCGCCCCGCTCGGCCTTCGAGCGAACCGAGACCGGCACCATCACGCGGAGTGTGCGGCCCTTGGTGGGTTCGCCTCGATGTTCGAGCAGGTCGTGCAGCCCTCCGGCCACCGCCGTCAGCACGACATCGTTCACGGTGCCACCGAGCGCGTGCTTGATCCCGCGGACGCGGGCGAACGATGCCTCGGCCATGGCGAACCGGCGTGCGGGTCCGATCTGGGTGTCGAAGGGACCGGCGGGCGGCGCGCCCATGTCGACGACGTCGCGCACGCCCGAGAGGGTCTCGGTGATGGCGGCGACCGTTCGCGCGGGCGCGCCGACCGCGTCTCCGAGGGCCTCGAGCGGATGCAGCACCAGGTCCTGGGCGGCCCCGCGGAGCAGGTCCTCACGGCTGGGTGGCGTCTCCGGCTTCCACGGCGTCGCCGGGGGCGCGCCGAGCGGGGCGTCTGGGGCTAGATCGAAGAGCGCGGACGCGATCGTCATGCCCGAGATGCCGTCGGCGAGCGCGTGGTGCAGCTTCAGCAGCACGGCGGTGCGTCGCTCGGCGAGCCCCTCGAACACGTAGAGCTCCCAGAGCGGCTTGGTCGGATCCAGCGGGCGCGAGAGCACGCGACCGACCGCTCGCTCGAGCTGGAACCGTCCACCCGGCGATGGGATCGCCGCCCTACGAAGGTGGAAATCGAGGTCGAAGCGATCGTCGTCGACCCAGAGCGGTCGCGCCAGCCCGAACGGCACACGCATCACACGCTGGCGAAGCCGCGGCGCGTGGTGGAGGCGAGCCTCGACGACCCGCTGGACGTCGTCGTAGGTGAGGAGTCCGTCCTCGCGCGGATCGAAGACCGAGACGCCGGCGACGTGCATGTGCACCGCCGGCGTCTCCAGGTAGAGGAAGCTCGCATCGAGGCTGGAGAGCCGTTCCTGGGCCATCGGCACCGAGGGTACCCCGTGCGGCCCGGGGCCGCCGATGGGCTGTTACCGTTCGGCGCGATGACCCGCCGAGGCTCGATCGCGCTCGCGTTCACCGGCGTCCTGTTGGTCCTCGCGCTCGGTCCCCGAGCCGCCTCGGCCGGCGAGGCTCCATCCGCGATGGTGAGCGGCGTCGGGCCGGGGAGAGAGCCGGTGCCCGAAGGGTTCACCGAGACGATCCGGGTGCCGCAGGACGCGGACACGATCCAGGACGCGGTTGACGCGGCTCGCCCCGGCGGCATGGTGCTGATCGCGCCGGGCGTGTACCGGGAAGCGGTCACGGCCACCACGCCGTATATCACGATCCGAGGCATGGACCGCAACCGCGTGGTGATCGACGGCGAGTTCGAGCGCGCGGTCGGTATCCGCGTGATCGAGGCGGACGGCGTCACGATCGAGAACCTCACGGTGCGGAATCACCTGGCGAACGGGATCCAGTGGACGAGCGTGCACGGCTACTGGGGGTCGTTCCTCACCGCCTACGACAACGGCGATTACGGGGTGTTCGCCTACGACTCGGACTGGGGGCAGCTCGACCGGTCCTACGCGAGCGGCTCTCCGGACTCGGGCTTCTACATCGGGCAGTGCTCGCCCTGCCACGCGGTCGTCCGCGACGTGCTCGCGGAGCACAACGCCCTGGGCTTCAGCGGCACGAACGCGGGGGGCGACCTCGCGATCGTGAACAGCGAATGGCGGGACAACCTGGCCGGCATCGTGCCCAACACCCTCGACTCCGAAGACGACCCGCCACAGCGAGCGATGCTGATCGCCGGGAACTTCGTGCACGACAACAACTCGATGACCGCGGACACGAAGGCCCTCACCTACCCCACGTTCGGCATCGGCATCCTCGTCACCGGCGGCGTCGAGAACCTCGTGATCGGCAACCTCGTGGAGGACCACGAGCGCTACGGCATCGCCCTGTTGCCGAATTTCGATCGCAGCGTCTGGGTCACGAGCGGGACCGAGGTGCGCGACAACGTCGTCCGCGCGTCTGGGCTCGCGGACCTGGCGCTCGGGGCGCCGGCGGCCGGCGGCGACTGCTTCGCGGGG
This sequence comes from Actinomycetota bacterium, assembly GCA_040511595.1. Lineage (GTDB taxonomy): Bacteria > Actinomycetota > UBA4738 > UBA4738 > HRBIN12 > JAOUEA01. The sequence goes on along the minus strand of JBEVGU010000013.1, from coordinate 6,128 downwards.
AACGAGGCTGGAAGGACCACCCCACCCGCGATCGAGCTGCTCCGTGGCTGCGACTCGTGGCTCGCCCGCATCGGCGGGGGTTCGCTCGCACCGACGCTGAGCTCCGCGGTGCGGTTCCTCGACGCGCTCGACGGCGACTTCCCGCACGGCGACTGGCGCTCACAGCCGGCTCCCCCCGACCAACCGACGATGCCCGACCCGGCGAACGCCCCGCCCCGGCCGGCGATCCCGGAGCAGAGCGTGCCGCAGCCCTACCGCATCCGCGCCGTCGCCTCGATCGAACCCGGCGCTCCGACCGTCACGATGGACCTCACAGTGCTCGGAGCCCCGCTCGCCGCCTCGTGGTGGGGCCTGCTGATCGGCCTGTACGGATACGTGCTGCCCGGCATCCTCTACGCCGCCTGGGTCACGATCGCGCTCTGGGACCTGATCCGGCAGGAGTCGCAGCCGATCCCCTTCCGCGCACGTTGGATGGCGGTCGTGCTGCTCGTTCCGTTCGCCGGACCGCTGCTGTACTTCGCGTTCGGGCGGTCCCCGATCCCCTCGCAGCTGCGTGTGATGCTCACCGTGGGCGGGCTCGTGGCGACGATCGCGATCGCTGCCCTCGCCGCGCTGCTCGGCGGCTGAGCGAGGGCGACCCGGATGTTTGCGGATACTTGCGATCCCCTTCCGGCCCGTCGCTCACGCACCTAGGCTCGCGGCACATGTCGGTCCGTCGCAGGGTCCTCGCCACCGTTTCGGTGTTGATCGTGGCACTCCCCGCCGCCTGCGGGTCGAGCGATCCGGTCGACGAGTCGTCCTCGGTCGCACCCAGCGCCTCGACCGGCCCTCCCGCAGCCGAGGTGCTCGCCCGCATCCCGGTCGGAGGGAGAGCCGATCGGCATCGCGAGCGGAGCCGGCAGCATCTGGGTCGTGAGCTCAGAGGTCGACTCAGGAGGCGACCCGTCGCTCTCACGCATCGATCCGGCCACCGCGGCCGTGACGACCACGATCCCGGTGGGGAAGGTGCCGCTCGAGGTGCTGGCGACCGACGAGGCAGTCTGGGTGTCCAACTCCGGCGAGTCGACGGTGACGCGAATCGATCCGGCGACCGACGAGGCCGTCGCGACGATCGACACGTGCAAGGCGCCCGAGGGGTTCGCCCAAGCGGACGGCGCCATCTGGGTGGTCTGCGAAGGCTCGAACGCGGTCGCGCGCATCGATCCGGAGTCGAACCGCGTCGTCGACCAGATCCGGGTCGGTGAGGAGCCGCGGTTCGTGACCGCCGCTTTCGGCGACGTCTGGGTCTCGAATTACTTCGACACCAGCGTCTCGAGGATCGACCCAGCCCGGGGGAAGGTCATCTCGACGATCGAGATCGAGCTCGGCGGCCAGGTGATGGCCGTGGTCGGCGGCTGCTTGTGGATCTCGGCCGTCGACACGAACGTCGTCCAGTGCATCGACCCCTCCACCGAGCGGGTGGAGACGTTCGATGAGATCGGGGACTACCCCGACGGCCTGCTCGCGCTCGACGGCCTGCTCTGGATCGCGTCCGACCTCGGCCCGGAGCTCCGGCGGCTCGACCCAGCGAGCGGTGAGGTAACCGGACCCTGGATCGTCGGGGAGCAGGGCGTGCTCAACGCGAACAAGCTCGTGGTCGAGGAAGGCGACGCGCTCTGGATGCCCCTGTTCGACTCGGCCGAAGTCGTCCAACTCGCGATACCCGGCTAGCGGCTCACGGCTCACGGCTCCTCGAGCTGGATGCGGATGCGCTTGTTCGCCTTTCCCTTCGACTCGGTCTTCATCACGCGCACGCGTCCGACCTCGCCGCTGGACGCGACGTGCGTGCCGCCGTCGGCCTGCTTGTCGATGCCGGTGATGTCGATCACCCGGATCGGATCGACCGACTCGGGGATCAGCGACACCTTCGTGCGGATCAGATCTGGGTCGGCGAGCGCCTCGGCCCGGGGCAGGAAGTGCACGTGCACGGGCACGTCCTCGGCGAGCCTGGCGTTGAGACGCTGCTCGACGTCCTGGCCGAACTCCTGGCTGATGCCGTCGAGCTCGAAGTCCATGCGCGCCGTGCCCCCCGAGTCCATGTTGCCGCCCGTGACCTTGGCGTCGAAGTCGGCGAAGACCACGCCAGAGAGCGCGTGCAGCGCCGTGTGCGTGCGCATGTGCTGGTATCGCCGATCCCAGTCGATCTCGGCGGTCACGCTCGTGCCCGTGTCGGGCGCCGGGGTGTCGGGGTCGATCGCGTGCACGATCTGCCCGTCGTCGCGCGACTTGGTCGTGTCGGTGACCCGGCACTCCCCCCCATCCCATCGCAGCACTCCCGAGTCGCCGGGCTGACCGCCGCCTCGCGGATAGAACACGGTGCGGTCGAGCACGACGCCGTCGTCACGGACGTCGACGACCACGGCGTCGCAGCTCCGCAGGTACGAGTCGTGCGAGTAGAGCTCGTCGGTCATCTCCCGAACGGTATCGCAGCCCCGCGTCACACGTTGGGCTCGGCCGTGCGGGTCGTACGCACCACCGAGGCGATCACCGCACCGACGAGGATCAAGGCGCCACCCGCCGCGATCGGGGACGTGAGCGGTTCGTCGAGGAAGATCCCGGCGAGCACGGCGACCGTGAGCGGTTCCAGGACGCCGATGATGGCGTTGCGCACTGCGCCGACCCGCTGGAGCCCCGCGAGCATCGAGGCGAACGCGCCGGCCGAGATCACGACGATCGCAACCAGCCGAACAGGGGTAGCCCCCGACGGCACGACGAGCGATCCGGCGACGAGCGCGAAGACGACGTTGGACGTCGCCGCACCGGCGCCGAGCCACGCCGCCGCCGTCACGGGATCGGTCCTGCGCACGTGCCGGTCGGTGCCCACGAGGTAGGCCGTATAGGCTAGCGATGTCGCCAGGGCGAGCACGATGCCGAGCGGTTCGACGTCGGTCTCGCCGCCCCCGCCCAGCACCACGACCGCGCTCCCTCCGATGGCGAGCGCAAGCGCCACGAACAACGGCGCCGACGGCGCCCGCCGGTCGAGCGCGATCGTCACGAGCATGACCCACACCGGGTATGTGTAGAAGAGCAGCGTCACGGCCGCGGCGCTCCCGTGGTTCAGGGCCGAGAAGTAGAGGGCTGCCTCGGTGCCGTAGCCGAACGTGCCGGCCACCGCCAGCGCTCTCCGCTCGCCCGGCGCCGGGAGCGCGGGCCGGCGCAGCAGGGCCGCGAGCCCGAGCAACAGCAGCGACTGACCGCCGAACCTGATCGCGAGCGTGACGAACGGCGGGCCGCCCGCCTGCACCTTCGACCCGAGGATCACGACCCCCGCGAACAGCACCGCCATCGCGACCGACAGCGCCGACCCCGCCAGCTCGCCGCGCCGGTCGGTCGCCCGCCTGCTCGCGAAAGGCTCGCTCACGCGCTTCCCGCGAGGAACCGGCTCACCCGATCGACCAGCATCGGGATGGAGGCCATCAGGTCGTCCTCGGAGCCGAGGACGATGGCCTTGGCGTTGGGCATCATCTCGGCCAGGGCGCGAGCCACCGACGCAGGATGGATCGAGTCGCCCTCGCGCGCGATCACGAGCGTCGGAGCCCGGACCGCCGCAAGCGCCGCGAGGTCGGTCACGGCGGCGTCGTGGACCACCTCGCGGATCGCTCTCGCGACTCCGACCGGGTTCATGTCCTGCCACAGCAACAGGTCGAACTCCCGCAGGCCGGGCTGGGTCTCGTAGCTTCTCGCGCGGCCCGATCCCTCGAGGATCGCCTCGATGGCCTCGTCGCGAGGCAGCGTCTCGAGCAGCTCCGCCGTCCGCTCGAAGAGTGGGCTCGGGCCGATCGGGCCCTCGAGCGCGGCGGGCAACAGGAACACGAGGCGCTCGAACCGATCGGGCTCACGCTCCAGCAGGTGGGCGAGCGCCCCGGCGCCGAGCGACGTGCCGACCGCCCGCGTCGCCTCCGCCGATCGCGCGACGGCATCGAGGTCGCGCGCGAAGTCCGCGTACCGGAAGGCGTCTGGCTCCGGTGTGCTCGAGTGACCGTGTCCCCGGAAGCAGAACCGCACCTTCGTGCCCGGAGCCATCGGGGTGAACGCCGCGAGCTCCATGCACGAGTTCGTGAGCCCGTGCGCGAACACCGTGACGGGCTCACCCGATCCCTCCGCCTCGACGTGGAGGGTGACGTCGCCGGCGCGCAGCTCAGCCATCGGCTCCCGGTTCGTCAAGCATCGAGGCCGAGCGTACGATGCCACCCACGATGCCGGGCGACACAACCCAACCGACGTCGATCGAGATGGACCGTTCCGACGTCGAGCATCTGGTCTCGCGGTTCCAGGTGCGGCTCACCGACGAGGACGGCTCTTCGACCGAGCACGTCGTCACTGTCTCCCGGGCCGATTGGGAACGGTTCGGAGCCGGCTACCACACGCCCGAGGCTCTCGTCGAGGCATCGTTCCGCTTCCTGCTGGCGCATGAGCCGAAGGAGCAGATCCTCCGTTCGTTCGGGCTCGGTCAGATCGCTCACTACTTCCCGTCGTTCGGCCGAGAGATCGACCCCGACAGGCGCTGATGGCGGAGGCCATCGACCCGCCTCTCGTTAGGAGGGCGAACGTCCGGCTCGTCGTCCTGAGCTTCCTGATGTTGTTCGTGGAGCTGGGGCTCATCCGATGGGCCGGCGCGTACAACATCTACATCTCGTTCTTCACGAACTTCGTCCTGCTGGCGAGCTTCCTCGGCGTGGGCGTGGGGTTCCTGCGCTCCGAGGGCCGACGCGATCTGTTCCGACTCGCCCCGTTGTGGCTCGCTGCGTTCGTCGTGTTCCTCGCCGTCTTCCCGGTGCAAGGCGGACGGGTCGATGGCGTGCTCCAGGTGGTGGGAGGCTTCGGATGGCCCGCGATGCCCAAGTGGCTCTCCCTGTCGGTGATCTTCGGGCTCTCCTTCCTCGTGATGGCGGCGATCGCGGGGGGCGTGGCCCGCGTGTTCGCCAGGTTCGAGAGCCTCGAGGCCTACCGCCTCGACATCCTCGGCAGCATCCTCGGCATCGTCGCGTTCTCGGTCCTCGCGTTCGTCGACGCCCCGCCGCTCGCATGGGGCGGTGTCGTCTCGATCGCCCTCGTCCTCGTGTCCGAGCCGAGCCGGCGGCGGGACCTCGCTCCCCTGGGCGTGGTCCTGATCGTCCTCGGCGTGCTGTCGTTCGCGCCGAGGACGTATTGGTCCCCGTACCAGCGGATCACGATCACCGCGACCGACGCGCAGGGAAGCGTCGGCATCGAGGTCAACGGCAGACCCCATCAGCGGATCATGCCCGTGTCGTTCATGGAGACGGATCAGGCGTTCCGCTTCGTACCCTACGATCGCATCGCGGACAACCCACTGAGGAACGTGCTCATCATCGGGGCGGGGAGCGGCAACGATGTCGCCATCGCGCTGTCGAAGGGTGCCGGGCACGTCGACGCGGTCGAGATCGACCCGATCCTCTATCGCCTCGGTGTCGAGCGGCACCCGGACCGTCCCTATCAGGATCCGAGGGTCTCCGCGCACATCGAGGACGGCCGAGCATTCCTGCACGACACGGACCGGGAGTTCGACCTGGTGCTGTTCGCCATCCCGGATTCCCTCGCCGCGCTCGCCGGTCAGTCGTCGCTGCGGCTGGAGAGCTTCCTCTTCACCGAAGAGGCCATGAGCGAGGTGCGGGCCCACCTCGCTCCCGGCGGGGCGGTCGCGATGTACCACTACTACCTGCCGATCGTTGTCGATCGGTACGGCGACACGCTCGACCGGGTGTTCGGCGTCGCCCCCTGTCTGGACGTGAGATCCGGAGCGGGCGCCCGAGGTCGAACCGTGCTCACGACGAGCGTCGAGCCCGGCGCGGTGGCGTGCGACGAGGTGTGGCAGCGTCCGCCCGCCTCACCGACGCCGGAGACCGACGACTTCCCATTCCCGTATCTGCTGGGGCGGGGGATCCCCGGTTTCTACCAGATCGCCCTGCTCTCGATCCTCGCGGCGTCGGTCCTCGCGGTTCGGGTCGCCGGGGGGCCGCTCCGCGCGATGCGGTCGTACGTGGATCTCTTCTTCATGGGTGCGGCGTTCCTGCTGCTGGAGACGACGAACGTCGTCAGGTTCGCCCTGTTGTTCGGCACGACGTGGTTCG
>JBEVGU010000012.1:0-3282 GCA_040511595.1 Actinomycetota bacterium | reverse complement strand
TCGCTGCCGTGTACATCACCTGATCCGGGATCCCGACGATGCCGAGCCGGGAGCTCACGAGCACGATCGCGCCGCCGCCCTCGCGGATCGCAGGGACGGCGTGCTTCAACAGGCTGAAGGTGCTGAGCAGGTTTGCGTCGAGCACCCGCGAAGCTGTTTCGACCGGCATCTCGGTGACCGCACCCTCGGCCTGCAGTCCGTGGCAGGCGACGACCGTGTCGAGCGGGCCGAGCTCCGCCGTCGCGTCCGCGACCAGCTCGACGACGAAGCTCTCGTCGCCGAGGTCTCCTGGCAGGTAGCGCTCTCCCCGCCGCAACGACGCCGGGGCTTCGGCGCGGCGTCCGGTGAGGAAGACGCGGTCGCCGGCCGCGCGGAAGCGTTCGGCGACGGCCACCCCGATACCGCTCGAGGCTCCGGTGATCAGTACGTTCGCGCCGCTCACCCACGGACCTCGCACACCATCTGCACCTCTACCGGGCTGTTCCGAGGGAGCGCTGCGACGCCGATGGCGGTGCGCGCATGGCGCCCCTCCTCGCCGAGTACCCGCACGAGGAGCTCGCTCCCGGCATCTGCCACCTTCGACTGCTCGCCGAAGACCGGTGTGCTGGCCACGAACGCGAGCATCTGCACGATGCGCACCCGATCGAGTCCGCCTGACGCATCCGCGGCGACCGCCAGCGCATTGAGCGTCGCCTGCTGCATCATCTCGCGTGCGGTGTCGATATCGACGTCGGCGCCGACCACACCGCTGACCGGCAGTACGCCGTCGCGGTAGGGCAGCTGTCCCGAGACGTAGATCTGTCCGCCGCGTGAGGCGCGCCAGTTGATGTACTTCGGATCGTTCTTCACTTCGGGAAGCTCGAGGCTGAGCTCTCGCAACGCGGTGGCCGGGTCGGCGATAGACGGGATGGGGGCGATTGTCATGGTGTGAGTCCTTGTATTTTACGGTCTTGTCCGGCCTGCTTCGGCTAGGCGTTCAGTTCAGCTGGCCTTGTGCGTCGACCTTCCACCGGTCGATGAGAGTACCCGAGCGGTCGGTGATGATGAGCTCCTCGAAACTGTTCACCACCGGGCACACGTGATGCGGCACGACCGCCACGCGCTGCCCGACGGGAGGTCGTGCGCCGCCCTCGGGCAGTTGCAGGAAACCGTGGTACTCGTTCAGCTTCTTCAAGTAGCCCTCGAAGCTGGGCACCTGCCCATAGCCGCGTCCGGGATCGCCCTCGCGGGCGAGCGCCTTCGTACCGGCATCGACGATGACGTGCTCGTGGCCTTGGTCGCTCACCACGGTACTGGCGACGAACAAGGCGATGTTTTCGGTGCCGCAGTCGCCGAGCCGGAAGTTGTCGTAATCGTTGAAGACATACTCGCCGGGCCGAATCTCGGTGATGACCGGATCCGTGCAGTACTCGGCGGTGGGCGTCGATCCTGCACTCACGACCGTCGCCACGACACCGTGCTCGGCGAACGACGCGACCGCTCGCTTCAGCGCAGTGGTCTGATCGTGCGCGGCCCCCTCGCGTGCACCGACAGCGCCCCCGTGGCCGGGGTAGGTGTAGATGCCGAGGGGCGTCAGCCCGCGGTTCCGCGCGTGGACGGCCAGAGCGCCCGCCTCGTCGGGGTGCACACCCGAGCGCCGAGCACCACAGTCGATCTCGATGACCACGGCGAGCATCTCGACGAGATCGCCCATCGCGTCTGCGATTGCGTCGATCGCCGCGATGCTCTCGGCGCCAACGCTGAGCCGGGTCTTTTGGGCGAGGCGTCGCAGCCGCGCGCCTTTCGTGCCGCTCGGCCAGAGGGGGTAGGCCAGGAACACGTCGTGGCACCCTGCCTCGGAGAAGATCTCGGCCTCGCTGAGGTTGCCCGCGGCCAGGCCGATCGCGCCCGCTGCGAGCTGCATCTGGGCGATCTCGACGCACTTGTGCGTCTTCACGTGGGGGCGGACGCCCTTCCCATGCTCGTCGGCAAAGGCCTGCGTGCGGGCAATATTGTCGGCGACCACGTCGATCAGCACCACCGGAGCGGGGGTACTCACATCGTCGCCGAGGGCCGTGAGCACGGTCGGGAACGTCTGCATGTGTTCGATTCCTCAGCTCAGCCGGTCCTGGAGCCCGTACCAGGTGCCTCCCGCGCGCAGGTGCAGCCACGGATTGCCGAAGTAGCCGGGGACAGCCGGGTTCTTGAAGTCCCGCCAGGGGTTGGCCTCGGGATTTCCCGAGAGCACCTCGCTCATGACCTTGCCCATGTACGTGGCCATCTGCACGCCGTGGCCGGAGTAGGCCATCGAGTAGTAGAGTCCACGGTGCTCGCCGGCGTGAACCATGCGATCCATCGAGATATCGACGAGGCCGCCCCACATGTAATCGGTCCTCACGTCGCGCAACTGCGGGAAGAACTCGTTGCGGGTCGCGACGAGGATCTCCCCGCTCTTGCGGTCCGAGGTCGAATCCGACATCGCGAAGCGGGCCCGTCCGCCGAACAGCAGCCGGTTGTCGGGAGTGAGCCGGAAGTAGTGCAGGAGGTTTTTCGTGTCGGAGGCGGTGCGGCGGTTGGGCAGAAGCTCCTTTACGAGGTCATCGGGCAGCTGCTCGGTAACCGTAATGAAGCTGCCGACCGGAACCACTCGACGCTGCAGCCATCCGAAAGGCCGACCTGTGTAGCCGCTCGTGCCCACGACGACCTTCCCCGCGCGCACGGTGCCGCGGGTTGTGACGAGCTCGTGGGTGGTGCCGTTGCCGATCCGCGAGAAGTCGGTGACCTCGGCGTGCTCGTGGATCGTCGCCCCCGCCTCGATCGCGAGCCCTGCGAGAGCGTGCCCGAACTTCGCGACGTGAAGGGCTGCGGAGTCCTCCTCCACGAGCGCGCCGTAGAACGCACCGCTACCGATCTCGCTGCGCAACTGGTCGCGCTCGAGCATCGTGACGCGGTGACCGGCAAGGCGACGCAGCGCGTCGCCGGTCTTCTGAAGACCTTCCCAGTGCGACTCTTTCGAGGCGAGCACCAGCTTGCCGCGGCGTTCGAAGTCGACGTCGAGCCTATTCTCGAGCGTGATCTGCTCGATCAGGTCGACGGCGTCGTTGTAGTAGGCGATGTAGCGTGACGCCGCGGCCTCGCCGTAGCGCTCGACCGCCGCGCGGAAGCCCATCGCGAGACCGTTGGTCGCCATGCCGCCGTTGCGCCCCGAAGCGCCCCACACCACGGTGTTCGCCTCGAGCACGGCGACGGACATGCCGGCTCGCGCGGCGTGCAGCGCCGTCGAGAGCCCCGTGAAGCCCGCCC
>JBEVGU010000011.1:0-18293 GCA_040511595.1 Actinomycetota bacterium | reverse complement strand
AGCGCGGAGCGACGCGACGGCGCGAGCTCGTCCAGAGGCAAGGCCGCGGTGATCGAGGTTCCGCGCCCGGGAGAGGCGCGCACCACGAGCGAGCCGCTCGCGAGCTCGACCCTTTCCCGCATCGAGGCGAGGCCGACCCGACCCTCACGCAGGAAGTCGCGCGCGAGCGCCGCGTCGAAGCCGCGTCCGTCGTCCTCGACCTCGACCCGCAGGTGCAGCTCGTTGGCCTCCACGGTCACCGTCACCCGTTCCGCACCGGAGTGCTTCGCGACGTTGGACAGCGCCTCCTGCACCACCCGGTAGGCGAGCGTCTCGAGATCCTCGGGGAGCGGGACCTCGACGCGTCCGGCGAAGTCGGTCCGCATGCCCTGATCGCTGCCGAAGCGCACGAGGGTCTCGCGCAGGGCAGCCAGCAGGCCACGTTCCTCGAGCACCGGCGGACGGAGCCCCGACATCAACCGCCGCAAGGCGTCGGCCTCGCCCGCCAGCTCCTCGCGGATCTTCGTGAGCACCTCGACACCCTGATCGACGTCGCCGGCCTTGATCATCAGTAGTGCGGCCTCGAGGGAGAGCGAGGCGGCCGACACTCCCTGGACCGGCCCGTCGTGCAGGTCGCGGGCGATGCGGTTCCGCTCGGCCTCGATCGCTGCGTTCGTTCGGCGCATCAGACGGCTGCGATCCTCGTCGCGGTCCTGCAGGAACTGGAAGAGTGAGCGGATCGTCTGGTCGGCCACGCGGGCGGCGGTCACGTCGCGCACGAGCAACAGCGTCCGCGGAGGTCTCGTCGGCACGGCCGAGGAGCGCGACTCGAGGTAGAGCACCTGGCCATCGGTCCGCGCGATCTGTGCCTGGCCTCCTTGGGGCAGCGACGCGAACGCCTCGTCGGCGCCCACGATCACCGAGGCGAGGGCGGTCCACGGCTCGTCCTCGATCGACTCCGGGGGCAGGCCGACCATCGACACGAAGGCCTCGTTGGTTCGCAGCACGGTGCCGCGCTCGTCGAGCTCGACCACGCCGTCGACCGCGGTCTCGAACACGAGCCGCAGGTGCTCCTCCGACTGGCGGAGCGTCTCGTTCGCCTCACGCACGCGCTCGAGGGCGTCGTCGGTCTCGAGCAGCGCGCGTTCCTTCTGCTCCAACGCCTCGGTGGTCTCCCGGTGCGCCAGTGTGCTCGCCGTCTGGTTCGACAGGATGCGGGCCGCGATGCCGAGGCCGAGCAGGAGGATGATCGCCGTCGCTTGGGACTCGATGAGACCGCGGTCGTCGCCGAAGATCGCGACGACGGCGAGCGCCGCACAGGCCGTCACCACCGAGAGGCTGGTGAGCACGGGGCGAGCCCAGCGACGCGGAGCCACATGCGGGGAGACGCCGTCGCCCACGTTGGCGTCGAACAGCGCCCACGCCGCGAAGGCCAGCGGTGCCAGCAGGAAGGGCAGCGCGATCGCCGGGAGCCAGCCGTCGTAGGTGCCCCTCGTCCAGTGCCAGCCGAAGGCCACGGTGGCGGCTGCCGTGCTCGTGAAGACACCGAACAGCACCAGGTGCCGGCGAGAGGGCGCCCAAAGCAACAGCGCGCCGAACGCCGCCACCTGCAGCGCGGCGAGCACGCTGAAGATCGCGGCGGCCGTCGAGGCGTGGATCGAGGCGTCGATCGGACGGATCACGATATACGTCAGGGCCGTCACCGATGCCACGATGAGGAACACGTCGGTGCCGATCTCGAGGCCGTCGCGCTCGTCGAAGTGGTCGCGGAACTCGGCCCTCGCGTACAGGATCAAGGGCGCCAGGAACAGCGCGAAGGCGAGATCGGTGGCCTTCGGCTCGTAGCTCCCGGTGCTTCCGACGTCGGTCACCAGGAAGACGACGTTGGCGAGCCCGACCATGAACAAGGCGTAGGCGAGATAGACGGCGCCTCGCCACGCGTGCCCTGCGCCGACCCCCCGGAGGATCATGCCGCCGGCGAGGAGGCAGGCACCCGCGACCATGGCCTCGGAGGCCAGAGCCTGTTGCTCGGTTCCGCCCGGAAACGCCAGGTACGTGGATACCCCGGCAACCGCGGTCACGGCGAGGAACAGGCCGGTGGCCACGCGTGCGCGCGGGCGATCGGCGACGTCGCTCATCTGAGCGTCAATGATGCCCGTTCGGGGCATCGGTCTCCATCACCCGGCTGGGGGTCGTTGCGGACCGGACGGACTAGCCCGCCGAGGGGACACGGTTCGTTCGATCAGGCCTGGCCGGCGAGCATGAGGCTCATTCGATCAGACGACGCCGCAGCGCCTCCGCCACGGCCGCCGTGCGATCGGAGGCGCCGAGCTTCTCGAAGATGTGTTCGAGGTGGGTCTTCACCGTGTCAGGAGAGATGTAGAGGCGCTCGGCGATGTCGCGGTTCGTGTGGCCGAACGCGAGCAGCTGCAGCACCTCGATCTCACGCGCGGTGAGCGTCTCGGCCTTGCGATCGCGCTCCTTGGCGGTGGACAGCTCCTCGGCGAGCGCGACCACGAGCTGTGGATCGATCACCATGTTTCCCCCGGCCACCAGGCGCACCGTCTGGATCAGGTGCTCGGCGTCGCGCGCCTTCAACACGTAGCCTCGAGCGCCGGATCGGACGGCTTCCACCACGAACTGCCGGTCGTCGTAGGCGGTGAGCATGATCACGCCGATGTCCGGCCACTGGTCGCGGATCTCGCGGGCGGCCTCGAGCCCGTCCATCTCCGGCATGCGGATGTCGATGAGCGCGATGTCGGGGGCCTCGTTGCCGATCAGGTCGATCAGTTCCTTGCCGTCGGCCGCCTCGCCGATCACCTCGATGCCGTCTGCCATGTCGAGGTACCGCCTCAGGCCCTGGCGCACCAGTGAGTGGTCGTCCGCGATCGCAACCCTGATCGTCACGTTTCCCCTCCTGAGGCCCCCCGAGTTCCGCACATCCTATCCGTTCGGGAGCCGACTAGAGGCCAAGCGGCCGTGATGAGGTGGCTGCCTCAGAACACGTCCCACCAGGTCACGAACAGCGCACCCAGCAGCGCGTAGCCGCCGGCAAACACCCCTACGACGAGCGAGCGAGACAGGCGTCCTCGTTCCACGGCGCGAGCCATGACCCAGAATGCCGGGAAGAGCACCAGCACGAACCTCGGCATCGACAGCAATGGCCGAACCGGCCAGGGATAGGCGAGTGGAACCAGGAGGCCGGCCAGCGCGTAGGTGGAGTACCCGGGCCGCAGCCACCACAGGCCCGCGATCGCCGCCGCGATCACCACGGCGACCACCAGGGCGTCGAGCAGCCAGTACCCGCCGAGCCGCCAGGCGTCGGTCGCCGCGTCGGCGAGCGTGCGCAGGGGGAAGGTCAGCTCCCGCTGCCAGTGGCGCTGGGCCGACCACGGCTCGAACGCGTCGCCGGAGCGCGCCCTCCACCACGCTAGGTAGAGCAGCGGACCGAGACCGATCGCGGACGCGGCGGCGAGGCGGGGCATCAGCGGCCGGTGGTCCTCGCGCGAACGGTGCACCGCCTCGACGACGAGCGCCAGCACGAGCACGATGCCGACGCTCCGGGTGGCCGCCGCGAGCGCGCCCGTCAGGGCCGCCAGCCACCAGCGATCGCGGCGAGCGAACCAGAACGCGGAGACCGAGAGCAACAGGAACAGGCTCTCCGAGTACGGCGCAAGCAGGAAGAACGCCGTCGGGAAGAGGGCGACGAGCAGCACCGTCGACCGGGCGGCCTCCCGCGTCATGCCTTCGAGCCGGGTGAGCCCGTGCAACATGACCAGGGCGCCGGCCATACAGGCGTTGGAGACGAGCAGCGCGGCGCCGAGCGGTCCGACGCCCGGGAAGCGATCGACCACCCCGATCGCGATCGGGTACAGGGGGAAGAACGCTGCACTGCCGTCGTTCGGGTCGTAGCCCCTCGTCGCGATCGCCAGGAACCACGCGGCGTCCTGTCGTTCCGCCGCCGTGACCGCAGCATGCCACCCGGATTCCACCGCCGCGATCGGCCACCCTGCCACCGCGGGCGGCCCTTCTCGAGCCGCGATCACCGAGACCGCGAGGACGCCGAGCAGGGAGAACCCCAGACGCACGCCGACGTAGACGAGGAGCGAGTCGCGGACGCCGTCGCGCAGCCGCACGTCCCCGTTCACGCCACCGAGACCTTGGGCGCCGCGCGCTGCCGGCGGCGTTCACGCCGCTCGATCTCGAGCGGCTCGGGCTCCCGGCGCATCCAGAGCACGATGCACCAGACCAGCACGACGGTTCGCACGAGCACGGCGGCCTCGAACATGCCCTGGGTGGCGCCCGACGTTCCCTGCATGGTGCCGAACCACGAGAACCGAGTCGCGAACACGGCCACGTCGGCGAGTGAGAACGCGACGAACGTCCAGAGATGCGGAAGCGTCAACGCGAACCACGGCAGGAGCCACAGCCCGTACTGGGGGGAGTACACCTTGTTCGTGAGCAGGAACACGATGAGCAGCGGAAGCCCCAGGCTCCATCGCGGGAAGCTCGGGTGCCTCCGGGCCTTCATTGCCCACACCGCCGCCGCCGAGCCGAGGAACAGCAGCAACGAGAGCAGGTTGATCGCCCGCACCGACGGGCACACGTCGAGATGACGGCACCCGATGTACCAGAGGCTGTCGAAGTCGGCGGGACGATCGGTGTTGAAACGGAAGAACGTGAACCACGCCGTCGGCGCCACGATCGCGAAGGGCAGGTTGACCAGCAGCCACGTGCCGACCGCGGTCCAGCTCATCACGATGGCGTCGTCCGGCCGTCGTTCCCGGAGGCGTTGTACCGCCAGCAGCACCACGAGCAACGCGGGATAGAGCTTCGTCGCGGCGCCGAGCCCGAGCGAGATGCCGGCCACCCGATCGCGATGCAGGAAGAACGCGAGCAGCCCCCCGGTCGCGAACGCCACGGCCACGAGGTCCCAGTTCACGGTGCCGTAGACGAGCAACGTCGGCGCCAGCGCGAAGTAGAGGGCGCGAGATCCGTTCGCGACGTAGAGCATCACCGCGGTCGCTACGGCGAATCCGGTCAGGAGCAAGGCGTTGACCCAGTAGAACGGCGTGTACTGGTCGCCCGCGATCGACGCGGCGAGGCGCATCACGTACATCGTGACCACCGGATACTCGTCGCAGTTCAGCTCGCTCGGCGCGCACGGGTCGAGGAAAGGAAGCCGGGACCCCCGCAGCTGCTCGGTGTCGAGCAGCGGCACGACGTCGGTGTAGCAGAGCAGGCGGTACTGGGGGAGCTCGCTCCATTCGCCCGAGGAGCACGGGGCCTTCGACCCAGCCCCGATCGCCATCGTGCCCACCACGCAGGCTAGGACCACGCCCAGGTTCACGGTGACGCGCGCGCCGTGGCTCATCGGGCCGCATCGTAGCCGTCGCTCCCTCAGCACAGCCTCCTGTGGCGTCGGGGTGACCGTGTGAGCGGCGACTCGTAGTGTGTCCGGTCGTGAGGTACCGGGTGGAGCAGCTCGCCGCGACCTGCGAGGTGTCAGTCGACACGGTGCGCTACTACCAGTCGCGTGGTCTGCTCCCGCCTCCGACGCGGGAAGGTCGGCTCGCCTGGTACGGCCCCGAGCACGCCGAGCGGATCGAGGAGATCCGTTCGCTGCAGCGCAAGGGGCTCACCCTCGCCGCGATCCACCGCGTTGTTTCCGGCGAGCTCGGGGCGGCCGACGCCGACCTGGCCGCTGCCGTGGCGGCGGCCCGCGACGACACCGGCGCCCGGGGCGACACCGGGTACGAGCGGGTCGACGGCGCCGAGGGACTCACCCTCGACGAGTTCGCGGCCCGGAGCGGGGTGCCGGCATCGTTGATCCAGGCGGTGGAACGCGAAGGTATCCGGCTGGGCCGCCGTGACGGGGGGGGCGATCGCTACACGTCGGCCGACATCGAGCTCGTTCGCACGGCCCTGCGACTGCTCGAGTTCGGTTTGCCCTTGCCCGACCTGCTGGCGCTGGCGCGCGACGCCGACGAGGCGATGCGCGGCTTGGCCGAACGGGCGGTGGAGCTTTTCGACGAGCACGTGCGCAAGCCGATCCGCGACACCGCCGGTGACGACGATCGTGCCGCCGAGCAGATGGTCGTCGCGTTCCGCGAGCTGCTGCCGGCGGTGACGACGCTGGTCTCCCACCACTTCCGGACGGTGCTGCTCGAAACGGCGGCCGAGCACATCGAGGGACCGTCGTGAGCGCGCCGCTTCCTCGAGGAGACGACAAGCGTCACGCCGTGCGGCGCCTCTTCGACACGATCTCGCCGCGCTACGACCTCGTGAACCGGGTGATGACCGCGGGCATGGACGTGGGCTGGCGCCGCGCCGCCGTGGCGGCGCTCCGTCTCCCGGGGCGGGCGCTCGTGGCCGACCTGGCGTGTGGCACCGGGGATCTCTGCCGCGAGCTGCAGCGCCGAGGCTACCGCGCCGTGGGCTTCGACTTCTCCCACGGCATGCTCGTGAACCGCCGCACCGATGCGCCGCTCGTCGAGGCCGACATCCTGCAGCTGCCGCTCGCCGACGCGGCCGTCGAGGGGGCCACGTGCGGCTTTGCTCTCCGTAACGTCGTGTCGCTCGGCGGGTTCTTCCGGGAGCTCGGCAGGGTCGTGCGACCGGGTGGCCGCGTGGCGCTGCTCGACGCGAGCGAGCCCGACGGTCGCCTGCTGCGCGCGGGACACCGCGTGTACTTCAACCGCGTCGTGCCGCTCATCGGCGGCACGATCTCGAACAAGGCCGCCTACGCGTACCTGCCGAGATCGATGGCCTACCTGCCGGCGCCGGGCGAGATGGTCTCGATGCTGCGTGAGGCGGGCTTCCCCGACGCGGATCGGCGTCAGCTCTCGGGGGGGCTCACCCAGCTGCTCGTGGGAACGCGCGGGTGAGGCGCGCTCCGTCGGGGGGCCACGCCTCGCCGCTCGGCCCGGCGTTCGATCTGCTGGCCGCATACGAGCCTCGGGGTGGATGCTTCTTCGAATGCCGGGGTTTGGGAGTGGCGGGCTCGATCGGGCCCGGCGCCATCGAGATCGGTCCCGTCCCGGACCTCCGGGCGTTGGCTCGGGAGGCCCTCGTCGTGCTGCGAGGCGTGCCGGTGCTCGAGGGCGCGTCGCCGCCCCCGGTCGCGATGGGAGCGTTGCCGTTCGAGGCCCGTCCGGCCTCGCTGTTCGTGCCCGACCGAGCGGTTCGCCGCACCGAGGTCGGGGAGACGTGGCTGCTCGACCGGCCGGGCGGCGGCGCGGACCACGCCCCGGCGTTCCACCCGGATCGGGTGACGGGGGCATTGCCTCACGAGGCCTTCCGCCCGGTGCAGCTCTCCGAGGAGCCGACGCATGCCGGATACGCGCGGGCCGTGCGCGTCGCCGTCGAACGGATCGCCGGAAGCGAGCTGGAGAAGGTCGTGCTGGCCCGGACCGTCGGCGTGGATGCGGGCCGAATGCTCGACGCGCGCCGGCTCGTGCATCGGCTGCGTGCCGTGGAGCCCCACTGCTTCACGTTCGCCGCCCCCGTCGAGGGTGGCATCCTGGTAGGTGCGAGCCCCGAGCTGCTGCTCTCGCGCCGAGGGGCGATCGTGCGCTCGACCCCGCTCGCCGGCACCGCCCCTCGCGCCGGCGATCCCGACGAGGATCGGGCGAATGCCGAAGCGCTCGCCGCCTCGTCCAAGGACCGAGAGGAGCACGCGATCGTGGTCGCCGCCATGGCCGAGACGCTCGGGGATCTCTGCGAGGACCTCCGATGGGACCGAGAGCCCGTACTCGAGCCCACCGCGAACGTCTGGCACCTGGCCACGAGGTTCGAGGGGCAGCTGCGGGACCCGGCCGTCACGGCGCTCGACGTCGTGGCCGAACTGCATCCGACGCCGGCTGTCTGCGGCACGCCCCGCCGGATCGCGCGCGCGACGATCGCCGAGCTCGAGCCGTTCGATCGCGGCTCGTACGCCGGCCCCGTCGGGTGGATGGACGCCGCCGGTGACGGCGAATGGGCGATCGCGCTCCGGTGCGCCAGGCTCGACGGGGAACGGGCCACGCTGTTCGCCGGCGCCGGCATCGTGGCCGGTTCCGAGCCCGCCGCTGAGATCGACGAGACCGAGCGGAAGTTCCGGGCGTTCCTCGATTCCCTGCGCTGGGGTTGACCGGGCCGGTGGCGCCCCCTCGGGTCAAGCGGGCGGCAGGCTCGCCCTGGCCGCTCGCCTCGTGAGACCGAGTCGCCCGAGCTCGAGCGAGGCGAGCGGCTCGTGTCGACCCGCGTGGAGATCTCCCCACGGATCGGTCGTCACCGAGGACAGGCGCGCATAGGAGAACCGGGTCGCTGCCCGCATGGCGAGGTACCCCTCGATGCCCGGATCGCCGGCGTCGATCGCCTTGCCGATCCGGCGTCGATCGCGGGCGAGCGGCGCCCTGATGACGAGCCAGACGGCGATCGGCGGCAGGGTCGGACCGAGGGCGATCACGAGTCCGATCAGCAGCGACACGGTGAAGATCGTGTCCTTGCTCGCCTCCCCCTTGGCGATCGTTCCCTGACCGATCGCGTCGACGCGGTCCGCGATCGCCTGGACGCCGGCGCCGATCAGCGGCACGTCGGCGAGCCCTCCGAGCGCTCCTGCGGCGTCGGACACGCCCTCGCCGGCGCCGATCACGCCGTCGCTCAGGCGGCTCAGCTCGTTGACGGTGCGACCGAGCGTGTAGCCGACGGCGCACCACAGGAGCAGCCACAACACGAGGATGACGTCGATCGTTCGAGACGTGCGATGGGACACGGCCGGCCTCCGGATGCGCTCGGGACGCGGGACCCGGGCATCGTAGGTCCGGGGATCGCGCGGCGCGAGCCGCCTCCGCGGCGGTCCCGCGGGCGGTCCGCATGAGCCTGAGGGCTCAGCGGAGCGCGTCGGCCACGGTGCGGCGGAGTTCCTCCCGCAGCGCCAGGGCTCGGGCGCGATCGACGACGACCTCGACCACGGTGAGGCCTGTGGCTTCCGCCGCATGCGCGAGCGCCGGCACCAAGTCGGCTCCCCGGTCCACCTGGATGTGCCCCACGCCCGCGGCTCGGGCGAGGGCGCCGAGGTCGGTTCGGTGCGGCGTGACGAACAGGTCGCGGCGTTCGGGCACGTCGAGGTGCGGCAGCAGCGAGAAGATCTCGCCTCCGCCGTTGCGGACGACCACGATCGTGCAGTCGATGCCGCCGTCGGCGTTCCAGGCGACCGATCCGAGGTCGTAGAGGAAGGTGAGATCGCCGAGCAGCGCCACGACCGGTCCCTGAGCCGCGGCCGCCACGCCGAGGGACGTCGAGACGAGGCCGTCGATGCCGCTCGCGCCGCGGTTCGCCATGACCCGGAGCTCGTCGCGCGGGGCCATCGCCAGGTCGAGGTCGCGGACCGGCGTGGAGTTGCCGACGAACAGCGTGCCGCCCGGGGGCGCGGCGGCCGCGACGTCGCGCGCGATGCGCGGTTCGAAGGGCTCTCCGGTCGCGTCGAGGAAGCCGTCGAGCGCGACGCGCCCCCGGTCGTCGGCGTCGCGCCACGCCTCGGTCCACTCCGCGGGAGCGGGCTGGAGGCGACGTTCGCCGATGGCGCGCCCCAGGGCGTCGGCGTCCACGGCGATCCGCCACGAGGCCCGTCGCTCCACATCGGGGTCGAGGTGCCATCGGTCGGCGACCACGAGGCCGTCCGCGGAGGCCACGAACGCCTGGGTCGTCCGCGTCGTGGGCGCGGCGCCGAGCTGGATCACCACCTCGGGTTGGTGGGCCAGGACCCAGGTCCGGTCGCCGGCGACGGCTTGGCCTGCGGCGAGCGACCGGCCCGGGCGCCGGGCGTTCGAGGTCGGCTCCGCGAACACCGGCCAGCCGAGCGAGTCCGACCAGAACGTCGCGTCCTCGGAGACGTCCCCCGGCCACCCGCCGATCACGACCGCGCCGCGTGCCCCGGTGACGAGCGCGGCAAGCCGGTCCGCCTCCTCGAGCGTGAGCTCCGCCTCGGGCCTGTCGGGCAGGTCGAGGGACTCGCCGCTCGGCGGAGGGAGGGCGACGTCGCGTAGCGGTGCGAAGGGCTCCTCGAACGGGCAGTTCACGTGGACCGGACCGACGGGGTCCGAGCGGGTGGCCTCGAGCGCCTCGCGCGCCGCCTGGCGCCACCAGGCCTCCTGACCGGGCGCCTCCGGCACGGGGAGGTCCAGCCCGGCCCGCATGTACGTGCCGTAGAGACCAACCTGATCGATCGTCTGGTTCGCACCCGTCCCCCGGAACCTCGGCGGCCGGTCGGCCGAGAGCACGACGAGCGGCACGCGCGACTGCGATGCCTCGACCACGCCGGGCAGGAACTCGGCGGCCGCGGTGCCGCTCGTGCAGGCGATCGCGACCGGCCGGCTCGTCGCTCGAGCGAGGCCGACCGCGAAGAACGCGCTCGAGCGCTCGTCGAGGTGCACGCGCACGGCCACGTCGGGGTGGCGAGCGAGCGCCAGCGCCAGCGAGGTCGACCGTGAGCCGGGCGAGAGGCACGCGTCGCGCACGCCGCCCGCGACGAGCCCGTCGACCAACGCCCAGGCGCACGCGAGGTTGAGGTCGCCGGTCTCCATCGGGCTAGATCGCGTGCCAGAGCGCGAGGCCGAGCGCGATGAGCAGGCCGCACGCGGCGTGGGTCGCGGCTGTGCCGCTGAGCACCGGGACCAGCTCGCGACCCGCCGCCGAACCGACCGCCTCCATCGGGCGGATCGCGAGCACCCATGCCCCGAGGCCGAACAGCGCCCATTGGGGAAGGCCGGCGCCCTCTACGGCGAGGTCGACGAGCACGCCGAGCACGATCGTCGCGAACGCCGCGATCACCGTGGCGCGGTAGAGGCGCCGGGTCGCGGCATCCCCGATGCGCACCGCGAGGGTCCGCTTCCCGCTCGCCTGGTCGGTCGGGATGTCCCGCAGGTTGTTCGCGAGCAGGATCGCGACGGCCAGTAGGCCCATGACCGCCCCGCCCCACCACGCCGGTGCCGGCACGGTCTCGACCATCACGAACGCGGTGCCCGCGGTGGCCATCACGCCGAAGAAGGCGAAGACCATCAGCTCGCCGAGGCCGAGCCCCGCGTAGGGGCGAGGGCCGCCGCTGTAGAGGAGCGCCGCGACGAGGGCCAGGGCTCCGACGAACAGGATCAGTAGCGGCTCGGTCGCGAGCGCCAGCGCGAGCCCGCACACCGCGGCAACCCCCAACGCGATCAGGGCCGCGGCGAGCACCGAGCGCGGCGAGGCGGCGCCGCTCGACGTGAGCCGCTGTGGACCCAGGCGCTCGGGGGTGTCGACCCCCCGTACGCCGTCGAAGTAGTCGTTCGCGAGGTTCACGCCGACCTGGAGCCCGGCCGCCACGAGCAGCGCGGCGGCGAACCGCCAGGGTACGGTCTCGCCGGCGGCGGCCGCCCCGAGCACTACGGGCACGAGCCCCGCGCCGAGCGTTCGAGGGCGGGCGCCGCGCCACCAGAGGGCGAGCGACGGGACGGTCGGCGCGGCGCTCAACCCCTCGTCTCCTCGGGTGTCGGGGCGCACGGGGTCACGGCCGTTTCGGGAACCGCGAGAAGTCGGGGGCGCGCTTGTTCGTGAAGGCGTCGCGGCCTTCCTGGGCCTCCTCGCTCATGTAGTAGAGGAGCGTCGCGTCGCCCGCGAGCTGCTGCACCCCGGCGAGACCGTCGGTGCCTGCGTTCAGGCCGGCCTTCAGCAGCCGGAGCGCGAGCGGGGAGAACGCCAGCATCTCCCGGCACCACGCCACCGTGACGCGCTCGAGGTCCTCGAGGGCGACGACCTCGTTCACGAGCCCCCAGTCGAGGGCGGTGGCCGCGTCGTACTGACGGCAGAGGAACCAGACCTCCTTGGCGCGCTTCTCCCCGATCTGCCGGGCGAGCAGGTTGATGCCGTATCCGCCGTCGAACGAGCCGACCCGGGGGCCGGCCTGGCCGAACCGCGCATTGTCGGCCGCGATCGTGAGGTCGCAACACAGATGCAGCACATGGCCGCCGCCGATCGCGTAGCCCGCCACCATCGCGACCACTGGCTTCGGCATGCGTCGGATCTGGATCTGCAGGTCGAGCACGTTCAGGCGTCCGACGCCGTGCTCGTCGACGTAGCCGTCGTCGCCTCGGATCCGCTGGTCGCCGCCGGAGCTGAACGCTTCCGAACCCTGGCCCGTGAGGATCACGACCCCGACCTCATGGTCGTCGCGCGCCAGGTCGAAGGCGCGGATCATCTCCGTGGTCGTCAGCGGCCGGAACGCGTTGCGCACGTCGGGCCGGTCGATCGTGATCTTTGCGATGCCCTCGGCGGTCTCGTAACGGACGTCGGTGAACCCCCCGCGAGCGACCCACGCGAGGGCGTCGGTGGGACCGGTGGTGTGCTCATCCATGTGACCGTTCACTCCCAGAGTCGGCGCTCGCACGATCGGGTCAGTACCCGCACCGCGAACCGCGAGGCTATCGGACCGGACGCGCCCGATGCTAGGTTCCGCCCATGACTCGAGCTCGGGGGCTCTCGATCGCCCGCGCGCTGCGCGTGCCCGCGGCGCTCGCGCTGGTGACCCTGCTCACGCTCGGGTCGCTCACCGGGTCCGCGGTCGGTGAGGAGGGCCAGGCACCCAAGGCTCCCGCCGGCGTCGTGACGCCCGTGCGGCTGCGGGTGATGACGTTCAACATCGAGTACGGCGGCACCGTGGTCGACATCGACAAGGTCCTCGCGGCCGTGCGTCGGGCCGACGCCGACGTGGTGGCGTTCAACGAGGTCTACGGCAAGGCGGCACGCCTGGGCCGTCTGACGGGCTACGACCACGTCAGCCGCCGACTCGACGTCGTCTCGCGCTTCCCGCTGGTCGACCCGCCCGGATCGCGGGGCCGATACGTGTTCGTCGAGCTCGCGCCCGGGCAGGTCGCCGCCCTCTCCAACGTGCACCTGGCCTCGAGCGACTACGGGCCGCGCCGGATCCTCGACGGGTGGAGCCGCAGGAAGGTGCTTCGCACCGAGCGGCGCACGCGCCTTCACGACATCCGTCCGTTCGTCCGCTCCCTGGCCCCGCTGGCGGCCGATGGCGACCCGGCGATCGTCCTCGGCGACATGAACGCGCCCTCGCACGAGGACTGGAGCGCCGCGACCGTCGGGCAGCGGCCCCAGATCCGCTTCCCGGTGCGGTGGCCGGTGAGCCGCTTCCTCGCGAGGGAGGGCTTCGTCGACTCCTATCGGGCCGCGTTCCCGGATCCGGTCACCGCCGAGGGGCTGACCTGGCCGGCGGCGCGTCCGAGGTCCGACGACAGCTGGAACCCGCGACGCGACGCCCCCCATGACCGCATCGACCAGATCTGGTCGGCGGGCCCCGCTTCGGTGGTCGACAGCGAGGTCGTGGGCGAGCGGGGCGGTCCCGGGGTCGACATCTTCGTGCATCCCTGGGGCTCCGACCACCGCGCCGTCGTTTCGACGTTCGACGTCGCACCTGGCGCCCCGCCGCTGATGGTCGCCCCGTCGCCGATGCTCGCCGAGGTGGGCGACGCGCTATCGGTCACCTACCACGCTCCGGGAGGGGCCGGCGAGCGCGTTCGCATCGTGGCGGCGGGCGGCGACCCGGTGACCGATGCGATCGATTCGCTGCCCACCCCCGCGGGCGCCCCGACCGACGGGAGCGTCTCGTTCCCGACGGCCGCGCTCGACCCCGGACCGTACGAGGTGGTGTTGATCGACGGGGCCGACGCGGAGCTAGCCCGCGGCCCCTTCTGGGTGCGTGACGTCGGCGCCGATCCGGTGCTCGACACGGATCGCCGGCGTTTCGACGTGGGCCAGTCGATCGAGGTCTCGTGGACCTTCGGCCGCGCGAACCGCTACGACTGGATCGGGCTGTACCGTCGGGACGCCGATCCGGCGGTCGCGTCCTACCTCTCCTACCGATACACGAAGGCATCGGTGGAGGGATCGGTGACATTCGGCGGCCGGGGCGCCGGCCGGTGGCCGCTGCCGCCGGGGCGCTACAGCGCGTACTACCTGCTCACCGACGTCTACCGCCGGATCGCCTCGGTGGACTTCGTCGTCACCGACTGAACCGCCGCCGGCCGGTAGCCTGCAACCGATGGAGGGTCCGTTCGACCTCGCGCCGGGTGAGCTCGTCGTCGTCGACGTGCCGCCGGGACCGACGTGGGTGCGCCTCGTGCATCAGCTCTGGAACGACCGGGTGAGCTTCATGCCCCTGGACCAGCGTCTGTCGGCGCGTGAACGCCGGGTGCTCGTCGATCTCGCCCGGCCCACCGCCGTGCTCGACGCGACCGGCTCGCTCACCGTGTTCGCCGGCGCCGAGCCGGTCGACGACGAGGTGGCGTTAGTGATGCCGACCTCGGGGGCCGGGGGCGCTCCCCGGCTCGTGGAGCTCTCCCGCCAGGCCGTGGCGACGGCGGTGACGACCTCACGCGACGCGCTGGCCGCCGCCGGCTACGACGTCTCCGCGCCCTTGGTCTGCTGCCTCACCCCGGCGCACGTCGGCGGCATGCTGGTCCTGCTGCGAGGCGAGCTCGGCGACCTCCGGGTGGTCGCGCACGAGCGGTTCGATCCGGAGCGCCTGACGCGAGAGGCGCCGCCGGGCGCGGGCGTCTCGCTCGTGCCGACGATGCTGCGCCGGCTCGTGCGCGCCGGGGCCGACCTCGGACGGCTGGGCACGCTGCTCGTTGGCGGCGCCGCCCTCGACCCCGACCTGCGGGCCGACGCCGAGTCCCGCGGTGCCAAGCTCGTCTCGACCTACGGACTCACGGAGAGCTGCGGGGGCGTCATCTACGACGGCGCGCCGCTGCCCGGCACGCAGCTGCGGATCGACCCGGGCTCGACCGGCGGCGGGCCCGCCCGCATCGAGCTGCGCGGCCCGACGCTCATGCAGGGCTACCGGGGCGACCCGGCCGCCACGGGCGCCGCCTTCGACGTTCGGGGATGGCTCCGCACCGGCGACGCCGGCACGATCGACGACGACGGACGACTGGTCGTGCACGGGCGCCTGGACGATGCGATCCGAACAGGCGGGGAGATGGTCTGGCCCGACGAGGTGGAACGCGCGCTCGTCGACCATCCGAAGGTGGGCGAGGTCGCCGTTGCTGCCAGGCCCCACCAGGGATGGGGGCAACAGGTGGTCGCCTTCGTGGTGCCACGACGCATCGACGAGCCGCCGACGCTCGAGGAGCTCAGGGAGCACGCGAGCCGCACGATCGCCCGGCACAAGGGGCCGCGCGACCTGGTGCTGCTGCCGGTGTTGCCGCGTACGCCGAGCGGCAAGATCCGCAGGGTCGCGCTGCCCCGCTGAGGACGCTCAGTGGCGGGTCTTCAGGCCCGAGACGAGCATCTCGCAGATGTCGCCCTCGATGCCGGCCCGCCGCTGCCGCGTGACGTCGGAGAAGAGGAACGTGCGATCGAGCGTGCCCTGCGTGAGCGCGATGCCTCCGTACCACGTGAACGAGGGAGCCCTGGTGGCCGTGCCCGGGTCGAGGGCGATGCCCGACGAGCCGACCTGCACCATGGTCGCCTTCCCGTCGCGGCCGTAGGTGATCGTCGTGACCTCGCGGATGTCGAAGAGCGCCGCGAGGCCCATCGTCACGTTCCTCAGCTCGACGGTTGAGGTGCCCGTGATCGTCTGCTGCACGACGCGTCCTGAACGGTCGGTGCGAGTCGCGAGGGTGCGCCCGCCGCGATCGGTCCATTCGACAGGGAACGGGCACACGTTCTCGATGCGCAGGCCATGCACGACGGGGAGGGGCTCGACCGTCGCCGTGGCGCCGCGCGCGTTCGCGGGGGCGGAGACGACGACGCCGAGCAGAGCGACGATGACGAGCGAGATCGGGGCGCGGCGCACGGAACGGACCTTCCTTCCTCGAATCCGCGGAGTCGGACGGGGCCCGACGGGGGGCCGCGGCTGGAGACATGCTCCCACGGCCGTGCCCGAGACGCCACACCGCAGGAATGGAAAAGGACCCGAGTCCGGGAGGGGTGGACTCGGGTCCTTCGCCTGGGGGCGGGCCGCCGAGGGGGTGGCGGCTCGCCGTGTCTGACCCTTCCATCGGCTTCGGACGTGCGATGGCTAGATGCTCGGGCCTTGGTAATCCTGCGTACCGAGGTTGGGGTAGGCGGGCTCAGACGGCGATCGCGCCGTGCTTCACGGCGAACGCCACGGCCTCGAGTTTCGAGTGCACGCGCAGCTTCCCGAGGATGTTCCGCACGTGTGTCTGCACCGTCTGCGGGCTGATGTACAGCTTCGACGCGATGTCGTCGTTGCGCATTCCCTCGGCGAGCAGCCGAAGGATCTCGCGCTCCCGCTCGGTGAGGTCGTCGAGAAGCATCGTGGCCTCACGCTGCGCCTGCCGTTCGCGCGCGACCTGGGCGAGCAGGCGCGTGAGCGTCGCGGGGTCGATCAGCACCTCGCCGTCGGCGGCGGCCTTCGCGGCCGACAGCAGCTCCTGCGCGGCCTCGTCCTTGCCGAGGAACCCCGAGGCGCCCGCCTCGACGGCCTCGACCAGCAGGCGGTCGTCGTCGTGGGCGGTCATGATCACGACCTTCGTGGAGGGCGAGACCTCTTTGATCGTGCGGGTCGCGTCGATGCCCGAGAGGCCGCCGCCCTTGAACACGATGTCCATCAGCACGACGTCGGGCAGCTGCTCGCTGCAGACCTCGATCGCAGTCTCGGCGTCGTGCACGGGCGGCGCCACGAGCTCGAGGCCGTCGTCGAGCCCGACCACCGTCGCGAGGGCGTCGGTGAGGATCTTGTGGTCGTCGCAGATCAGCAGCGTGACCTTGTCCTCACCCATCGGTGGTCTCCCCAGCCGGCAGCCGTACGCGGAGCATGGTACCCCCGCCCGGCTCACCCTCGATGGATATCTCCCCGTGGTGCTCGGCGACGACGGCCCTGCTGATGAAGAGCCCGAGCCCGGTTCCGGGAACCTCCTCGTAACCCGAGGGACGCCAGTTCGGGAACATCCCGAACAGCGCCTCCCGCCGGTCCTCCGGCACCCCGGGCCCCCGATCGGCCACCTCCAGCACGGCCTGGGCGCCCTCGCGACGGACCCTCACGGTGACCGGCTCGTCGGGCGGTGAGTAGGCGTCGGCGTTCCGGACCAGCTGGCGCACGACCTGGATCAGCATCGTCCGGTCCGCGTCGACGGGCACCTCGTCGAGCTCGAGCTCGATCGTGCGGTCCTCGAGCGCGGCCGCCTCGATGCCCTGGCGGGCGATCGCCGCCAGCTCGGTCGGTCCCGGCGGCGCGGCGAGCCCGCCGGCCGCCAGGCGCATCGCCAGCGCCGCCTGATCGACCACGTTGAGCATGCGATCGGATTCCTGCTCAATCAGCCCGAGGAACTCGACCTTCTCGTCGTCGCTCAGCCGGTCGAAGTGCGCGCGAGAGGTCGCCGCGATGCCCCTGATCGTCGTGATCGGCCCGCGCAACTCGTGCGCGAGCATCGAGACCAACTCGGCCCGCCCCTTCGTCTCGTTCGTCCGCTCGTCGGCCACGGGGTCAGTCTAGGAGGGAGGCCCGTCCCTCGCTGACGAGCGCTCGCGATCCCCGATCCGCCCACCGGCCACGAGGCGAACTCCGCCTGCCTGGTCGGCTTACGAGTAGGAATGCTCCTCGTCGGGGAACGTGCCGGCTTCGACGTCCGACACGAAGGTCGTCACCGCCTCGGTGATCGTTCCGCGGAGGTCTGCATAGGCCTTCGCCAGCTTCGGCGGCTGTTCCGTCAGCCCGAGGAGGTCGTTGATCACGAGCACCTGGGCGTCGGTGCCGGCTCCCGCGCCGATGCCGATCGTCGGGATCTGCACCGAGCCCGTGATCTCGGCACCGAGCTCCGCGGGCATCGCTTCCAGCACGATCGAGAACGCGCCGGCTTTCTCGAGCTGCACGGCTTGGTCCAGCACCTTCTGGGCGGCCTCGCCGCGGCCCTGCACCCTGTAGCCGCCGAGTCCGTACACGGCTTGGGGCGTGAGGCCGATGTGGGCCATGGCCGGGATGCCGATCTCGGTGAGCCGGTGCACCAGGTCGACCTGCGGGCCCTCGAGCTTCACGGCGTGGGCTCCGCCTTGTTTCACGAGCCGGCCGGCGTTGCGCACGCCGTCTTCGATCGAGGCCTGGTAGCTCATGAACGGAAGGTCGCCCACGACCATCGCGCGCTCGGCGCCGCGCGAGACGGCTTGCACATGGTGGAGCATGTCCTCCATCGTGACGGGCAGCTCGTTGGCGAAGCCGAGGGCGTTGCGGCCGAGGGAGTCGCCCACGAGCAGCACGGGCACCCCAGCTCGATCGAGGATCTGGGCGGTGGGGAAGTCGTACGCGGTGAGCATCACCCAGCGTC
>JBEVGU010000010.1:0-15172 GCA_040511595.1 Actinomycetota bacterium | reverse complement strand
GCCGGTGGCTCCACGGGGTGGACGGAGGCGCTCGACCGGTGGCACGTCGACGCCGTGCTGGTGAGTGAGGAGCAGGCAGCCGTGATCGAGGAGCTCTCCGGAGCGGTCGGCTGGGAGACGGTCACGATCGACGGCGGCGGCGCGCTCTTCACTCGGGCCTGATCACGCTCACCAGCGGTCGGCGCCCCCCACCGTCACGAGCCCGGCGCGCGCCGCGAGGCGGATCGCCGCGAGCCGGCTGCCGACCCCGAGCTTGCCGTAGATGCGGGCAAGGTGCGTCGTGACGGTGCGCTCGCGCACCCCGAGCCGCGAGGCGATCTCGCGCGCGGTGAGCCCTTCGGCCGCCACGCTCAGCACCTCCCGTTCCCGCTGGGTGAGTCGCACGTCGAGGTCACGGCTGCGTTCGATGCCGTCGGCGATCTGACCGACGGCGGCAGATGCCGGGCCCGCGAGCACCATCTCCCGGTCGGCCGCGCGACGAAGCGACTGCAGGAACTCCACCGGGTCGATGCCCTTGTCGATGAACCCGTCGGCCCCCATGAACAACGAGCGGGAGATCGTGGTGGCGTCGGCGTTCGAGCCACACCCGAGCACGACGTGCGCCGGGAACCGCTCCCGGAGGGTCCGGATCAGCCGATAGCCGTCGTGATCACCAGCCGGGCCGAGACCGACCAGGACCACGACACGCGTGCGGCGCACCCGGCTCACGATCTCGAGCCCTTCGTCGGCGGTCCCCGTCTCGGCGATGACCTCCATGTCGGGTCGGTCGTCGATCAACATCGCCAGGCCAGCTCGAACGACGGGGAGCGGCTCCACGACGACCACGCCGAGGCGCCGCTTGCTGCGGGGCGCCGCGTCGCTCTCGGGTGCTCTGCTCATGCCGCCTCCGGACGATGGTCGATCTGCGGACCTCTCCCCTATCGGCACGGCCGGGCGTGCGGATGAGCGGAGCTAGGGGTCGATCAACCCGAGCTGCGCCGCCCGGGCCACGGCCTGCACGCGCGTGCGCACGCCGAGCTTGCGATAGAGCTTGGCCACGTGCGTCTCGACCGTGCGCGGCGAGATGCCGAGCCGCCGGCCCACCTGCTGCATCGTGAGCCCGCGGCTCACCATCGCGAGGATCTCGAGCTCGCGAGCCGTGAGCGTCGCCTCGACCTCCGAGCCCTCTCGGGCCTGTTGTGCGAACCGACCGAGCGCCATCACGGCCGCCTGCTCGAGCTCGGGGTCCACGGCGCGCTCACCGTCGGCCACCCGGCGCACCACCGAGCCGATGCCCGGCAGCCCGTCGGACTTCCGCACGTACCCGCGCACACCCAGCCGCAACGCCTCGAGCACGGCCGCGCCATCGACGCGATCGGTCAGCACCACGACCGCGACGGCCATGCCTTCCTCGCGGATCGCCCTCAGCGTGTCGAGGGTCGGTTCGCCGCCTTCGAGGCGATCGTCGAGCACCAACACGTCGGGGCGCAGCGTCCTGCACGACTCGAGCAGGTCGGCTTCGTCGCGCACCTCGGCGATGACGTCGAGTCCTGGCTCGAGCTCGCACGCGCGACGGGCGACCCGGCCGACGACGCCGTGCCCGACCGCGATCACGACGGTCGTCGTCTCAGCAGTCATGGGCGGGCAGGCTATCCGCGGCTCATGCCGAGCGCGAGGTGGACGCGAGGCCGTGTCGCCACGCGATGCGCACCGCTTCGACCTTCGAGTGCACGCCGAGCTTGGCCAGGATATTCTTCACGTGGCTCTGCACGGTGAGCGGGCTGATGCCGAACGCCTCGGCCGCATCGGCGGTGGACGCTCCGGCCGCCAGCGTCCGCAGGATCTCCCGTTCTCGATCGGTGAGGGCGGCGACGGGGTCGCCGCGAGATCCGCCCGGCGAGGTCAGGCGGTCGACGAGGCTCGAGAGGTCATCCACGGGCAGCACGAGCTCCCCCGCGAGCGCGCGACGGAACACGTCGAGCAGCGACGGATCACGTTGGGGGGGAAGCACCCCGCTCGCTCCGGCCGAGAGAGCGCTGGCGGCCACCTCGGCACCGCCGGTTCGGCTCGCGGCGAGCACGCGGCCTCGTCCTCCGCCTTGGGCGATCGCCGCGATGCTCTCGGCGCCGAGCCCGTCCGAACGATCGATCTGCACCACCACGAGATCCGCGAAACCGGATGCGAGCTGGTCGACCGCAACGGCGGCCTCGGTGATCGGCCCCGTCACGCGAACTGGGCCGCGCGGAGGAAGCGCGAGCGAGAGCTCGCGTGTGAGCCCCGCATCGTCGTCGACGACGAGCACCCTGATCTGGTCGGCCATCTGGGCTTCCCATCGGCACGCCGCGGCGCGACCCTGAACGACCGGGCCGTGGTCGCTGGTCGGAGGCGCCGAGGTCGGAGAGACTCGAACCATGAGCGAGCCTTCCTTGCGACCGGAGAACCACCTGGCGGGAGAGACGAGCCCCTACCTCGTGGCCCACGCCCACAACCCGGTCGATTGGTACCCGTGGGGTGAGGAAGCCATCGCGAAGGCTCGCGCCGAGGATCGTCCGGTCTTCCTCTCGATCGGGTACGCCGCCTGCCATTGGTGCCACGTGATGGAGCGGGAGTCCTTCGAGGACGCGACGACCGCCTCGCTGCTGAACGAGCGGTTCGTCTCGATCAAGGTCGACCGTGAGGAACGCCCCGACCTCGACGGCATCTACATGGATGCGGTGCAGGCGATGACCGGACAGGGCGGGTGGCCGATGTCGGTCTTCCTCACGCCGGAGGGCGAGCCCTTCTACGCCGGCACGTACTTCCCCCCGGAGGCTCGCCACGGCCTGCCTGGGTTCCGCGACGTCCTGCTCGGGGTCTCCGAGGCGTGGCGAGACCGACGCTCGGAGCTGGTCGGACAGGCCGGGCGGGTCGCGGAAGCCATCACGCGAGCGACGCAGGTACTGCCGAGCCGCGCCGCCCTCGACGCGACCATCCCCGAGGAGGCGACCGAGAGCCTGCGCCGTTCGTTCGACCACCGGTGGGGCGGGTTCGGGCCCGCTCCGAAGTTCCCCCAACCGATGACCCTCGAGTTCCTGCTGCGTCGAGCGGTGCGCGGGTCGGGCCCAGCCCTCGAGATGGTGACGACGACCCTCGATCGCATGGCCCAGGGAGGCATCCGGGATCACGTCGGCGGTGGCTTCGCGCGGTACTCGACCGACGGGCGCTGGCACGTGCCGCACTTCGAGAAGATGCTCTACGACAACGCCCTGCTCCTGCAGCTGTACACGCGTGTCTGGCAGGTCACCGGCTTCGAGCGATACCGCGAGGTGGTCGTGGACACGGCCGAGTACCTCCTCCGCGAGATGCAGCATCCCGACGGCGGGTTCTTCTCCTCGCAGGACGCCGATTCCGAGGGCGTCGAGGGCAGGTTCTTCACGTGGACATGGCCCGAGCTCGTCGGCCTGGTGGGCGAGCCGGTCGCCCGAGCCTTCGGCGCGAGACCCGAGGGCAACTGGGACGGGACGAACGTGCTCTGGCGACCCGACGCGATCGAGTCGGTCGCGTCGGCGGTGGGCGTCGCGCCGGACGAGCTGGCGACCAGGCTCGCGGACGCGCGCGCGACGCTCTTCGAGGCCCGCGAATCCAGGCCTCGTCCCGCGACCGACGACAAGGTGCTCGCGGCGTGGAACGGCATGGCGATCGGGGCGTTCGCCGAAGCGGGCAGGGCGCTCGGTGAGCCACGATTCGTGGAGGCCGCCGTCCGAGCGGCCACGTTCGTGCTCGGGCATCTCCGCGACGACGGCGGGCGGCTGCTGCGGTCGTGGCGGGGGGGCGTCGCGGGCGGGCCAGGGTTCGCCGACGACCACGCCTCGATGGGGGCGGCGTGCCTCACGTTGTACGAGACGACGTTCGGTCTTTCGTGGTTCGAACACGCCCGGACGCTCCTCGACGAACTACGAAGTCTGTTCCACGACGACGACGCGGGTGGGTTCTTCCAGACGGGCAGCGACGCCGAGGCATTGCTCGTCCGTCCCAAGGAGCTGTACGACAACGCCACGCCGAGCGGGAACTCAGTCACGGCCGAGCTGTTGGTGCGCATGGCCGCGATGACCGGGGACCACGAGCTCTCCGCCGAGGCCGAAGGAGCCCTGCGGCTCGTCGCCGATGGCGCGAGGCGAGCGCCCGGAGCGTTCGGGCACGCCCTCGGCGTGCTCGACCGCGTGATCGGCCCGCACCGGGAAGTGGCGATCGTCGGGGATCCCGACGGCGACGACACCCGAGCCCTCGCGGCCGAGGTCATGGTGCGCCGGTACCGGCCGAACCTCGTGCTCGCCGTCGCGGCCCCGCAGAACGACTCGGCTCGGCGCGCGGTGCCGCTGCTCCGAGGGCGTTCGGCGATCGGCGGATCGGCGACGGCGTACGTCTGCGAGGGCTTCACCTGCCGGGTGCCGGTGACCGCGCCGGAGGCGCTCGGGGCGCAGCTCGACGAGGCCGTCGGGGCCTGAGGCCTCGGGGAGTGGTAGGTCGAACGTCCATCTTGGCGGTGGTCGTCGACGCCCGCATACTGGGCCGAGGCGACGACGCGACGGAGGGCGATGGCCTGAACGCGGACGAGTTAGGGGCGACGGCATGACGGAGGAGGGGCGCGCGGAAGCGGAGGCGCAGGCCTCCGCAGGTCGGGCCCCGGGAGGGTCCGCGGCGGTCCACTCCTGCGTTCGCCCGAACTCTTCCGCCCGAGTGAACGGCGTGCGGATCGACCCGGTCACCCCCGCGGAGTTCCTGTCGATCGTGCGGTCGTTCCAGGAATGCCGCGCAAGCCACCTGCTCCACTTCTGCGCCGCTCACCCGACCGTCGAGGCGCGGCACGACCCCGAGTACCGAGCGCTGCTCAACAAGGGCGATCTCAACCTGCCCGACGGCATGCCCGTCGCCTGGGCCGCACGGACGGATGGGGCGCCGACGATGCGGCTCACCGGCACCGACGCGTTGAGCCTGGTGGCCGCGTGGGGGGTCCAGGCAGGCCTGAGGCACTACCTGTTCGGCGCGACCGACGACACGCTCGCACGGCTCCGCGACAACCTGGAGCTCGCCCATCCCGGCATCGAGATCGTGGGCATGGAATCCCCGCCGTTCCGGCCGATCTCCGACGAGGAGCTCGACGCCACGGCCGAGCGGATCTCGGCGTCGGGCGCCGACGCCGTGTGGATCGGGCTCGGCGCTCCGAAGCAGGACGTGATCGGCGACCGCCTGCGTCGACGGAACATAGCCCCGACCCTGTTCGCGGTGGGCGCGGCCTTCGACTTCGTCTCGGGCACAAAGCGCCGAGCCCCGGCATGGATGAGCCGTCTCGGACTCGAGTGGGTGCACCGCCTCGGCTCCGAACCCGGACGCCTCTGGAAGCGGTACCTGGTGGGGAACACGCGCTTCGTGCTCGGTGTCGCTTCCGACCGGGTCCGCGGCCGGGGGCCGGCCTGAGCGGTGCGCGTCCTCTTCCTGCATTCGAGGTACCTGTCGGGCCCGGTCTCGGGCGAGAACCGAGTGGTCGAGGACGAGGTCGCGCTCCTGCGTGATGCCGGTCACGAGGTCGGGATGTTCAGCCCGGAGCCCATCGTCGGGAGCCGGCTCGATCGGCTCCGGACCGCGGGCTCGGCGATCGCATCGCGCACGGCCGCTCAGCGGGTCCGCGAGGCCGTCGCGGAACGGTCCGTCGACGTGGTGCACGCGCACAACCTGTTCCCGACCCTGTCGCCCGCCGTGCTGCCCGCGGCGCGTGACGCCGGCGCGGCGGTCGTCATGACCCTGCACAACTACCGATTGATGTGCCTGCCGGCGACGTTCCTGCGGGACGGGCGCATCTGTGAGGACTGCCTGGGCTCGACGACGCTCCACGGCGTGCAGCACGCCTGCTACCGCGGATCCCGGGGGGCCAGCGCGATCCTCGCAACCTCGCTCCAGGTCCATCGGGCGACCGGCACCTTCGACGCGGTGACCCGCTTCCTGGCTGTGGGCGAGTTCGTCAAGCGCAAGCACGTCGAGGCCGGGTTCGACGCGTCGCGGATCGAGGTGAAAGCGAACTTCGTCGCGGCCCAGGAGCGCCGGTCGGGTCCCGGCGAGCGGTTCCTCTTCCTCGGCCGGCTGGCTCCGGAGAAGGGGCTCGACACCGTGCTTCGCGCCTGGGCGCGAACACCCGGGGAGGCGCAGCTCGACGTCGTGGGGTCGGGACCCGACGAGAAGACCCTCCGGGCCGCCGGGGCCGCCGGGGCCGCGGGGGGCACCGACGGGCGCGTGCGGTTCTTGGGGCAGGTCGAGCCGGAGCGCATCCCGGGGCTGCTCGCGCAGGCGCGCGCGCTGCTCGTGCCGTCGCGGTGGTACGAGGCGGCGCCCCGGACGATCGTGGAGGCCTACGCCTCGGGCGTGCCCGTGATCGCGAGCGACATCGGCGCGCTGCCCGACTCGGTGGAGCACGAGATCAGCGGGCTCCTCGTCCCTCCCGAGGACGAGGGCACATGGGCGGGCGCCGTCGCGTCGCTCCTCGACGACCGGAAATCGGAGCGGCTCGGCGACGGAGCGCACCGACGGTGGCAGCAGCGATACAGCCCCGAGGTCGGCCTGGCCGAGCTCGAGTCCAGCTATCGCGCGGCGATCGAGGCGCGGCAGGGCTGAGGCCGGGGCACAGGGTCCGTCAGGATCCCGGGCGGACCAAGCTGTACTTCAAGCGCTTCGGGACGCTGTGCGTCAGCTTGCCGATCGGCTGGTACCGCCGGTTCCGCCGACGGAACCGATGCAGCTCCTCGTCGAACCCGGGCGAGGACGCGATCGCCGTGGCGAACCGATCCCCCGCCCAGTCGTAGAGCTGCCGGTCGAGCGAGTTCATCTCGTCGATGAGCCCGCGGGTCTCCTCGGGAACGGGCGCCTTCCGGGATGACGGCGTGACGTTGGCCGCGACGTAGTACGGAGGCTTCCAGCCGAACGTGCGCCGCAGCAGGACCAGCGACTCGTCGAAGCGCTCGGTCAGCCCCACGAATGAGAACCACTCCTCGACGTTGCGCTTGGCGCGATCGAGCATGTCGGGGGTGCACCGCCCGAACGGGGTGTCCAGGTC
Organism: Actinomycetota bacterium; assembly: GCA_040511595.1. Lineage (GTDB taxonomy): Bacteria > Actinomycetota > UBA4738 > UBA4738 > HRBIN12 > JAOUEA01. Next base: position 8,112 of record JBEVGU010000010.1, on the reverse strand, counting down.
GCCGGAGATCGCGCGCACCTGACTGTTGTCCGCCTCGAGCGCCGAACCGCCGGTGACGTAGGACTCGAGGGTCGCCCCCTCGGCGGTGGCCTCGTCGTGGAGCGGGTGGTTCGGGTTGCGGAGCACGTAGTGGTACTGGCTCAACGTGAGGCTCACGGGGTCCCGCAGCATCGTGATGTAGGTCGAGGGACCAGGCACCGACTCGTGGAGGCCGAACACCGTGTGCGCGAGGATCAGTCGCGCCCGTGCGCGCTCGGACTCCGGCATCTCCGCGAAGAACCTCAGGGTCTGCTCCCGGCGGAGACCCTGCGCATCGGGATCGCGTTCCTTGATCGCCCGATTGCGGATCAGCAGCGTCTGCGACGCAGGGAACTGGCGACGCAGCACGCGTCGCATCGTGGTGCCGGCCGTCTTCCCGATGTGCAGGAAGATGACGGTCGGATCGCCACGGCGGCCTGGAGAGGAACCGGGAGCCGCGGAGGAGGCGCTCATCGTGCCCAGGATACCCGCGGCGGCGGTGGTCCCCGCCCCGGCGCGCCCGAGCGCCGGTAGACTCCGCCCCCGATGACGGGAGCACGATGAACGCCGAGCATCGCCCTTACCGCGTGCTGTTGGTAGCCGGGACGGGACAGAACGGCGCCACGATCATGTCGCGGGTGTTGGCACAGGTGCCGGGATTCGTCGCCGTGGGGGAGCTCGGGCACCTATGGGACAAAGGCCTAATCGAGAACCGCGCGTGCGGCTGCGGTGTCGCGTTCCTGGCCTGTCCGTTCTGGACCCGCGTCGGCGACGTCGCCTTCGGCGGGTGGGCGAACGTGGACGCACGGGCCCTCACCCGTCTCCGCGGAACCCTCGTCTTGAAGCGAACCCCGGTGCCCCATCCCTTCGCGCTCCCGCTTCTCCGGTGGCCGAAGCTCTCCCCTGGATACGCACGGGCGCTCGGTCGCTACCGCGAGGCGCTCGGGCGCGTGTACGACGGCATCGCGAGCGCGTCGGGGGCCACCACCATCGTCGATTCCATGAAGGTGCCCGTGCACGTCTACACCGTGGCGGGCATGCCCGAGGTCGATCCCTTCCTGGTGCATCTCGTTCGGGACGCTCGAGGGGTGGCGTACTCGAGCATGAAGATGGTGCCGCGCCAAGGGACCGACGACGATCCGTACCGCGTGCGCAGGCCCCCGGCGAAGAGCGCGCTGCGCTGGATGTGGATCAACGGATCGTTCGACCGGCTCGCACGTCGCGTGCCGTCGACGCTCGTGCGCTATGAGACTTTCGTGGCGGAACCGGCGCGGGAGATCGCCCGCATCGCCACCGCCGCCGGGGCTCCGACCGCACCCGAGGCCATCAGCGCGATCGAGGGGCGATCGGTCTCACTCCCTCCCGATCATCTGTTCGCGGGCAACCGCATCCGATTCAGCGGGGGACCGGTCCAGCTGCGTGAGGACGTCGAGTGGCGCAGCAGCGTCGCGCGCGACACGCAGCGGCGGATCGCAACGCTGGCGAGGCCTCTGCTCACCCGGTACGGCTACGACCCGGCGCCGGACCAGGACGCGCCGGCCTGATCAGGCTTCGAGGTCAGGGGGCTCGTCGACCGGCGAGGCGCGGCGGCGCTGCAGGAACGACCGGATGTCGCCACGCAGGAAGAAGTCACGGAGCTTGCGAGGACTGAGCTGAACGAACGTCCACACGCCGACGAATCGTCGTGCGAGCGCGACCTGCAGCAGGTTCTGGAGCACGGCGACCGACGCGGTCGCCGCCGCCACGCCGACGGCCCCGTAGCGATCGGCCGCGATGATGCCCGCGGTCACGCTGAGCGCGCCGGTCGCCAAGGTGACCACCATCATGGAGCGCTGGTGCCCGGTCATCATCAGCGTGATGCCGGCCGCGCCGGCCCATACCGCGAAGAGGCGGCCGATGCTCAAGATCACGAGGATCGTGCTGCCCTGGCGGTAGAAGGGGCTGTAGATGATCTCCATGACCGAGGCGCCGAACACCACGAACACCACGAGGATCGCGAGCGAAGGGAGTCCGGCGAGTGACGCGCCGGCGCGCAGCGTGTCCTCGAGCTGACGCCGCTGCCCCTTGGCGTGCAGCTCGGCCACGATGGGGGGCATCACGCCTCGGATGATCCACAGCGGGGTGGCCACCAGGGTGACCAGCCTGGTCGCGGCTCCGTACAACGCCACGTCGGACTGGGGCCTGAAGGCGCCGAGGACGAGGAGATCGACGCCGCTGCCGAGGAAGTAGATCGCCACGTTCGTCACGAGGGACGGCCAGGCGATGTCGAAGATCTCGTGGCGCTGAAGCGAGCCTTCCCCCGAGATCGCCCCGATCTCCCGGCGGAGGTGCCGGGCGCCGAGCAGCAGGACCAGGAACGTGACGCCGCCCGCGATCGCGACCGCACCCCGGATGTCGATCGCGACCGCACCCGACGTGAAGATGATCCCGAGCGTCGTGGCCACGAGGATGTCGACCAGGAGCGCGTCGTAGAGCGTCGCACGCCCGAAGTCCTGCAACCCGCGGAAGGTCTCGACCATGAGCGACTGGAGCGCCGTCGCGATCAGCCATCCACCGGCCAACGGCATGGCCGCTTCGACCACGGCCGAATGGAACACGTGCTCGGCGAGCGCCGGTCCGACGACGAACGACAGCGCGAGCCCCGCAACCACCGCCGTGGCCGCGCCGATCGAGAGGCATCGACGGATCGCGTCGCGCGCCCGGCCGGGCTCCCCGACCCCGATGGCGGCCGCCGCGACCTTCACCAGGGCGCGATCGAGGCCGAGCTGTGCGATCACCGCACCGACGATCACCATCGTGAAGGTCGTGAAGTAGGCGCCGAGCTCCGTCGGAGTGAGCAGCCTGGCCAGCAGGGCGTTGATGCCCACGCCGAGGACGATCGAGATGACCCGACCGATCAGCACCCAGGCCGAGCCCTTCACGAGGCGGCGTCGCAACGACGGGGAGGGCGACCCCGGCATTGCCCGATCCGCCGCGCTCACGGCGTCCTCACGCGCTGACGATCCGTGGGACGGCGATCGGGGTCGAGAGAGCGGTGGGCATCGGGCTCCAGGAAGCCGGGGAACGAGCGCTCGGAGGATACAACGCGCTCGGACGGGCTTCGCCGAAGCTGCTCGTGGCGAGGCGGCTCGAGGTCGATACTGTGGGTGCCCGCGAAGGGAGCATGGAGGATCGATGGACGGGGTACGAGATCGCTGGCTGCGGGAGCGCCGCTACGCGGCGCGCTACCTCGCGTCCAGCTCTCCGGCGCTGTACCTCGCGTGGGCTCGCCGACACTACCGGGGCACCGGCGTCGTCGTCGTCGGCGACGACACCGAGTTGGTGATCGAAGCGTTCGGGCGATCCGGTAGCACCTTCGCGGTCGATGCGTTCGAAAGCGTGCAGCGCCGGCCCGTCACGATCGCTCACCACACGCATGCGGCGGCCGCGGTGCTCGACGGCGTGCGACGAGGGCTGCCGACGCTCGTGCTCGTGAAGGACCCGGTCGCCGCGACGCTCTCGCACATGGATCGGCGCAAGATCGGCGCCGAGCAGCCCTTGCGGGCGTGGGTCCGCTACCACGAGCGGATCCTGCCTCATCGCGAGGGCTTCATCGTGGGCGCGACGAAGGACCTGAGCACCGGCATCGGCGACATGATCGAGGAGGTCAACGCCCGCTTCGGCACCTCCTACGACGTGTTCCATCCGACGCCCGAATCGGTCGCGGCCGTGTTCGAGGGGATCGAGGCCCGCAACCGGCAGCGCTACGGCGAGCAGACGGAGTTCGTCGCGCGCCCCTCACCCGAGCGTGAGGCTCGCAAGGAGGCCGGCCGCCGCGAAGCCGAAGGACCGCGTCTGGCCGCCCTCCGTGAGCGGGCGAATGCGCTGTTCGACCGGCTCCTGCAGGAGCGCACCCAGGAGCGGTCGGCATGAGCCTGACGACCGCGCGACGGACGGATACCGCGGTGCCGCCGGAGATCGAAGCGCCGCGGAAGAGCGATGCTTACCGCTTCTCGATCGCGGTGCTGGTGATCGTGGCGATCGGCAGCTTCGACATCCGCAACTTCTTCGACCGCGGCGGCTCCAACCGCTACATCCTGCTCCTCATCCCGCTGGCGACGGTCGCGCTGCTGCGGCTGCGACGGCCCACCACGATCGTGCGGAAGCCGACGGTGGTCGACGTCATCCTGATCTGCCTGTGGGTGATGGGGATGATCGGCACCACGTACGGCCTCTCGACCGCGGAGACGGCAGCATCGGCCCGCCCGATCTTCTACCCGATGTCCCTCGGGCTCCTGTCGCTGTTCATCCTCGACCAGCCGAGCCGTTCGGAGTCCACGCGCATCCTGCAACTCCTCGGCTGGATCGGCGCCACGTACGTCGTGCTCGCGGCGGTGGTGAACATGGGACTGATCCCGGGGATCGCCGATTTCCGGCAGTTCCGCAACGCCAGCTTCGCGCTGGTCGTGATGGGCATCCTGGCCGCGCACATCCGGCATCGACGCGGGACGTTCCTGATCCTGTGCGGCTTCGCGCTCGTCAACTTCGCCGCGTACCCGTCGGCGACCTCGGTGATCGTGACGCTCACCGCGATCGTCGTCATGTTCATGACCCGGCCCACCGCCTCGAGCATCCGGCCCTACGTCGTCGGGCTGGTCGCCACGCTCACCATCCTCGTCGCCGTGCTCAACGTCGACCGAGGCATCGGCTTGATGAACCACTACTTCGAGACGGTGAACAAGGTCAACGCGAGCTACGGACGCCTGTCGGTCTGGCAGGAAGGCCTGGAGCGGTTCGAGGAATCCCCGATCTTCGGCGACGCCTTCTCGAGCGGCACGGTCGTCACCGCGCGACGGCTCCGAGGAGGCTCGACGTTCCAGATCCCGTTCCACAACGACTACGTGCTGTTCCTGGCCGACGGCGGGCTCGTCGGCATCGCGTTGCTCGTGGCGTTCATCGCCGCGCTGAACGTCACACTGCTCCGGAGGTTCCGCACCGCGGTCCGCGACGAACGCCGGGAGGACGCCGACCTCATCCGGCTCCTGCTCGTGCTGTTCGACGCGTTCTTCGTGGCGGCCGCCTTCAACCCCGTGATCGAGGGCATGTCGCGCTCGGCGACGATCTTCGGCCTGTACGCCGTCGCGATGCTCGTGGGCCGGCCCGATCTCCCCCCCGGCGCTCGCCGGCCGCCTCAGGCCGAGCCGAGCGTCAGCCGCACCACGACGGGAGGTGCTCGTACCCCCGCTCGCGGAGGATCGTCCCGAGCGCCTCGTTCGAGGGCGTGAACCATGCCGAGAGCCGGGCTCGGGTCTCGGCAGACATCGTCTCGGGCCGCCGGCTCCGGTTGATCGCGTAGTAGAAGCGCCGCAGTGGCGCCTTCAGGCGGCGACGGTTGCGGAGCGCTCCTCCTTCCCGGTTGGCGGCGATCGCCACGCGCTGGAGCGTGCCGCTCCGGAACCCCTCCGTGCGGTTCTCGACGGAGTAGCTGAACGTGGACGTCACGTCGTCGTCGATGCCGAGCCAGCGGCACACGCCGGCCACGAACGGGGTGGGCTCGGCCACCATGTCCTCGAAGAAGTAGACGTGGATCGCGTCTCCGAACGCATCGAGCCACCCCTCGACGATCCCGGCGTAGGTCCCCCCGGCCAGCGTGAAGTAGTCGGCGTCCTCGCCGGTCCTCGGCCGCCCCTCGTCGCGCACCCGCTCACACCGTGCGACGAACGCGTCGAAGTCGACGTCGTCGGGGATCGTCATGTGGCTGCGCTTGAACCGGTACTCCGACCACATCTTCGCGACGGGGTCGCGGAACATGAGGATCACCCTGGGGTCGGAAAGCGTGCGCCGGATCGCCTCGATCGTGCGCGTCCTGCCCTTGAAGTACTGGGGACTCGCCTCCATCACGTAGCGCTCCGCGCCGCAATGCTCGAAATGCCGGGCGTAGCCGGCCAGCGGCGGCAGGGAGGCGCCGGGGTCGTCGTCGGGCAACCGGAAGTACCGAGGCTCCTTCACCGATGCAGCACACACGTCCGGATGCTGCGATAGGTACCAGAACAGTGACGTCGTGCCCGCCTTGCCCACGCCGGCGATCACGAGGTTGGGCAGGCGCCCGGCACCGGACGTGTCACTCGATCGATCGGCCACCGGCCGTGGGCCTCCTCGTCGGGGGTGGGAACGGCGCCTCCGAGGGGGCGCCGGGCGGGCACTATACTCCGTCGCCATGTCCGACGCGCCCGGCTCCACACTGCCGACCGTCGTGATGAGCTCGGTGGTGCGGTCCTCGCATCGTGGCGAGAGCCACGGCGGCGTCTACCTCGTCGATCTCGAACGCGAGACCATCCGCCAGACCGTCGACTGGAACGCCGTCGACATCGACTGGGAGGGCCGCGGCGGCGATCGCGGCCTTCGAGGCATCGCGTTCCACGGGGATCACGTTCTGCTCGCGGGGAGCGACGAGGTCTTCGTCTACGACCGCGGGTTCCAGCCGATCGGCTCGTTCACCAACCCATACCTCAAGCACTGTCACGAGATCGTCGTGCAGGGTGGACACCTGTACCTGAGCTCGACCGGGTTCGACTCGGTCCTCGAGTACGACCTCGAGCGGGAGCGGTTCACGCGGGGGTTCATGCTGCGGTTCTCCGACCTGTGGCGTGGCCGGCGCCGTCTGCATCTGCGGCCTCGCCCGAGCTTCCGGATCTTCGATCCGAACGATCGGCACGGGCCGGCGCCCGCCGACACCAGCCACGTCAACAACGTGTTCGTCGACGACCGGGGTATCTACGTCTCGGGGGTCGGCCTCGGCACGCTCTGGCGCATCGGGCGCGACGACCGGCTCGAGCGCTACGCCTCGATCCCGTACGGCACGCACAACGCGACGCTGTTCCGAGGCGGGGTGCTGCTGAACCACACCGCCACCGACCGGGTCGCGCTCGTCTCGCGGAAGGGGAAGATCGTCCGGTCCTACCCAGTGCCGACGCACCATCGGTCCGACCTCACGCACACCGACCTGACGAGCGACAAGGCCCGGCAGGCGTTCGGGCGGGGCCTGACGATCGTCGACGAGCACACGTTCGTCGCCGGCTCCTCGCCGGCGACCGTGACGGTCTACCGGACCGATCCGCCCGCGATCGCGAAGCACGTCGTGGTCTCGAACGACCTCCGCAACGCGGTGCACGGCCTCGAGGTGTGGCCGTTCGACCCGCTACCGGGTTGAGCGTCAGGAGCGAGGTCCGCTCCACAGGAACCTCGCGGCCGCCCGTCGCCCCGACCGCCGGACCGACGCCGACAACGACGCGGCCGTGTCCCCGGGCACCGACGCGAGACCCCCGGGTTGCGCGTCCACCTCGCCGAATAACTCGGCGAGGTCGTAGCCCATCTCCCCCAGCACCTGGGGTCCGAGCGAGGTGAGGTAGGAGCGGGCCCACCGCGTGCGCACCGGGCCCTTGATCGTGGCCTTCCACTTGTCGAGCGGCTCGGTGCTCAGGTCGCCGTAGCGCGCGGTTCCCGTCGGATCGCCCATGCGTGCGTCCCAACGAACCGAGGCGAACCCCTCCAGCACCTGCGGGTCGAACTCGATGCCCAGGAAGGCGAAGAGATCGGTGAGCACGCGATCGGGCGAGGCGACGAGGTCCTCGAAGCGCAGGCCGAAGCTGCGGTCGCGATGCTCGCGGAACGCGTTCACGAGGTTGGGGGGTCCCTCGTGCAGATCGGCGTGCCACCGTTCGAGCTTCCATCGGCCCCCGGACCACGTGTCGACGATCGACGCCACCACCGAGAGGGGGTTCCGCCACAGGAAGACGATGCGGGCGTCAGGGAAGATGCGGAACAGGTCGTCGGCGATGAAGTGGTAGCGAGGTGTCTTGTCCAGGAAGTACGCGACGCCCTCGGTCGCGTCGGTCGCCCCTGCCGTGGCGGTCGCGGTGGCCCGTCCGTAGAGGTCCATCGCGAAGGCCCGCACCGCCTCGTCGTAGGCCGCCTCGCCCCCCGGAAGTCGGCCGGCGAACTCGCGGATCGCGCGCGAGGAGGGCACCTGGCCGTACTCGGCAAAGGCTCCCGATTCCCGAAGGGCGTACACCTGCGGCAGCAGGAGCCAAGGCTCGGGCGAGGTCGCGACCGACC
>JBEVGU010000009.1:0-4657 GCA_040511595.1 Actinomycetota bacterium | reverse complement strand
TCACGCGGGGACAGCGCGCATGCACGCCCGGGCGGCGCGCTGGCCCGAGCGGATCGCCCCCTCCATGTGGATATGCCCGACCCCCGCGATGTCGGTGCACGCCCAGTGGATCGGCCCGATCGACCGGCGGAGGTCCTCGCCGAACCGCGTCAGCCCCCCGGGCCCGTAGCTGGTGCCGTAAGCGCCCTGGGTCCATTCCTCCGCCGACCACACGGTCTCGATGAACTCGACCGGCTTGCGCCCGTGGGGGCCGATGTACTTCGCGATCCCCTCGAGCACGGCGTCGCGGCGCGCGTCGGCGCTCATTCGCCCGGCCTCCTCCGCGTTCTCGCCGGCGAGGAACGTCGTCACGACGCCGACCGACCCCGAGGGTGGCGAGTTGTCGTACAGCTCGCGCACGAACTCGTATGGCGCGAACCCCTGGCCCGACAGCCCCTCCTGGCGCCAGAACGGCTGCTCGTAGACGGCGAGGACCTTGATGATGCTGCCCTGCGAGAGCGCCTGCGCCATTCGCAGGCGCCACGCCGGCAGCGCAGGGCGGAACCGGATCGCGCCGGTCAGGTTGGGCGGGACCGCGACGATCACCGCGCGCGCCCTCGCGGTCACCGATTCCGCGTCGATCTCGACCCCCTCGTCGGACCACCGGATGTCGCGCGCCGGCGCGCCGAGCACGACGCGGTCCCCGAGGCGCTCCGCGAGCCGGATCGGGATCAGCTGCGAGCCTCCGACCACGCGGTACGCGAGGCACTGGTCGGGCTCGAAGAGCTCGTAGGTCCCACCCGCCCCGGAGATCATCCACAACCCCTGAAGGAGCGAGAACGTGTGCGCCGGCTTGGCGAGGAACCCTCCCGCTAGCCATGAGCGAAGCAGGTCGCGAGCCATATCGTCGGCGACCTCGCTCCGCAGCCACGACTCGAAGGTGATCGCGTCGAGCTCGGAGGCGTCGGGGTGGTCCCACGGCGCCTCGGGGTCGAGCTCCTTGGCGAGTGCGTCGAGCCTCCCGTCGGCTTCCTCGTACGCACGCTCCGATCCCGCCCCGAGCGGGGCGTCGTGGCCCTCGTAGCGGTGGGGCTTCCCCGAGGGGTCGATGTACACGTGGTCGCCCTCGCGGAAGCTGGGGAACAGCTCGATGCCGAGGTCCTCGACGGTGGCGTGGACGGCGGACTGGTACGGGGCGACCCACTGGCCGCCGAGCTCGTTCGCCTCGCCGCCGATCTCGACGTTCCAGACGCGCCCACCGACCCGGTCGCGCGCCTCAAGCACGACGACGTCGAGCCCCTCGCTAGCGAGCGCCGACGCGGCGGAGAGCCCCGCGATCCCGGCCCCGACGACGGCTATCTCGGCTTCGACGGCGCGCTCAGGCATCCAGCCTCCCTGTCGGACGGGTCAGAGCCCGCGTCAGTCTAGTCGGGGAATACGCCGTCACGCGGTGCCGGAAGGGCCTATCCGCGCACGTTTATCGCACCTCTCTCCCCGTCCGTTCGCCCAGCGAGAAGCAAACAGGTGGTTGAGCTCGAAGTAGCGCATCATTCGCGTATGGCGGTCTTCGAGCGGGAGGATGAGCAGCGGGCCATTCGCCCTCCGCGACTCCGCACGTTCGAGCACGGCGACATAGCGCGCGCGCACTACCTCGAGCTGTTCTTCGACCTCGTTTTCGTGGTCGCGATTGCGCAGCTCGCGCACGAGCTCGTCGTCGATCACAGCCTCGGCGGCTTCGCCACCTTCGCCGCTCTGTATCTGCCCGTGTTCATCGCCTGGCAGGGCTTCAGCTCCTACGCCGACCGTTTCGACACCGACGACGTCGTGTTCCGAGGGGTGATGTTCCTGGCGATGCTGGCGAGCGCGGCGCTCGCGATTCAGATCCCCGACGTCTCGCACGGCGAGAGCACGGGCTTCGTCATCGCCTACGTGATCCTGCGGTCACTGTTGGTCGCGGTCTACCTTCGCTCGTACGTCCACGTACCCGAGGCGCGACCGTTGATCGGCCGCTATGCGTGGCAGTACTCAATCGCGATTGGGATCTGGATGGCGTCCCTCGCGCTTGCCTCCCCGGGCCGCTACGTCCTGTGGGGAGTTGCCCTCGCGTGGGAGCTGAGCATCCCGCCGCGGGCGCGCAGGCTATGGGAGGCGATACCGCGTTCCGCGAGCAAAATACCCGAGCGCCTGGCGCTGTTCACGATCATCGTCCTGGGCGAGGTGATCGTCGTGACTGCCCTGGGAACGTCCGGCTCGGAGTGGGCGCTCGCGGCGACCGTGGTCGCGGTGCTCGGATTCCTCGTCGCAGCGGCCATCTGGTGGACCTACTTCGGAGGCGGCGGGGAGATCACGATGAGGCGGTCCTCTGCGGCGATCGCCGTGTTCGTGTACTCGCACATCCCGTTGCTCGCGGCGTTGACGGCGGTGAGCGCGGGAATCTCCCTCGCGATCGAGCAGTCGTCGGGCTCGCAACTGGACGCTGGAGCTCGCTGGGCGCTCGCAGGGGGAGCCGCCGTCTACCTAACGTTCGTTACGGTCGCACATGCGTCGAGCACCCAGGGTGTGCCCGCGAGTGAGCTGCGAGCACGGATCGGAGCAGGCTTGGCGCTCGTCGCCCTCGCGCTCCTCGGGGCGGCGCTCGACCCGGTGGTCTTCACCGCCGCTACGGCGAGCGTTCTCGTCGGGGTGGTCGTCCTCAAGCTGTGGACGCCACGTCGTGTGGTCGCTCGCGATCGCGCAGCAGCGAGGGAACCTCCCTGATTCCTTCTCCCGCTACTCCACCTGCAGGCGTTCACCCGCTGAGTCGCACGGAGGCACTACGTTTCGCTGCTCGTGCTCGACGATCTCGAGCTGCCGCTCCATCTCGGTCGGCCGGATGCTTCCGCTCTGGTCCGAGTACGGATGGTCGAGAAACCACACGAGCAGCAGTCCCGCTGAGACCAGGGCCGCGATTGCGGCGACCAGGCTTCCCTGGACGAGGAAGCTCTCCCTCCGATCAGCGAACAGGAGCGCGAACCCGATGGTCAGTGCCGCCCCGAGCACGAGGATGAACCACACCGGCGCTGGCAGGGCGCGCGTCGACTCGGAGAGGCGCGCGCGCCGGCCCTCGACGCGGTTCGCCTCCTGCTCGAGCAGCTGCAGGAATGCCGCCTCCTGCGCCAGCGTGTGAACGTCGATCTGCCTCAACGCCCGCCCGAGTGCCTCTACCCAGTCCTGCACCAGCTCGCTACGCTCCCCCTCGCGCATCGCGGGCCATTCGTCGTCGATCACCGCCCGCGAGTAACAGATCAACCGGCCCGCGAACCGCTCGCGGTCCGCTCGCGAAAAGAACTCCGAGTTGCGAGACAGCTCGACCAGGCTCGTAGCTTCGGATTCGGCGCCGGTCCTCGCATCGTTGAAGCTCCCGAAGGCCTCCAGGACCACGAACGCGAGCAGGACGGCGAATGCGGTGCCGAGAAAGGCGAAGGCCCCGGCGCCCCGTTCCACCTCGACGAAGAAGTGGTCCTCTCGCATTCGGCGGCGAACCACGAACATCAACGCGACGCTCACCAGCGCGACGGCGGTCACGATCACAGCCAGAAGCAACAGGTTCATTCAGCCCACTCCCCGCGCCGGATGCGACGATCCTATTGTTTCCCTGTGGGTCGGGTTCGAAGTGGGTCCTGGCGACCGGTCGGTCAGCTGCCGCCAGTCAAGCGGACGTACTCGCTCCACGCAGGCTTGGTGGTGACCCCGTCCTGTCTAAACAGCCCGGCCGTGGCACACCAGTCGCACGGCGCGCCGACCCGGTTGACGTCCCGCCACGTGTACCAGAGCACGCTGGCGATCTTCCACGCCTTCCGCTGCTTCTCGAAGAGCTCGAACGACTTCCGCAGCAGCGTCGCCTGACCCTCGAGGCCCTTCACAAGCCGGGAAGTGCTCGCTCCCTCCGAGCCCCAGCCAATCTCGGTCACCCAGATGTCGGCCTGCTGGAGCCCCCTCTTCGCCGTCTTGACCCTCTTTCTCGCCTGCTTGATCTTCGCCTTGCGATCGCCCCTCTCGGCGCGCTTGAGCTTCTGCTTCGCGTTCTTGAGCTCCTTCTTCGCACGCTCGTCCGCGTTCATCTTCACCACCTTGCGCATCTTCTTGATCTGCTCCTTGATCCCCTTGATGTCGGGGGAGTAGGGATGCAGCGCGATGGCGTCGAACGACTCCTTCGCGCCTGGGGAGGCGTAGACGGCGCTCAGGAAGTCCCATGCGTCGATCCCCCCCTCGCCGGTGGGGGTTCCGAACATGCCGCCGAGAACGAGGTCGGCCGCCGGGTCGCGGCTTGCGATCGCCTCGTGCGAGATCTTGACCAGCTCGGCGTACTCGGTGGGATTGGGGTAGTGGGTGTGCTTGGGCCCGTTCTGCTCGTTCCACAGCTGCCACGCCGTCACCGGCAGGGGCTGCGCGCCCGGATGCTGGATCGGATACGCCGTGCTCCAGTACTCGCCACCCGCGCGGTAGCGCTGCACGACCCTGGCCACGAACTCCCGCCACTGCTCCTTGGCCTGCGCGGAGTGCACCGGCAGCCGAAGGTCGTCCGAGCTGACGAAGGGAGCGGTATGGAAGAAGACCGGGAAGGGACGGATCCCGGCCGCGGCGAGGTTCCCGACGTAGGCGTCGAGCGGGCCGAAGTTCCAAGCGTCGTCGCGCGGCT
>JBEVGU010000008.1:0-2679 GCA_040511595.1 Actinomycetota bacterium | reverse complement strand
CGTTCGAGCGTCCCGTCGTGGGTGGCCACGATGCAACAGGTACCCAGCGAAGCCGCCTCCTGCAGCGTGGCGAAGATCTTCGAGACCCACGCCGCATCCTGATGGCCGGTCGGCTCGTCGGCGATCAACACCTGCGGTCGCATCACGAGGACGCGGGCCAGTGCCGTACGCTGTTGTTCACCGAGGGAGGTTTCGCGGGGAGCCCGATCCCGGAGCTCCTCGAGCCCGAACCGGCGCAGGAGCGAGGCCACCAGCTCGCGGCGGTCCTCGAGGTCGCCGACCACCCTCGCCGGATACTCGACGTTCTCCTGCACGGTCAGCTCCTCCATAAGGCCGAGGCGCTGAGGAAGGACGGCGATCTGGGACCAGTCCGGCTCGCGCCCACCAGGGGCGGTGACGACCCCCTGGTCGGGGGTCTCCCAGCCGGCGATGGAGTGCAGCAACGTCGTCTTGCCCGAGCCCGACCGGCCGACGAGCGCGATCACCTGGCCGACCCGCGCCTCGAGGTCGACGTCCACCAGCGCTCGAACCGCTTCCTCCCCATGTCCGTAGGTCTTCGAGACTCCGACGAGATCGACCACGGGACCGTCGTCCCAGAGCGGCTCCATCGACGTCGGCCACCGGAGTTCATCGAGCTGACGGTCCTCCCATTCCCCGCCGGCATCCGTAACACTGCCGCGGACGCTGCCGTGATCCAGCGTCAGGGTGTGATCCGCGACGGCCACCACCGCGGGGTCGTGGGTCGCGATCACGAATGAGATGCCGCGTTCCGCGAGCTCGCGGATGCGCTCGAGCACGGCGGCACCCGACGGTCCATCGAGCTCGGCCGTCGGCTCATCGGCAACCACAAGCGGCGAACCGGTCGCCAGCGCCTGGCCGAAGGCGGCACGCTGCTGTTCGCCGCCGGAGAGTTCTCCGGGGAGGTTCTCCGCTCGATGGCCGATCCCGAGCGCGTCCAGGAGCTCGGCGAGGTCCGCCCCGGCGGGCGAGCGACCGGCCGCCATCCGCAGATGGGCTCCCACGGACATGTACGGCACGAAGTTGTCCGACGGTCGCTGGAACACGTAGCCGACCTTCGAGCGACGGAGGTGGCGTCGCGCTCGCGCCGACGCCGAGGTGACGGTCGTGCCGTCGACCTCCAACGTCCCGGCGCTCGCTCGGTCCAGGCCGGCCATCAGTCGCAGGAGCGAGGACTTCCCGCTGCCCGACGGTCCGACGACCGCGGTCACGGCACCGCGCGTGAACGTGGCGGAGACCCCACGCAGCGCCTGTACCTCACCGGTGGGCGTGCGGTAGGTGCGCACGAGATCCGTGCAGCGTGCGATGTCGGCGGCGTCATTCGGCAACCCGGAGCACCTCCCCCAGGGGCACCCGTCGAGCCGAACGATCGGCCAGCAGCGCACCGACGACGGAGGCGATGACCGTCGCGAGCAAGCCGATCGCGATCCCGACGAAGGGCAGCACGATCAGCGAATCGGGTGGGATCGTGGGCAGGGGATCGAGCCTCGGCGCCACGAGCCTCGTGGCCACCGCGCCCACCACCGCGCCCACCACCAACGCACCGATCAGGACCGCTCCGAGCTCCAGGATCAGGGAGCGGCGCATCGTGCCATCCCCTTGTCCCATACGCCCCGAGAGTTCGGTCGCCACCACGCGGGAGCGCTGCCGGGCCTGGAGGTAGATCATCGCGACGACGACCAGCAGCACCATCGCCACGATCCCCAGGATGTCCAACATCAGGAACGTCTGGATCGCGGCATCGATGAACGGGATGTCTTCCACCTCGTCGGCCGTCAACACGCTGTACGGCGTCGCGCCGATGTCGGCGAGGGACGCGAGGATCTCGTCCGTAGGCCCCGCGACCCAGAACTCCGCCGAGGCCATCGGGGTGTTCAGCGGATCGGGGATGTCCGTGAAGTGCTCGGCGAGGGCATCGCGATCGACGACCAGGAGCGGTCTGTCCGATGTGGACGTGCCGGGGAACGACGTGGTCCGGCCCACGATGTCGAGCGGAACCGTCTTGTCGCTGAGTTCGATCGAGGACGGGTCGCCGTCCCCGCCGTTGGACAGGATGGCCGGCAGCGCGCCGCTCCCCGTCGACGGGAGCCGGGAGACGAGGTCGGCCAGGGAGTCTTCGGAGAGGGCGTCGTTCCAGAACGCCGCCGCTTCGAACGTGTCCGGATCGATCGCCAGCAGGTCATAGCGGAGGGTGCTGCCGGTGAACGCTCCCGCGTCGCGCGACCGCACCACACGGGTCACGGGGAAGCCGAACCCCGGCGCGGGTTCGATGTCGCGACTCACGACCACTTGCACGTCGCTGCCGACGAACACCTTGGCCTTCGCGTCGACGGTGGTGCGGAGCGAATGCACCATGCCCTGAGAGGACACGAACACGGCAAGGGTGAGGCTTCCGGCGATCAGCAGGAGTTGCGGCAGGCGGCCCGAGGTTCTGAGTCGCCGGGACGCCAACCACCAGGGCCCGGCGCCGGGGGAGCCCTTCGCGCGTCGGTGGCCGAGCGTCAGCGCGATCGTCATCACCCGAGCTGCGAGGATCCCGATGGCCAAGGCCAGCAGCAACGGGAAGAGGAAGACGGCGGCGCCCGGTCGCTCGATCCCTCCGGACTCCACGATCGCCCCGCCGCCTTCGAGGCGCCTGGCCATCACCCAAGCTGCCGCGAA
>JBEVGU010000007.1:0-3407 GCA_040511595.1 Actinomycetota bacterium | reverse complement strand
GCGCCGTCGGCGTCTGATGCAGGAGGTCGAGGCCCTGGCGGCCGAACGGTTCCGTTTGATCGCCACGGAGGCTCTCGAGGCAGACCCGGCGCTCGCGAACGACCTGGTCGAGCGGCGACTCGACCCGTACGGGGCCGCCGCTATGCTGGTCCGCAGGGCGGCCGAGTAGCCGGCGCCACGCGCCGGATCGCCGCGGGGCGGGGCGGTTCGCTGGAGGGCGCATGGGCGACGAGGAGCATCGAACCGGCAGGCCGAGGGCCGCGCGATCGCATACGACGCTCTCGGGCGAGCCGGCTCCCGAGGTCGTCAAGGCCGCCGACCTCGATGGCTGGGACCCCGCGGAGCGGCTCGGCGACCCGGGCTCCCCGCCGTTCACGCGGGGCGTGTACGCCTCGATGTACCGGGGACGCCTCTGGACGATGCGGCAGTTCGCGGGGTTCGGCACTCCCCAGGAGACGAACGCTCGCTACCGGTTCCTGCTCGAGCAGGGGCAGGGTGGCCTGAGCGTCGCCTTCGACATGCCGACCCTGATGGGGCTGGACTCCGACGATCCGCGCAGCGAGGGTGAGGTCGGACGCTGCGGTGTCGCGACCGACTCGATCGAGGACTGGGAGACCCTGTTCGACGGCATCCCGCTCGGCGACATCACGACGTCGATGACGATCAGCGGCCCGGCGCCGATCGCGTTCGCCTACTTCCTCGCGACCGCCGAGCGCCAGGGCGTGGCGTGGGAACGGCTCGACGGCACCCTGCAGACCGATATCTTCAAGGAGTACATCGCCCAGAAGGAGTGGCTGTTCCCGCCCAGGCCGCACCTGCGTCTGATCGGCGATCTGATGGCGTTCTGCGCCGAGCGGGTGCCCAAGTTCCACCCGATCAGCGTGAGCGGCTACCACATCAGGGAAGCGGGGGCGACCGCGGCCCAGGAGCTGGCCTTCACGCTCGCCGACGGGTTCGGCTATGTCGAGCTCGGCCTCGCCCGCGGGCTCGACCCGTCCCTCTTCGTGCCGGGGCTGTCGTTCTTCTTCAACAGCCACATAGACCTGTTCGAGGAGCTCGCGAAGTTCCGAGCCGCGCGCCGCATCTGGGAGCGGTGGCTCCGCGAGCGCTACGGCATCGACGACGAGTCCGCGCGTCGGCTGCGGTTCCACACGCAGACGGCCGGCGTGTCGAACACGGCGCAACAGCCCATGAACAACGTCGTGCGCACCGCACTCGAGGCGCTCGCCGCGGTGCTCGGCGGCACGCAGTCGCTCCACACGAACGCCCTCGACGAGGTGCTCGCCCTGCCCACCGAGGATGCCGCCCGCCTCGCGCTGCGCACCCAGCAGGTGATCGCGTACGAGTCGGGCGTGACCGACGTCACCGATCCCCTCGGCGGGGCCTACGCGGTGGAAGCCGCCACCGACCGCATCGAGGATCGGGCGGAGGAGCTCTTCGCCGAGATCGACGCCATGGGGAGCGGTTCGATGCTCGAGGGGGTGCTGGCCGGCATCGAGCAGGGGTGGTTCCAGCGCCTGATCGCCGAAGCCGCCTTCGAGGAACAACGCCGCTCCGAGTCGGGCGATCTCGTGAAGGTGGGGGTGAACGCATTCGTCGATCCCGACGACCGACCGATCGACACCCTCGTGATCGGGCCGGAGGCCGAGGCTCACCAACGCGAGGCCGTGGCTCTTGCGCGCTCGCAGCGCGATCGGGCCGCGGCCGACGGGGCGCTCGCTCGCCTGGGCACCGCCGCGGCCACGGACGCGGGGCTGATCGAGCCGCTCGTGGAGTGCGCTCGCGCCGGGTGCACCGAGGGCGAGATCGTGACGACGCTCACCGAGGTCTTCGGCACGTATCGGGAGACGCCGCACTTCTGAGCGTGCCTTGACGTTCGGGCGGGACCTTCGGTATACAGGCATCGAAGCCAAACGCAAGTCTTTGCAACTGCAACGAGTTCCGATAGGGCGCGCGAGTTCACGCCCGCGGAGGGGGAAGCGTGCACATCCCGGACGGGTTCATCAACGCCGGTGTCTCCGCCGCCGCCGGCGTGGTCTCCGCGGGCGGCATCGGGTACAGCCTCCACAGAGCGAAGGAGACGCTTTCCGAGAAGCTGGCGCCGATGGCCGGGCTCGTCGCGGCGTTCATCTTCGCGGTCCAGATGCTGACCTTCCCCGTCGCCGCCGGCACCAGCGGCCACCTGCTCGGGGGATGTCTGGCGGCGATCCTGGTCGGGCCGTGGGCGGGCGCCGTGGCGGTCGCCGTCGTCCTGCTCGTCCAGGCGTTGCTGTTCGCCGACGGTGGTCTGACGGCCCTCGGCCTCAACGTCCTCAACATGTCGTTGATCGCCGGTTGGGGCGGCTTCGCGCTCTTCGTCTTCATCCGCCGCGTGCTGCCCGCCACGAGAGCATCGGCCGTCGCCGCATCCGGGATCGCCGCCCTGCTCTCGGTCGTGCTGGCTTCCCTCGGCTTCGTCATCGAGTACGCGGTGGGCGGCAACGGTGGCGCCTCGGTGGCGACGGTCTTCGCGGCGATGATCGGCACCCACTGCTTGATCGGTATCGGTGAGGGCATCATCACCGCGCTCACGGTCGGCGTCGTGCTCGGCGTGCGCCCCGACCTCGTCTACGGTGCCCAGGACCTGGTGCCGACGCTCGAGGTGCGTGACGGCTCGCTCGTGGCGGGGAGGTCGTGATGGCTGGTGGTCGAACGAGCACCGTTGCGGTGATTGTCGGGGGTCTCCTCGTCGCCCTGGGCCTGGCCTTCTTCGTCAGTCGATATGCGAGCAGCTCGCCCGACGGTCTGAACAAGGTCGCGATCGACCAAGGCTTCGCCGAGAACGAGTCCGACCATGCAACCGCCGACAGCCCACTCGCCGGCTACGGCGTGCAAGGCATCGACGACGAGGGGCTCTCCACCGGGCTGGCGGGCATCGCGGGCGTCGCGGTCACGTTCGGCATCGGTCTGCTGATCTTCGCCATCTTCAGTCGGCGAGGGAAGACCTCGGACGACCCAGGGGGATCCTCGACGGCGATGTCGTCCGGCGTCGCGACGTGACCGGCGGGCACGCTCACGCCCTGTACGTCCACGGCGACGGTCCGGTCCACCGATTGCGACCGGAGTGCAAGCTCCTGGCCCACGTGCTGTTCGTCTTCGCCGTCGTGGCCACCCCCCGGGAAGAGTTCTGGGCGTTCGGCGTGTACGCGATCATGCTCGTCGTGCTCGCCCAGCTCGCCGACCTGCGGCTCGCCTTCGTCGCGAAACGTCTCGTGATCGAAGTCCCGTTCGTGCTGTTCGCCCTGTTCCTGCCGGTCGTCGGGCAGGGCGAGCGCGTCGACGTGCTCGGTCTGCCGCTGTCCGTCGAGGGGCTCTGGGCGATGTGGAACATCCTGATCAAGGGAACGCTCGGCGTGGCGGCGAGCGTC
>JBEVGU010000006.1:0-57993 GCA_040511595.1 Actinomycetota bacterium | reverse complement strand
GCGTGACCGCCAGCTCCGCTCGGTACTCCTTGACCTGCGGGGGCAGCGTCGTCGGGTCGTTCGGCACGAGGTCGTGCCGCAGCCGCGGGTCGTCGGCGGGCACGTCCCACTCGCGCTCGGGGCTGTACGACGTCAGCCGGTGCAGCAGCCCGGCGCCATGGTCGAGGTCCACGCGCCCAGCTTGTCAGGCCGGCAGCGCTCGACGTGGCGACCTCGCGGCGCCTCTTGCTCTGGGAGCCGCTCTAGCCGCTCTAGGTGGCCGCTCGGGCCTTGATCGCGGTCCGCGCGACCATGAGGGCGGCGAACGCGACGATCGCCGCACCGATCACGACCCTGTTCGGGTCCACGGCGGGACGCCAGTCGACCTCGTCGCCGTGGATCACGTACGCGCCGGCGGGCCGCGCGCTCAAGCCGAAGCCGCTGCCCTTGCCTCCGCCTTCCGGCCCGGTGCCGTCGCCTCCGCCGGCCCCGCCCTGGACCCGGGCGGCCGGGATCACCGTGACGCCGTTCTTCTCGTACGGATCGCCGAACACGCGACGGACGGTCAGCGCGTCCTTCGCCTGCTCGATCGTCTTCTGCACGTCGCCCATCTGCTCTGCCATCGAGAGCCTCCTTCCATCGCTCGACACATCCAGCACACCACATTTGTCGCGGAAGCGCGTGGGCCGGACTGCCCTGTGCAGCGTGGCCGTCAGCCGAACCGACAGTCGGTGACGCGTGCCACATGTGGTTGAACACGAGCACGGCCGTCCTGGGCGCCAACGGGGTGAGGGCGGTCCCGCACCTCGTGCGGGCGCCATCAACGTGTGGTGCGGAGGGGATACACCCGAGCGTGGACGGGCGGGTAGGGTTCGTAGGTCTCGACGAGCTCGGCGCTGCCGTCTGTCGGCACATCGAACCGGCTGACGGCGTCCGCGGTGATGAGGATGTAGGCATCGCTGCCCACCAGCGCGGCCGCCCCCGTCTTCAGGAGTCGGTGGGCCATCACCACTTCCGAGCCCACGAGCTCCTGCCCTCCCGCGATCGACTGGATCACGAACGATCCCTCGTGCAGGACGAACTTGAGGTCGAGGGCATCGATCCTCGCACAGGCATCGCAGCGGCAGGTCCAGATCTGATGCGCCGAGTCCAGACGTCGACGGAAGTCCGCGTGACACGCCGTGAGGCAGTCGAGCATCGATCGAGCGGTCGGGACCGCATCCGGGTCGGTGGCGTAGACGAACACGGCATCGCCCTCGAGCTTCGCGAGCGTGAAGGGGGGCACGACCCGCCCCACGATGCCGTCGAGCAGGTCGGACATCATTGCGTACGCGTCGGGGACGGCTCCGTCAGCGAACGCATCATCGCGATGTGCGTCGGTCACGTCCTTCAGGAACGATGTGTAGCCGCTGATGTCGGCGAGCAGGAGCGGCCCGTCGGCGCGCGACGGCGCGGAACCGGTCGTCATGAGGTCGCCCTCATGTCCTCGAGCTTACGCGGGACGGCGTCGAGCTCAGGACATGGCAGGAGCCGCCGGATCTGCTCCGGCGGCTCCCGGTTCGATCCGACCGAGTCAGATGGAGCGGTGCTCCTCCTCGTACTCGTAGCGGCCCCCGTCGAGGGCGTCTCCGCGACGGACCGTCGTGGAGCGACTTCCCATGAACGTCAATACGAGTCCGATCACCGCAGTCACGACACCGACCCAGAACAGGATCAGGCCGGCCGTGTTGATGTCGAAGCCGTCCGTCTTCGCCGTGATGGCCCAGTACATGATCGCGCCGACGACACCCAGCACGATCCCCAGCACCAAGATGCTCGTTCCAGTGGTACGACTCATCTGGTCCTCCTTCCGAGGCGTGGCTCGGGTGTACCCGCACGGCAACGGTCTCCAAACTCGGACTTTCGGCCGATATCCGTTCCCGCCGAACGGCCGGGCCCCGCCATCGATGCGCCCGTCGAGGGCACGACGACGGGGGGTGCATCGACCGAAGCGTGTGGGCCATGATGGCGTGTGATCGAGACGGGTGACCTGCCGACCGGGACCGTGACGTTCCTGTTCAGCGACATCCAGGGGAGCACTCGGCTCGTTCAGCAATTCGGCGACGACTATCCGGAGCTCCTCGAGCATCATCACCGCATCCTTCGCACGGCCTTCGACGCCGGTGACGGCGTGGTCGTCGGCACCGAGGGCGACTCCTTCTTCGTGGTGTTCCCCGCGGCTCCGTCAGCGCTGGGAGCCGCGATCGAGGCCCAGCGCGGGATCGAGGCGCATCCGTGGCCCGAGGACGGCCGCGTCCGTGTGCGGATGGGGCTGCACACGGGCGACGGCCGGATCGGCGGAGGATCCTACGTCGGGGTCGACGTACACCGGGCGGCCAGGATCGCCGCGGCCGGCCACGGCGGTCAGGTGCTCGTCTCGGACAGCGTCAAGCGCCTCGTCGATCACGCCCTGCCGGAGGCCGTGTCCCTGCGCGACCTCGGTCAGCACCGGCTCAAGGACCTCCTGGAACCCGAGCGGATCTTCCAGGTCGAGCATCCGCTGCTGCAGGCCGATTTCCCTCCCCCGTCGACACTCACCCACCGCCCGAACAACCTGCCGACGCAGACGTCCGGGTTCGTGGGCCGGAACGCGGAGCTCCGAGCGCTCAGCGAACTCCTGAACGAACCGGGCGTGAGGCTGTTGACGCTTCTCGGGCCCGGCGGCATCGGCAAGACGAGGCTGGCGCTCCAGGCTGCCGCCGAACAGGCGGAGCGCTCGACCGACGGCTTGTACTTCGTCGATCTGTCGTCGGTGCACGATGCGGGCGCCGCGTTCGACGCGGTCGCCCGCGCTGTCGGTGCGAGCGGGGCCAGCTCCCAGTCGTCGCTCGAGATCCTCGAGGAGCACCTCGGCGCGCGTCGTGTGCTGCTCGTGCTCGACAACCTCGAGCAGGTGATCGATGCCGCGGAGGGGATCTCCGGTCTGTTGCAGGCGTGTCCCGAGCTGCAGGTCCTCGTAACGAGCCGAGAAGCGCTGCGGGTCAGGGGAGAACGCCACTTCGACGTGCCTTCATTGAGCCTTCCGGAGCCGACCCGCGAGCCGGCGTCCGCGGCGATGCTCGCCGATTCCGAGGCGGTGAACCTGTTCGTCGAGCGGGCGCGCGAGGCACGGCCCGGATTCGAGCTGACCGACGGCGATGCCGCGGCGGTCGTCGAGACGTGTACCCGACTCGATGGCCTGCCGCTCGCGATCGAGTTGGCAGCGGCGCGACTGGCGTTGTTCTCACCGCACGAGCTCCGAGATCGTCTGCGCCACCACGTCGACGCCCTCGGCGCCGGGACGCGCGACCTGCCTGCCCGCCAGCAGACGCTCCGCAGTACGATCGAGTGGAGCGAGCGTCTGCTCGACCCCGAGGAACGAGCCGTCTTCCGGATGTTCTCGACGTTCTCGTCGGCGCGGATCGAGGCCGTGGAGGCGGTGGCCGCCCGGCTCGACGATCTCCGAGACAGCGCCGTCGTCGACCGACTCGGGTCGCTCGTGGGCAAGAGCCTGCTCCGCAGCATCGACGAGGGCGGCCACCGGCGGCTGTCGATGCTCGAGACGATCCGGGACTACGCGGCCGGGCGGCTCGACGAGGACCCCGAGCTCCGCGAGGCGGTCGCCCGCGCACACGCCACGTACTTCTCCGAGGTCGCGCACGAGCGACGTCGGCACCTCTCCGGCCCGGACCGGGCATCGGCGCTGGACGAGCTGGGAGCCGATCTGGGCAACCTCCAGGTGGCGTGGCGCCACTGGGTCGACACCGGCGACCTCGAACGGCTCGACATGCTGCTCGACGGTCTTTGGGCCCTGCATGACGACCGCGGCTGGTACCACGGAGCCGTCGACCTCACGAACGACCTCCTCGCCGTGCTGTCCACCAGCCCGGCGACGGTCGATCGCGCGCGCGAGGAGATCACGCTCCGCACGAGCCTCGCCAGAGGGCTGATGGCTCTCCGCGGGTATTCCGGCGAGGTCGAGGAAACCTACAACCGCGCCCTCGCGCTGCTGGAAGAGGCCGGCGCCCCGTCGGAGATGCTTCCCGTCTTGCGGAGCCTCGCGAGCTTCCACCTCTATCGGGGAGAGTTCGACAAGGGTGTTTCGATGGGCAGGCAGCTCCTCGATCTGGCCGAGCAACAACACGACGCGGGCCTGCAGGCGGAGGGGCACCTGAGGATCGGCTCGAACCTCGTGTCGCTCGGCAACGTCGTCGAGGGCCTGGACCATCTGGACCGGGCCATCAGCCTGTTCGACAGCCACCGGCACGTGTCGGGTCGCTTCCGTCTGGGGGCGAGCCCGGCCGTCGTGCCCTACACGACGTCGGCACTCGCGCTGTGGGCGATCGGCTACCCCGAACAGGCGGTCCATCGTGGCGCGGGCGGGCTGCAGCGTGCGGCGGAGCTGGAGCATCCCTTCACGATCGCCTACGCGCTGTTCCACGTGGCGCTGCTCGACCTGTGGCGCCGCGACTGGGAGCTCGTCCACGAACGGGCGAGCGAGGTGCTGCAGATCGCCGAGGTGCACGACTACCAGGTCTGGCAGGCGCTCGCCTTGATCTTCCAGGGCGTGTCGATGACGGCGTTCGGCCGGCACGACGAAGGTCTCGCCCTCAGCGATCGAGGCATCGACCTGTATCAGGACCTGACGACGCCGCCGGTGTTCTGGCCGCTGTTGCTGTCGGTGCGGGCGAAGGGGTTCGACATGGCGGGTCGGCCGGCCGACGGCCTGGAAGCGATCGACGGAGCGATCGAGCTGATGGGTGGCCGCGTCAACGTCCTCTATCCGGAGCTTCCGATCGTGAAGGGCGACCTCCTCGTCGCCGCCCCCGACCGAGGCGATGCCGAGGAGTGGTATCGACACGCCCTCGACGTCGCCCGCGCGGCGGGCGCTCGCATGACACAGCTTCGAGCCGCCACCAGGCTCGCCCGACTGCGACGGGACTCGGGGGGGTCATGGGAGGAAGAACGCGAGGCGCTGCGGACCGTGTACGGGACGTTCACCGAGGGGTTCGACGTTGCCGATCTGGTCGAGGCGCGCACGTTGCTCGACCCCACGGACGCGTGAGTGGCGGGAGCCGCTCAATCCGGGGCCCAGGGGCACCAGCGAAGGAAGAGTGACAAGATGGACGTCTGCACTTGACGCCTTCCCCGACGCCACCGTATGGTCCGTCACGAGAAACCGTTGGGGCCCTCGGGTTCCGGCGGTTTCTCACTTTCCGGGGCGGCCGACCGTGTCGTTACCTCACCGACTGGACGCACACGTTCAGGAGCACGGTCAGCACGATCGACGCGATCAACGAGAACAGGATCATGGCTAGGCAACCCCAGCCTCCGCCGAGCGGGCGGATGTCCCAGCGCCCGATACGCATCGCTCCCCCTTCGAGTGGTCTACCACGAGGTGACGGAGCGCGAGGCCCCTGGCGCGGCCCGCCGCCCGCGGACTAGGGTTCTCGCACCAGGCGTGCCACGCAGGCGCGGTGAGGGGGACCGTGTCCGACCAACGACGATCCACCCGGGTGCTTGCGACGCTCGCCTCCGGCGCGGTGATCGGCGCCGTCGAGGTCGTGTTGGCCATCTCGTTCGCGGCCCTCGTGTTCGGCGGCTACCTCTCGTACTACCTCTCGCGAGGCATCGGGCTGTATCTGGTCGCGGCGGCGGCGACGCTCGCGATCCTCGCCTGGAGGGCGGGGACCCGTGGCGTGGTCGGCAGCGTGCAGGATGCGGCGGCCGCGGTGCTCGCGGTCGTCGCAGCCACCACGGCCCTCGACGCGTTCGGGAGCCTCGACCGGGCGTTCCACACGGTCGTCGCCGCCACGATGGTCGTGACGCTCGCAACCGGCATCACGTTCGCGCTGCTCGGGGTGTTCAAGCTCGGCAACCTCGTCCGCTACGTGCCCTACCCCGTCGTGGGCGGCTTCCTCGCGGGAACCGGGTGGCTGCTCTTCAAGGGCGGCATCGGCGTCGCCGCGAGCATCCAGGTGTACTGGCGCTCGATCGGCGACCTGCTCGGCCAGAACGCGCTGGAGCTGTGGGTCCCGGCGTTCGTGTTCGGCGTGATCCTGCTCGTCACGTCGCGGGTGGTGAACCGGCCGCTCGTCGTGCCGGTGGTCATCGGCATCGGGGTGGCGGCGTTCGCGATCGGCGTGCTCGTGACGGGCTCGTCGCTCGACGAGGTGCGAGACGGGCTCTGGCTGCTCGGGCCGTTTCCCTCGGGCCAGCTGTGGGAACCCTCGACGGTTCGCGAGGCCCTCGAGACCGCCGACTGGTCGGCGGTCCTCACACAGATCGCCGGCATCGCCACCGCCGTGTTCGTGGCCGTGGTCGCGGCCCTGTTCAACGTGAGCGGCATCGAGCTGATCCGCCACACCGATCTCGACACGAACCGGGAGCTCCGCGACGCCGGGATCGTCAACGTCGTCTCCAGCGCCTTCGGCGGCATCCCCGGGTACCACGCGCTCAGCCTGACGGCGCTGGCGAAGCAGATGGGCATCGACGCGCGCGCGGCCGGCCTCGTCGCCGCGCTCCTCCCGCTCTCGGCCGTCGTGTTCGGCGCGGCGATGATCGAGCTGATCCCCCGGTTGATCGTCGGTGGCGTGCTGGTGTTCGTCGGCCTCGGCTTCATCGTCGAGTGGGTCTGGGACAAGCGGCGGGCGCTGCCGACCAGCGAGTACCTGGTCGTACTCGCGATCCTCGCGACGATCATCGCTCGCGGCCTGTTGCCCGGGGTCGCGGTCGGCCTCGTACTCGCGGTCGTGCTCTTCGCGGTGAACTACAGCCGGTTGGAACAGCTGAACGAGGTGGCGTTCGGCGACACGTACCGGAGCAACGTCGACCGCCCGCCCGGCGAACGCGAGGCGCTGCGCTCGCTCGGAGGGCACGTCCAGATCCTGCGCGTGCACGGGTTCGTCTTCTTCGGGACGTCGAACGGATTGCTCGAGCAGATCCGGAAGCGTGTGGAAGGCGGGGGGCTGCGGTTCCTGCTGATCGACCTCCGGCGCGTGACGGGCATGGACTCGTCGGCGGCGATGTCCTTCCGCAAGGCGGCCCAGCTCGCGGAAAGCAACGGGTTCGAGCTGGTGCTGACGGACGTGCCGGAGGCGGTGCGACGGCGGCTCAAGCTCGGCGGGGTCACAGCCTCCGTCGGGATCGTGAGCTTCGAGCCGGACCTCGATCGCGGGCTGCAGCGGTGCGAGGACGGCCTGCTCCACGACATGGTCTCCGCTTCCATCGACCACGTCGGGGCCACCGACGGGCAGCGCGAGGCGCTCGCCGGCCTGCCGCAGCGCCTGGCGCCCTACCTCGAACGGATGTCGCTCCCCGAGGGGACGACGTTGATCCGTCAGGACGATCCACCCGACGACGTGTTCGTGCTGGAATCGGGGCGGCTGAGCGTCGAGATGGTGACGCCGGAGGGAACGCGGATGCGCCTGCGCGCGATGCGCCCGGGTGTGGTGGTCGGGGAGATCGCGATGTACACCGGCGTGCCGCGCACGGCCGACGTGGTCGCGGAGAAACCGAGCGTGGTCCTGCGGCTCAGCCGGGCCTCGATCGAACAGCTGGAGGCGGAGGAGCCGGAGCTCGCCGCCGCGCTGCACCGATGGCTCGCGAGGACGCTGGCGGAGCGGCTGAGCGACACGCTGCGGGCCTTCGACGCCCTGCTCGACTGACGGACGCGAACGGGCCGGACCTGTGGGTCCGGCCCGTTCGGTTGTCGCTCACCCCACGAGCACTTCGGCCTCTGACGAGACTTCGTCCGGTAGACCAGCCGGAGCACGTGGGGGCGGTGACTGGTTTGGATTCTGCCGGTCGCCCGGCACGGCGGGCGGGGAGGTGAACCCCGGCCCGCGAGGGACGGCTAGCAGCCAATCACCTCGAGGGTCTCAAGCTTCGTATGCAAGCAGGACCACCTCCTTCCTCTCGTACCGCACATGGTGCCGCAGACGGAACCGTTCGGCAACCAGCCGGGAGCGATCCGGCCTGAGCCTCTCCGCTCTCAACGGTCGGGGGAGGCGGTGCTGATGTCGGCGAGCAGGGAGTCGGGGGTGGTCTCGACCGAGATGTCGCCGAGCGAGACGATGCCGATCGCCTTGCCACTCTCGACCACAGGCAGGCGGCGCACGTTGCCGGCTCGCATCAGCTCGACGGCGTGGTGCACGGTGTCGGTCGGCGCGAGCCCGGTCACATCGCGCGAGTACACCTGCTCGACGGTCGTGCTCACCGGGTCGGAGCCTTCAGCCGTCGCCCGGATCGCGATGTCACGATCCGTGACGATGCCGGCGAGACGCCCGACGGCGTCCTCCACGAGCACGTCTCCGATGTCGTTGGTCTTCATCAGGCGAGCAGCGTCCTGCAGCGTGTCGGTCGTCCGGACGGTGTGGGGAGCCGCGGTCATGACCTGGCGGATCTCCCGCACGTCGACCGTCGAGCCCGAGCCGGTGCCGCCGGAGCGACCGGGCAGGACCTGCCGCACCCGCGCAGGCAGCTGCTCCATGCGGCGGGGGCCGGTCGCCGCGCCTGCCGCGTACCCGATGCCGAACGTCGCGAGCGTGCCGAGCAATCCCATGACGCATCCCTCCCAGGTCGTCGATAGCGAAACACATACCCACGACGCTCCTCCGCCACGCATCGCATCGCCTCGGTCGGCTCGCCTGAGAGCGTGGAGGACCTCGGTCGCGGCGCATGACCATTGCTCCGCGGCCGACCGCCGTGGGAGACTTCCGCCCGTCTCTGACGCCACCCTCGCCCGGTGGCCCACGGCGAGAGGAGGGCGATGCAGGTCGGACGCGACCCGGCGCATCCTCGAGCGTTGACCCGAGGGCGAGCGTCCCCGGATCGTGGGCGTGACCGCCGAAGCGTTGCAGGGCGACCGTGAGCGCTGCCTCGAGGCGGGCATGAACGACTCCATCACGAAGCCGATCCGACCGGAGGAGCTCGTGGCGGCGATCACGCGCGCCCCGCGTCGCGCGGCCGGCCACGGATCGGCGTGATCGTCGACGGGGCGCCGCTCGATCACCTGCGGCACATGCTCGGGGCGGATGCGTCCTTCCGGCCCGGGCAACTCGAGGCGATCGAGGCGGTCGCGCGTGATCGGGGCCGCGTGCTGCTCGTGCAACGCACGGGCTGGGGCAAGTCCGCGGTGTACTTCATCGCGACGAAGGTGCTGCGCGAGCAGGGCGCCGGTCCAACGCTGCTCGTG
The DNA here is from genome assembly GCA_040511595.1 of Actinomycetota bacterium. Classification (GTDB taxonomy): domain Bacteria; phylum Actinomycetota; class UBA4738; order UBA4738; family HRBIN12; genus JAOUEA01. Next base: position 48,800 of record JBEVGU010000006.1, on the reverse strand, counting down.
AGCCCCCTGCTCGCGCTGATGCGCAACCAGATCGAGATGGCCGGACGCATCGGCGTTCTGGCCGAGACGATCAACTCGACGAACCCAGAGGAGTTCGAGCCGATCGCCGAGCGGCTCGCGAACGACGAGATCGACCTGCTGCTCGTCTCGCCCGAGCGGTTCGCGAACCAGCGCTTCCGCGACCGCATGCTGAGCGTGATCGCGCGCACGGTCGGGCTGCTCGTGGTCGACGAGGCGCACTGCATCAGCGACTGGGGCCACGACTTCCGACCGGACTACCGGCGTATCGTGCGGGTGCTCGAAGCGCTGCCCGCGGACGTGCCGGTGCTCTGCACCACCGCCACGGCGAACGACCGCGTGATCGCCGACATCACCGACCAGCTCGGCCACGAGATGGTCACGTTCCGGGGCACGCTCGACCGGGAGAGCCTGGCCCTCGCGGTGGCCGACGCGCCGAGCCAGGCCGAGCGCCTGGCGTGGCTCGCGGAGACGCTTCCCACGCTCGAGGGCTCGGGCATCGTCTACGTGCTCACGATCGCCGACGGCGAGCGGGTGGCGGCGTTTCTGCGGCGCCGAAGCGTCGAGGCCGAGGCCTATAGCGGCGCCACCGACAACGACGACCGCATCCGGCTCGAGCAGGCGCTGCTCGCGAACGAGCTGAAGGCGTTGGTTGCGACGAGCGCGCTCGGCATGGGGTTCGACAAGCCCGACCTGGGCTTCGTGATCCACTTCCAGAGCCCCGGGTCGCCGATCGCGTACTACCAGCAGGTCGGCCGGGCCGGACGGGCGCTCGAGCACGCGCCGGCGGTGCTGCTCTGCGGCGTCGAAGACCGTGAGATCCAGGACTACTTCATCGAGACGGCGTTCCCGCCCCGGGAGCAGGCCGAGCGCATCGTGGAGCTGCTCGGCTCGGCGGGCGAGCCGATCTCGCTGAACGACCTCATGGCGGCGGTGAACGTGCGCCGCGGCCGGCTCGAGTCGATGCTGAAGGTGCTCGAGGTGGAGGGCGCCGTCGCCCGCGAGCGCGGCGGATACGTGCGCACCGGAGAGCCGTGGACATACCCCGCCGAGCGTGTCGAGCACATCACCGCCCTGCGACGACACGAGCAGGAGGCGATGCGTCGGTACGCGCGCCACGGCGGATGCCTGATGGAGTTCCTGCGCCGCGAGCTCGACGACCCGGGCGCGGAACCGTGCGGGCGATGCATGAACTGCACTGGCACGCCGCTGCGGGTGGATCCCGCGCAGGAGCTGCGAGCGGCCGCCCGTGAGCACCTCCGGGGCTTCGATCTGTTCGTGGAGCCGCGGAAGCAGTGGCCCTCGGGGCTGGCGGCGTTCGGCCTGCCAAAGGGGCGAATCGCCGAGGACGAGCGACCGGAGACGGGCCGCGCGCTCTCGGTGGTGGGCGACGGCGGCTGGGGCCGCCTCGTCGCGTCGGGACGTGGCCAGGACGAGTGGTTCGCCGACGAGCTCGTGAGCGCCTCTGCCTCGCTGATCGGCGACCGGTGGCGGCCGAACCCGGCCCCGGCGTGGGTCACGTGCGTCCCGTCGATGACCCATCCCGATCTGGTGCCCGACCTCGCGCGGCGCGTGGCCGCAGCGCTCGATCTGCCGTTCCACGAGGTGGTCCGCAAGGTGGCCGAGAACCAGCCGCAGGCGGCGATGCAGAACAGCGCGCAACAGGTCCGCAACGTCTGGGACGCGTTCGAGCTGGCCGGCGCCGTGCCCGACGGTCCCGTGCTGCTCGTCGACGACCTCTCCGACTCGAAGTGGACGCTCACCGTGGTCTCGCGCGCCCTCCGCCTGGCCGGCGGCGGCCCGGTGCACCCGTTCGTGCTCGCCACCGCGATCGCGGGCTAACCGCGTCTTCGGCGCGCGAGACCGATCGCGGTATCGACATCGCCTCGGCGAACCCTGACCCCCCGTCCGATACCGATAGCGCTGTCACCACGTGCGCGGCTCTGCGCAGCGTGGTCGACTGTTGTGCCGAGACCACCGTCGAGAGAGCCGCCGTGGGGGGCGATGAGATGCCGTTCCATCACGATTCCAACGTCGACGTCGAGCAGATCGATGATCGCGAGTGGCGCCTCCTGCGGGAGCTGCGCTACGAAGGGAAGTCGCAGTCGTTCACCGTTCCCGCCGGCTCGTCGACCGATTTCGCGTCGGTGCCGCGGGCGTTCGTGTGGTTCCTGCCCAAGTACGGCCGGTACACGAAGGCGGCGATCCTGCACGACCACCTCTGGCGCGTGGCGGTGCCGGCCGGGGAGCTGACCCTGCCCGACGCCGACGGCATCTTCCGCCGAGCCATGCGGGAGCTCGAGGTGCCGTTCCTGCGGCGGTGGTTGATGTGGGCTGCCGTGCGGATCGGGGCTCTGGCCAAACCGGCGGGGCGCAGGGGATGGTTGCGCGAGAGCTGGCCGGTGTTCCCGCTCGCCCTGCTCGCGCTGCCGGTCGTGGTGCTGCCGGGGTTGGTCATCCTCGTCGCGCTCGCCGTCTTCTTCGTGATCGAGTACGTCGTGTACCTGCCCCTGCGCGTGGTCCGACGGGTGCAGCAGAGCCGAGGCGGGCGCCCGAAGGCGGTCAACCCTCCGTCGCTCGACCTCGAGACGACCTGACCGGGGTCCGGCCTGCTCGGGCTTGTGCCAGGCTGGTGCCGTGCATCCTCTGCTCGAAGCGCTCGACCAGCAGGACCGCCGCCCGCTGCGGCGGCGCGCGATGCCGAGCTTCACGCCGCCGATGCTGGCCACGCTGACGAAGCACATCTTCTCGGACCCGGCGTGGATCTACGAGGCCAAGCTCGACGGACAGCGCTCACTGCTGTGGAGGCGCGGATCGAAGGTTCGGCTGATCACCCGGAACGAGAAGGATCGCACGTCGCACTACCCCGATCTCGTCGAGGCAGTGACGCGCACCGACGGCCCGACGTTGATCGCCGACGGTGAGATCGTGGCGTTCCGAGGCGATGTCACGTCGTTCTCGCAGCTGCAGGCTCGCATGCAGAACGCGCGCCCCAATCCGGCACAGATCGCCGCCGTGCCGGTCATCTACTACCTGTTCGACGTCGTGTGGTTCGACGGCTACGACCTGTCGGCGCTGCCATTGCTCGCGCGGAAGTCGGTACTGCGCGGCGCCCTCGCGTTCGACGACGCGCTCCGGTTCTCCGAGCACCTCGACGAGGACGGCGAGGCCGCGTTCAAAGCGGCGTGCGAGCGGGGCTGGGAAGGCCTGATCGCGAAGCGGGCGAGCTCGCCCTACGCGCACGGCCGCTCCACCGACTGGCTGAAGTTCAAGTGCGTGAACGAGCAGGAGTTCGTCGTGATCGGCTGGACCGAGCCGCAGGGCTCACGGTCGGGCCTCGGGGCGTTGATCGTCGCGTACCACGAGGACGGCGGGCTGCGGTTCGGCGGGAAGGTCGGCACGGGCTTCGGGCAGCGTGAGCTGAACTCGCTCACCGAGCGGCTCGGGCCGCTCGAGCAGTCCGAGCCCCCCGTGACCGAGACGAAGGGGCTGCCGAAGAAGGGCGTGCACTGGGTGCGGCCCGAGCTCGTCGCGGAGATCGGGTTCAGCGAATGGACCGACGACGGCAAGCTGCGTCATCCACGCTACCTCGGCCTGCGGGACGACAAGGCTCCGAGCGAGGTGATCAGGGAACGCCGCACGTGATGCGGCGCCGGCTCAGCCGGCAGCCTGGCCTCGGCCCTGCAGGCGCAACCCGAACGCTCGCCACTTCCGCCACAACGCGAACAGCCCCACGAGCACGAACACCGCGAGGATCGCCGCCACGACGGGCCAGAGGATCGACGTGATCGACAACGTTCCGGAGGCGCCGTCCTCGCCCAGGCTCACCACCGGGTTGCCCGCCCCCGCCGTCGTCGCCGTCGAGGCCGGCCGGGCGGCGGTCCTGCCCACCTGTGTCGCGAGCGCCGCGACGACGCCGAGCACGGCGGCGAACCCCGGGTCGACGTCGAGCGCATTCGCGGCCGCCAGGGCGAGGATGCCTCCCACGACGGGCGCGACGGCCATGCCGAGCAGGTGCAGCACGTGGTCGACGATCGGCACCTTGTCGCCGATGAAGTCCGCCACCCCCACGACCGCCACGAGACCGAGCACGAGCGGGTCGCCCAGGCGGTCCCAGGGCGCGGGCAGGTCGATGAGGTCGGTGTACCGGGAGAAGAGGCCGACGGCGAGCAGCGGGATGTACGCGTTGAGCCCCGCCGCGGTCGAGAGCCCGAGCGCCGTGAAGTACCCGGTGACCGTGTCCACCGGCGCGACGCTAGCACGGGACCCAAGGAAGCAGCGGGCCGACGGAAGGACCGCCTCGTGCTCCCCGTGCTGAGAAAGATCCGGGAAGAGACCGAGCGGTCATGAGCAGGGGCGCGGTTCCGCTCACGAGGTGAGCGGCGCCAGGTCGATCGACTCGACCGTCCCCGTCACCGACAACCCCGGCGTCTCGCCCCCCGCGATCGTGTAGACGACCGTTCCGACGGCGACCACACCGAGGCCGTGCCGGGCGGTCGGCATCGCCGGCAGGGCGATCCAACGGGCGGCTCGCACGTCGAAGGCCTCCGCCTCGGAAAACGTGCCGGCCTCCTCCTCGCCGCCCGCCGAGACGACGAAGCCGTTCGACGTAGCCGCGGCCGCGCTGCCGCCGCGCGCTGTGGGCATCGGCGGCAGCCCTCGCCACGTGGCCGCCGCGACCTCGTAGGCCTCTGCCGCGTCGAGGTTCGAGCCGATCCCGCCCGTTCGGCCGCCGACGACGTAGACGTCGCCCCCGAACCCCGCGACCCCCAGATGCTCCCGGCCGGTCGGCGGACCTTCGAGCGTGCCCCATCGACCGGTCGCCGGATCCAGCACGTAGGCGTCCCCGGCGAGGCCCTCGGGGCCGACGCCGCCCGCGACGACGAGGAGGCCGTCGACCGTGGCCGCCCCTCCCGCAGCGCGGGGCCCCGGCATCGGAGGCAGCTCCTCCCAGGTGTCGCCCCGGAGCGCGAAGACCCGGTCGGTCGGACCGCTCAGCCCGCCTCCGCCGTAGCCACCGGCGACCACGACCGTTCCGTCGAACGACGACGCCATCGGGTGGTTCACGGCCACCGGGAGATCGGGTCCGGCGCTCCACGTGCCCGCGGCGAGGTCGAGGATCTCCACGGTCGTGACCGATGCCCCGGTCTCGTCGAAGCCCCCCGCGACCACGATGCGCTTCCCGTCGCTCGCGGAGGCCACCTCCGAGCGAGGCGTGGGCACCGGGGCGAGCGTCGTCCAGGACACCCCCTCGGCCACGGGGGCGGGCGACGAGCTCGCGCCGTCGTCGCCGGTGCAGGCCGCGAGGAGCAGGGCGAGCACCGGGAGCGGGTGGAGGCGTCTCGGCGTGCCCATCGGCTCGAACCTACCCGGTTGCAGGGCGCCTACAGGAACGGGCAGCCGAGGTGGCCGAACGCGGTCCGGTGCCGCCCGAGCAACCTCCCCTCGTACAGCACCCGCGCGTGCTGGAACACGAACCTGCCGGGCGGCGTGCACCGGTCACGGTTCCGCAGCCAGAGCCATCCCCACTCGGTGTGGAATCTGCCCTCGGCGCAGCTCGGCCGGCAGTCGTTCTGGTGGAACAGGCCGAACCCGGCCGCCTTCCATCGATGCCATCGGAACCACGTGAGGTGGTCGACGTAGTAGTTGCCGTCGCCGCATGCGAACAGGATGCTGCTCGGCCTCGTGCGCAGATGCATGCAGTCCGTCATCGCGTACGTCGTGCGCCTGCCTCCGGCATCGGCGGCCGGAACGACGAGCACGGCGACCAGCACCCCGGACACGATCAGCGGTGCAGCTCCTCGCAGGATCGACATCCGATCGATCTCCCGGCTCCTCAACGCGCGGGACGCACCGTTGGCGGCACGAGGAACGGGGCGACCGCCCTGGCGGCGGCCGATCGACCGGCCGGTTGCGAGAACGGCACCACGTCGACCTGGCACACGGCGCCCTCGGCCGGCACCGCGCCGGTCAGCAGGTATCGGTTCAGGTAGCGGTCGACACAGCTCGACAGGAAGAGCGACGTGTGTCCCGACCCTTCGAGCGTCAGGAGCCGGGAGTCGGGCATGATCCACAACCGCTTCACGACGCAGCCCCGATCTGCGGGCAATCGGCACAGACCTGGTGGAGGACTCCGCGACGACTCTCCGACGTAGTGCTTTTCTTGTCAACCTCGAGCGTCGACGACCGATATCAGTCGCGGAGCAGCCCGCGCTGCATCGCGAACATCGCGGCCGCGGCCCTCGTCGAGACGCCGATCTTGGCGTAGATGTGCTGCACGTGGTGCTCGGCGGTGCGCTGCGAGATCACGAGGGCCTTCGCGACCTCGCGGTTCGAGGAACCGGCCGCGACCAGACGCAGCACATCGACCTCACGGCCCGAGAGGCCGGCCGGCCACGCGCCCCGCGTGGTCGCGCGTGAGCGACCGGCCGCCTCGAGCACCGCCTTGGCGCACTCGGGATCGAAGCGGCCGTCGCGAACTTGCTCGGCAAGGACCCCGGCCGCCTCGTCGGGGCCGAGCGCCGCACGATGCGGCCGGCGCTCGGTCATGGCGTGGTAGGCGTCGGCGGCCGCGATCAGCCGGGCCGACACGGGCATCTCGGCCGCCGACGCGGCCCGGTGGTACCCGGAGCCGTCCTGGCGTTCGTGGTGCATCGCCGCGATGCGCGCCAGCGGCTCGAGCGCGGTCGAGCGCGTGAGGATCCGCTCGGTGTGGTAAGGGTGCAGACGGACCTGTTCCCACTCGGTCGTGCTCAGCTGCCCCGGCTTCTCCCACACGCCGGCGCCCACGGCCGTCCGGCCGAGATCGTGCAACAGCCCGGCCAGGCGCACCGAGCCGACGTTCGGCACGCCGAGGCGCTCGGCCGCGTTCGTCGCGAGCTCCGCGACGCCCGACGAGTGGCCCAGCGTGAACGTCGACTTGAGGTCGGTCATGTCCGCGAAGGCCTCAGCGACCCTTCCGAGGCGGTCGGCCTTGACCACACGCACCGGCTCGGGCTCCGCCGCGAGCACCGCTTCCCACGGATCCTCGTCGTCGAGACGCTGCAGGGTCTTCGGGCCGACCGCGCGGAACGCTTCCACCACGGCGGGATCGAAACCCGTGCCCGCCCGCCGATCCATCATCGCGAGCGCCGCATCGGCTCCCCCGAGGCGATGGAAGATCACCGCCTGCGTCGACGGCTCGGCGATGCGCGCGGCGAGCGCGACGTCCTCGCCCGCGAGTCCCCGCGGTGCGCCCTTGCCGTCCCAGCGCTCGAGCGACGCGTACAACGCGTCGCGGACGTCGTCGCCCAGACGGAGCCGCTCGGCCATCTGGGTCGCCACCTCGCAGATCGCCCGGAAGATCGCTCCGGACTCCTTCTTGCCGCCCGTGACCGTCCTCGTCAGATACACGAGCCGGTCCGGTCCGGCCCCCCGGCCGACGGCGCGCAGGAACGCGAGCAGGTCGCGCGGGTCGGTCTCGTCGGTCCGCTCTGCCACGGCTCGCATGCCGAGGTCGTCGGGACCGAAGAGCCGGACCTCCTCGTGCGAGGTCGCGGTGCAGCCGAGGTGCTTGAGCAGCGTCGTGTAGTACACGCACCCGACGTCGGCCTCAGGCACGCCCATGTGCCGTGCGAGCTCGGTCCCGAGCACGCAGGCTCGGATGGCCTTCTCCGGGGGCTGGCCCATCGCGAGATCGGTCGTGAGGGAGAGGGCTGCGAGCAGGTCGGCGAGGCGGAGCGCTTCCGGCACTGGACTCCAGGATGTCAGGCCCGGCCCACCCGGCCAAGATGGGCAGACCTACCGATGCGCCGGACGCTCCGCCCCATGCATCGTCGGATGCGTGTCAGGGGGTCCGACATGGTGAAGAGCATGACCATCCGCAAGAACGAGGCGCGCGAAGCGAGGCCGACACTCTTCACGCCCGCATTCGTGACCGTCGCGCTGGCAGAGCTGGCATACTTCACGGCCGACGGCATCCTGTTACCGGCCCTGCCTCGATACGTGGAGGGACCGCTCGGCCGCGGCAACATCGCGGTCGGGCTCGTGATCGGGGCGTTCAGCGTCTCGGCGTTCCTCCTGCGTCCGCTGGCCGGCGGGCTCGCCGACCGCCGTGGGCGCCGGCTGCTGATGCTGGCCGGCGCCTCGCTGTTCTCGCTCTCGGTCGGGGGGTACTTCCTCGCCTCGTCGGTCGGGGTGCTGGTGGTGATGCGCCTGGCGACCGGAGCCGGTGAGGCGCTGTTCTTCGTCGGGGCCCTCGCCGCGAACGTCGACCTCGCGCCCCCGGAGCGCCGGGGGGAAGCGTTCAGCTTCGCTTCGCTCGCGCTGTACATCGGCCTCGGGGCGGGGCCCTTCATCAGCGAGGCCGTGATCGATCGCCTCGGGTTCCGTGCCGTGTGGGTCTGCGCGATCGGCTTCGCGGCGGTGGCGGTGGGACTGTCGCTGCGGCTGCCCGCGATGAAGCCGGCCGGGAGCGAGGCGTCCGAGCGGCACCGGCTGATCCACCCCGCGGGGCTGCTGCCGGGGATCGTGCTCGCCGCCACGATCTGGGGCATGGCGGGATTCCTGACGTTCGTTCCGCTCTACGCACTCGACCTGGGCATGGGGGGCGCGAGCCTCGTGCTGGGGTTGTTCGCGGGCATCGTCGTGGCGATCCGCAGCGTCGGCGCGACGATCCCCGACCGGCTCGGCGCGGGGAGGTGCACCCGGATCGCGCTGGTGCTCACCGCCGTGGGGCTGGCCGTGATCGGGGTATGGCGAACGCCGGCCGGCCTGGTCGCGGGCGCCGCGATCCTCGGGATCGGAGTCGCGCTGTTCACGCCCGCGCTGTTCGCGCTCGCGATGGACGGCGTCCCCGCGAACGAACGCGGCGCGGTGATGGGAACCGTGAGCGCGTTCCTCGACGTGGGCTTCGGTCTGGGACCCGCGACGCTGGGGTTCGTCGCGGCCGGGTTCGGCAGGGGCGCCACCTTCCTCGCGGGGTCGGTCGTGGCCGTGGCCGGCCTGGTGGTCGTCGTCTCGACGAACCTCGGCCGTCAGCGATCGGACGCGGGGCCGAGGTCCCGCAGGCGCTCGGCCGAGAGCGCGTGAGCGGCGCGCGAGACCTGTGGCTGCCCAGTGACCGTGGCCAGGAACTCCTCTTGATCCAGCGTCCAGACGGCGCCGTCGTCCACCGCCCGCACGGTGGCGGTCCTCGGCACGTCCTGGAGCAGCGCGATCTCTCCGAACGCGTCACCCTCCCGCAGCCGCCGGACGATCCGGCCGTCCGCGATCACGTCGAACGAGCCCGAGTCGATCACGTAGAAGCGGTCCCCCGTCTCCCCCTGCACGACGACATCGGTCCCCACGGGCGTGACCAGCCGGTCGAGCTGTGACGCGAGGCGCTCCAGCTCTGTCGGCGACATCGGGGCGAACATCGCGAGCGATCGGAGCAGGCGAAGCTGGCGCTCGGGCACGGCCGCCGAGCGATCGGTCCGGCGCAGACCGCCGATGACGGGCACGGTCAGGACCACGAGGGAGACGCCGATCACGACGAGGGCGGTCGAGATGCTGAAGGCTCGGCTCAGCGCCCCCGCGATGCCCGCTCCGAGCCCCACCCCGACCATCCACAGGGCCTCCACCACCCCGAACACGCGCGTGAGCACGGCGTCATCGACGACCCGCTGCAACATCGTGCGGCCCACGACGTCGAGCAGGGTGATCGCGCCGCCCGCCACCACGGCCGCCGCCACCACCGCGGTGACCGTGGTCGAGCCGGAGCCGGCGATGCCTGCCGCGAGCAGCAGGATGGCACCCACCATCGCGATCCAGAGCCGGCGCCCGCCGACGAGCGTCACGGAACCGGCCGCGCCCACCAGTGCCCCCACGCCGGCGGCGGTCTGCAGCGCCCCGACCCCGGCCTGGCCGAGTCCGAGCACCTCGATGGCCACCGACACCAGCAGGACGTCGAACGCCCCCCACGAGATCGTCATCAGCGCCGCGATCCACACCAGCAGCCGCGGCCCCCGCTCCCGCGCGATCGACGCGAACCCGTGGCCGGCCTCGGCGATCAGGTTCCACGGGCGTAGTGGCCCCGGATCGGACGGTGTCGTGTGTGCGCCGAGCGTGAGCACAGCGGCGGCCGAGGCCGCCAGCAGCACGGCGGCGACGAGATAGACGAGCCCGGCGCCGGCCACCGCCAGGAGCCCGGTGACCGACAGGGTCCCCAGGGTTGCGCCGAGGCCATCGCCCATCGACGAGACCGAGTTCGCGGCCGTCACCTCGTTGGGTGTCGCCGCGAGCGAGGGCATCAGCGAGTGGTGGGCCGGTCGCGAGGTGGTCATCGTGGCCATCGCCACGACCGCCGCCGCGTACACGACCGCATCGGGCGCATCGAGGACGATCGCCGCTCCGGTGATCCCGGTGGCGATCGCCTGGGCGAGGTAGCCGTACCCCAGCACCCCCTCGCGCCGGCGCCGGTCGCCGAGCGCGGCGGCGATCGGAGCGATCACGCCGGCCGGGAGCAGCAGCAGGAACCCGACGAGCCCCGTCGTGGCCGGTCCGCCACGGTCGTAGGCGAAGACGAGGATCGCGATCCACGTCGCCGCCTCGGCACCGCTGAAGATCAGGAAGGCGATCGATGTGCGCCGCAGGGTGCGGCTGCCGGCGACGCCGCGGAGCGCGACCAGCGGTGGACCGAACCGTACCCAGACGCGGTTCACGCCGGGATGGTACGGGCCGTCCCCGAGAAGTCGCGAACCGTGGGTAGGGTCGAGTGGTGACTTCGAGCACGACGATCGACGAGGCGGCGACGTCCGTCCGAGACGCCCGTCGCCCGAGGCGACGGCAGGCCGTGCGGGGCTTGGTCGTCGTCGCGACCTTGCTCCTCGTCTCCGCGGCCTCGATCGCGTTCGCCCTCGGGGTGACGCCCGTCCAGGCGGTCTCGGCGCTCGGGCAGACCGTCGCGGTCGGCACGGCGCCACCGACCCTCAGCACGTCCGGGCCGGGGGAGATCGTGCTGTTCGGGCAACCGTTGCCCACGCGGGTGCACTTCGTCGGCCCCGTTCGACCGCGAGTGATCGTCACCGACATCAGCATCACGGCCCAGATCGAGGACGCGTTCGCCCCGCCCGGGCGTGCCGCGGCAGCGAAGGAGGTGGGCGACGCGCTCGCCGCCGGATGGCGGCGCTACTTCGTCTGGGAGATCGCGTTCGTCGCCCTCGGCGCGGTCGTGCTGCTCGGCGCGGTCGCCGGCTGGCGCCGCTACGACGGCAGGCGGACCCTGATCGCCGTGCTGGGCGGGCTGCTGTTCGTCGAGGCGGTGAACGTGAGCGCGATCATGGTCACGGCGTTCACGGCTCCCGGCATCCTGCGCCAGGTCGGGAGCCTCGACGAACTCGTGGGACGCGAGCCATCGGGCCCGATCGCCGCCGCCGAGGGGCCGTCGCAACCGCTCGTGCAGGCGATCGTGATGGGTGACTCCACGGCAGCGGGGCTCGGCGGCCCGCCGCTGCCCGATGCCACCCCCGACGACGAGGCGTGCGAGCGGAGCGCTTTCGCGTTCGCCCGGATACTCGGGCGGGTGAACGACTGGAGCGTCGACAACCTCGGGTGCAGCGGCGCGACGATCGAACACGGCGTGCTCGGCGCCCAGACCGCCGGCGGACGCCGCATCCCGCCGCAGCTGGCGGTCGCCAAGCGCGCGACCGCGGCCGAGGTGGTCATCGTGAACGTCGGGGCCAACGACATGCGCTGGAGCACCCTCGTGTTCCTCTGCGGCGCGGCGGACTCCTGCGACGATCGGGCGCTCACGGCCTACTTCCAGCGTTCGCTCGATGACTTCATCCAGGACTATTACGAGCTGCTGCGCCAGCTCGCGACGCTGCCCGGCGATCCACTCGTGCTGATCAACCGGTACTACGTGCCGTTCGACCCGCGGCTCGACTGCCTGGAGGCGCTCGGGCTCACGCAGGAGAAGATCGAGGTGCTGACCGACCGGCTGGCCACGGTGAATCAGGTGCTCGGGCGCGGAGCGGAGACGTTCGGCTACCGATCGGTCCAGCCGGACTTCGAAGGGCACGAGCTCTGCACGGACCAGTCCTACGTGCAGGGGTGGGACGACCCGGCGCCGTTGCACCCGAACGCCCGCGGGCACCTCGTGATCGCGCTCGCGGACGAGCGGGCGCTGCTCGAAGCCGCGTGATCACCCCTCGGTCGCCGTCGGGGCAACCTGCCCCCGGGCGACGGCTCCGCTAGGCCGCTCCCCGCTCACGCGCGATGAGACGTCCCATCTCGTCGCGGAGCTCCTCGTCGTCCGGGTGGGCGAGCAGCCAGGCCCTCGCCAGCCACAACGCCTCGGCGATCTGGTTCGGGGTCGTGGCTCGTCTCAGTTCGTGGAACATCCGAGATCGCTGCATGCCATGGTTCCTTCCCTGATGTCACCGGGTTCATGCATGCGGGTCGCGCCGCCCGGCGAACGCTCACGGAACTCCTTCGTCGTCGGCTCAGTCGCGGATGATTCTCGGTTCCAGCGGATGACGGCCGCAGAAGTGCTCGCGCGTGCCGTCCGCCGCGGCGACGGATCCCACCGACGGCTCGCCGCACGGCTCACCGATGACGAGACCGGGCGCGGTTCCATGGTCTCGGCTCGCTCGTTCCCGGATCGTCTGCTGCAGCGAGAGCGCGACGTCGACGTACTGGCAGGAAGGGGAGGTCATCGTGCCAGTGTCCCCCGGCCGGGTCTCGGGGGCATCGGCCATCCGACGGTCGAGACGCGGCGAAGGTCTCATGCGAGCCGCGTGAGCGCAGGGTCCCGCGGAGTTGTCGCCGCCCGCGGCTCGAACCCCGGGATCCGGAAGCGCATGGCCGTGCCGCGGCCTGGCTCGCTCCGTGCCGTCAGGTCGCCGCCGTGGGCGCGCGCGATCGCCCGCGCGATGGGCGACCCGAGGCCGGTGCCGCCGCCGCCGCGGGCGCGATCGGCGTCGGCCCGCGTGAACCGGTCGAAGATGCGCTCGAGCTGCTCCTCGGGGATCCCGGAGCCGCCGTCGGCGACCTCGACGACCAAGTCGGGGCCCTCGCCGCGCGCCTCGATCCGGATGGGGTCGCCTTCCTCGGTAGCGTTCACCGCGTTCTCGACCACCGCGTCGAGCGCGATCTCGAACCGCTCGCGGTCGAGCCGCACGCTGCCCGGTCCGTCGACGCGCACGGTCCAGGAACGGTCGGCGGTGCCATGCCACCGGCGCTGCACCCCCGCCATCAACGCGCCGACGTCGACGGCACTCACCGAGAGGAACCCCGGATGCTCGGCGGCCGCGAGGATCAGCAACCGTTCCGAGAGGCGGGAGAGCCGGGCCAGCTCGTCGAGCACCACCTCGACGTCCTCGTGCGTCTGGGCCGGGAGTTCGGAGGCCTCGCGGACCAGCTCCGCGTGCCCGCGGGCGATCGTGATCGGCGTGCGGAGCTCATGCGACGCGTCGCTGATGAACCCTCGCTGAGCCTCGACGAGACGGTGCTCGTTCTCGGCGAAGCGCCGCGTCTCCTCGATCGCGGCCTGGCGGCGCCGCGCGTGCCACACCATGGCCAAGAACATCGCGGCCATCAAGGGCACCTCGGCGAGCTCGTCGAGCTGCTCGTGGCCGCGGACCACGGTCACCGCGAGCACGAACGTCGTGAGACCCATGACGATCCCCAGCACCAGGAGGGTGCTGCCGAGGCGCCAGATCCGGAACCCGTAGACGATCGTCAGGCTCACCCACACGAAGTGAAACGGGATCGTCTCCCATCTCGTGAGCAGGATGATCGCGACGATGTTGGCGAGCGCGAAGAGGCCCCACGCGATCTCGACCCAGCGCCTATGGAGCGTTGAAGCGATATCCGACATTGCGCACCGTCTCGATCGTGAGGGCCCCCAGCTTCGCGCGCAGCCGCCCGACGCAGACGTCGACCACGTTGCTCCCGGGGTCGAAGGAATACCCCCAGACCTCCGAGAGCAGCTGGTCGCGCGTCGACACCCCGCCCCTTTGGGACATCAGGTGGCGCAGCAGCAGGAACTCGCGCTCGCTGAGCGAGACCGGGCCCGAGCCCACGTCGGCCGTTCGACGCACCAGATCCAGCGTCACCCCACCGAGCTCGACGAACCGCTCCCCAGGCCCGGACGCCGGCTGCCGCAGCCTCGCGCGGACGCGTGCGACGAGCTCGCTCAGCGCGAACGGCTTGTGCAGGTAGTCCGACGCGCCGAGGTCGAGACAGCGCACCTTGTTCTCGACGTCGGCCAGCGCCGAGAGCACGAGGACCCGCTGCTCCGGCCGGGTCTGCATCAGCTCCTCGAGGACCGATACGCCGTCCCTGCCCGGCAGCAGCAGGTCGAGGACGACGAGCTGGTACCGACCGGTCCGGGCCATCTCGAGCGCTCGAACGCCGTCGGCGGCGCGGTCGACCCCGAAGCCCTCCGCCGCCAGGGCGCGGGCGACGAAGTCCACGATCCGCGGTTCGTCGTCGACGACCAGCACCTGGGGCATCTCCGGCATCCTAGGCACGGCGCGCGCCTCGACACCAGGCGGATGACCGAGCCGTCATCTGCCGCGCGCATGCCGGATGACGGAACGATGACGCACGCATGAGCGGATCGTCATCACGGGCCGCCGATCGGGGGCCCGACCCTAGACTCGAGACGACGGGATCGTTTCGATCGGTGGAGGAGGCGGGCATGCTGGATAGGATGCGGCGGTACACGGTGATGGGGGCCGCGGCCGCCCTGTTCGTGGCTGTGGGGTGTTCGAGCGATTCCGGCGGTGTGGGGGTGACCGAGGCGGACTTCTCGATAACGCTCGACGAATCCTCGGCGCCCGCGGGCGACGTGACCTTCGACATCCAGAACGACGCGGAGCAGACCCACGAGTTCGTGGTGTTCAAGACCGACCTCGCCCCCGATGCCCTCCCAACGAACGAGGACGGCGACGTCGACGAAGAGGGCGAGGGCGTCGAGCACATCGACGAGGTCGAGGACATCGCCGGCGGCAGCTCCGCCGAGCTCGCGGTGAACCTCGACGCCGGCGCATACGTGCTGATCTGCAACCTGCCCGGCCACTACGCCCAGGGCATGCACACGGAGTTCACGGTCGAGTAGACGCGAGCCGTTCGCCGGTCGCTCGTCGACCGGATCGCGCCCGCTCGCTCAGCGTCTCGCGCCGGAGCGGTGGCCGCTCGACCGACGGCGACGGTCGTTGCGCTTCGCGGGTCCGCCTTGTCTCGGGCGATCGGGAGCAAACCCGGCTCTGACGAACTCGGCGTGCAGGTCGAGTTGCTTCGCGATGCGACCGACGTCGAGGCGTTGCTCGGGGGTCACGAACGTGACGCCGTCCCCGCCCCGGCCCGCCCGGGCGGTGCGGCCGACGCGGTGGACGTAGGCCTTATCGTCGGCGGGGGCGTCGAAGTTGACCACGTGGGTGATGTCCTCGAGATCGAGCCCTCGCGCGGCCACGTCGGTCGCCACGAGCACGTCGTTGTGCCCGGCGGCGAACCGGCCCAACGCCCGCTCGCGCTGGGGCTGGCTCATGCCGCCGTGCAGCTCGCCGGCGCTGAAGCCTTCCTTGCGCAAGTTTCGCGCGAGGCGGTCGGCGCCTCGCTGGGTGCGAACGAAGATCAGGGTCAGGCCGCGGTCGGCGGCCAGCTCGCGCACGAGCGCCTGGGCCTTGCGCGGCTGCTCCACGGCAATGAACCGATGCGTGACGTTGGTGAGGTCGGGGCCGGCCTCGCCGTGCTCGTGCAGCACGGCGTCACGGGTGAACCGTTTCGCAAGGCGGCCCACGTCGCCGTCGAGCGTGGCCGAGAACAACATCGTCTGGCGGTCGGGCCGCAGCATCTCGAGGATGCGCGTCACGTCGGGCAGGAACCCCATGTCGAGCATGCGGTCGGCCTCGTCGAGCACGCATGCCCGCACGCGTTCGAGCCGCAGGAGCTTGCGGGCAACCAGGTCGAGCAGGCGTCCCGGAGTGGCGACGACGATGTCCGCGCGGCGGGCGCGCTTGGCCTGCGGGCCGATGCCGACCCCGCCGTAGACGGCCGCGACCTGCAGGTGCTGCACGTCGGCGATCGCTCGGAACTCTTCGGTGACCTGGCTCGCCAGCTCACGCGTGGGCGTGAGGATCAGCCCCGACGGGCTGCGGCCGTTCGCCTGCAGGCGCTCCACCATCGGCACGGCGAAGGCGAGGGTCTTGCCGGAGCCCGTGCGCGAGCGCGCGAGCACGTCGCGGCCCGCGAGGGCGTCGGGCACCACGATGGATTGGATCGCGAAGGGACGCTCGATGCCGCGCATACGGAGCGCTCGTTCGATGGGTTCCGAGACGCCGAGGTCGCGAAAGGTCGTTCGGTCGTGCTCGATCGATGGGGCGGTGGCTCCGGACATGGTTCGAGGTTCCTTCCCTGGTCGTGGCCTCGTGGAGGCCCGTCGCTGCGCGTCGAGGACAGGCGCCTGACGCAGAGAACGCCCGGGAAGGGCGGAACGTGCGGAAGATCGCGAGACATCGTCGCGCGTGATCTCCCGGTGGAAGATCGACGCGTTCGTTGCTAAGGGTACGCGATTTCGGACGCCGGCGGCCGCCACCGGCTCGCGGCGACGTTCGCTGCGACCTGCTCCGGTGCGGTCGCGCCGGCGATCACCGAGGCCACCGGCTCCTTGGTGAGCAGCCACGCGAAGGCCAGCTCGAGCAGCGAGTGGCCTCGTTCCTCGGCGAACCGCGTGAGCTCCTCGATGCGGTCCCACGTCGCGTCGGTGAGCTGCTCGTCCCGGCGCTCCGCCGGCCACCCCGCCACGCGCGTCCCGGCGGGCAGCGGCTCCCCGCGCCGGAACTTGCCGGCCAAGAGTCCGCTGGCGAGCGGGAAGTACGGGATGTAGGCCATGCCGAGACGGGCGGCCTTCGAAAGGCCGTCGTCGACGTCATCGGTCGCCAGCAGGTTGAGCTCGTTCTGGACGCTCACGAACCGCGCCCCGCCCGACGCCCGGGCCGCCCCGTCGGCCTGCCGTAGCTCCGCCGCGGTGAAGTTGGAGCATCCGATCTCGCGCACCTTGCCTTCCCGCACGAGTTCGTCCAGCGCGCCGAGCGTGTCGGCGATCGGCGTGGTCTCGTCGGGCGTGTGCAGCTGGTAGAGGTCGATGCGATCGGTCCGCAAGCGCCGCAGGCTCGCCTCCGCGGCTTCGCGCACGTACTCGGGCCTCGCGCCGCCCTCTCGCCCGAGGTCCTCGCGCCACCCGCCGAACTTGGTGGCGAGCACCACCCCGTCGCGACGGCCCTCCAGGATGCGACCGAGGAACTCCTCGCTTCGCGTGTTCCCGTAGTTGTCGGCCGTGTCGAAGAGCGTGATGCCTTCGCCCAGCGCGGCGTCGATGACCGCACGGGTCCGCTCCTCGTCGAGGCGGCCGCCGAAGTTGTTGCACCCCAGCCCGACGACCGACACCCCGAGCGACCCGACCCTGCGCGTCTCCACCTCACCGAGCCTAGCGCGACCGACCGGCCGCGAGACGAAGCGCTATCACCCGACGCCGCCGGGCGGCGGCTCCTCCTCGACTTGGGCCGGCGGCGCAGGAACGGAATCCGGAGCCGACGTCGTCACGGTGCGCGCTCCGGCGACCTGGGCCCCGAGGACGAGCGGGGTGGTCCGGCCCGCGGCGTCGACGGCGGTCAGGTCGAGCGGCTCGTCGCACCCTCCGACGCCCACGAGCAGCGTGGAGCGGTCGAGCCATCCGACGACCGTCGTGGGGCCCGACGCGTCGGGCAGGGCGGGTCGCACGACCCTCGGGCTGAGGACGAACATGGCCTCCCGGTCCTCGCACCCCGACCCCTCGTCGATCGCCATGAGCCGGCCCGAAGGCGCCACGTGCAGGTTGGACGCGCGCTGGCCGATCTCGCCCCGCCACCCGTCGGCGAAGCCGGTTCGATCGGCGAGATCCATCGAGTGGATCTGCGGATAGTCGGCCGCATGCTGGGCCGTCCACACGAGCCGGTCGCCGTCGGGCGTGAAGGCGATCGATGTGAACCGCGTGCCGCCCTTGGAGAAGACGAGCCGCACCGGGTCGGCGCCCTCGTTGGTCGAGAGCCAGATCGACTGCTCGCCGCCCCGGTCGATCACGAAGGCGAGCGCGAGCCCGCTCGGGTGGTACGCGACATCCAGGTAGGTCCCGCCGGGAAGCTGGGGGAGCCGCTCGATGTGACCGTCGTCCAGGAACCGCTTCTCGGGACGACGATCCTCCGGCTGCGCGAACACGACCGCCAGGCCGATCGGATGCCCCCAGTCGAAGGCGGACGGCTGCGCGTCGACCCCCGGCAGCGCCGGGGCCTCGTCGGTCACGCCGCGAACCTCGAGCCCGCCGAGCAGGACGCGGTCGCCCTGAGGGCCCCAGGCGAACGGGCCGGGGCGATCCACCTTGAAGAGGCAGGTGAGGCGCTCGCGATCGGGATCGAGCGCCCACGCCCGCCCGTCGGCGACGAACGCGACGGTCTGCGCGGCCGCCGGAGCGCGACGGTCACAGCCGGCCGGAAGCGCCTCACCGGACGCCAGCGTGGCCGAGGGCTGCGGCGAGATCGTGGACGATGCCCCCACCTGTGGAGCCGGGCTGACGTCGTCGACCATCGGCTCCTGGTTCGACGTGCACGCGGCGAGCACGAGCAGAGCTGCCGCGAGTGCCCGCCATCGACGTCCGCGCATCACGAGGCCCTCCGGGGGGAACGTACACCCATCCGATGGCCCGACGCGGGATGAGCGCCCCCCCGCGCCTACGCGGTTCCCGCGTCTGTCAGTCCCCGCTCGCGCTCTCCGCGGTCCTTGCGTCGGCCCTAGGCCCGACCGATCGACTCGACGATCCAGGTGGCGGCGGACTCCTCGGTCCGCGACGAGCAGGTGAGCCGCATCGCCGGCAGGCCGGTCCGCAGGAGATGCACCACGACGACCTCCCCGTCGACGAGCCCCAGTCGAACCCGGGCGAGGGCTCCGTCACGGTCGACGCCGAGCACGCGCACGTCGTCGATGCGGTCGAGCGAGAAGCGCTCGCGCACCGCTCGGTCGGCGGCCTGCGCGGGCATCGGATGGCTCGTGCGACCGCGGTACCGGTCGAGCGAGATGCGGCCCTGCCCGTAGGCCGAGAGCACGTCGGCGCCCCGGTCCGGGTCGACCCGCCCGAACACCAGCCCGTGCGGGAACAGCACCATGTTTCCGGCGAAGCGGTCGCCGCCGACATGCGTGCTCTCCCAGACCGTGCCCGGGAAGCGAACGGCGGCCGCCGCGGCGAGCGGCCGCCCGCGTTCGGCGCAACACACGTCGCGGCGCCCGTGGGTACAGACCACCGCCACGGGATGTTCGACGTCGTTCGGGAACCCCGCGCGATCGGAGGGATGCATCTCGGCCGCGTCCTCGATGCGGCCGAGCGTCGTGGCGCCGATCCACGCCTCGGCCGTGTCCACCGCGAAGCACGCGGCACCGACCCCGTCCGATCGCGACGGGCGCCGGATCAACAGCACCCGGCAGCGAGTGCGGCGCTCGAGCGAGCGCAACGCGGCTCCGAGTCCCTCGGGAAGCCGGGCGTCGAGCAGACCGTCACGACCCCACGGGCCTCCGTGCTCGACCAACAGCCATCGCCTGATCGTCGACGCCGTGCCGGCGAGCGGCTCCTGGGCCGCCTCGCTCCGCGACGAGCACCGGTCGGTCCGGTCGGGCCGGAACGCCACGGGATCCCGGCCGGTCACGCGGTTACGGCCGGTCGCCGAGGGCCATCGCTCATCGAGGTCCGGTCCCCGGAGCCGGCTCCGGCTGGACGGCGCTCAGCAGCCCCTCTCGGATCAGCCGGCGGACGAGCACCGCGCGGCTCGCCCGGTCGGGCACGACGTCGCCGAGATCGCCGACGCGCAACCCCTCGCTCGCGGCGATGCGTCGCATCGCGGGCTCGAGCCACCCCGGCATGTGCACGCGACGATCACCGAGCAGGATCACGAGCTCGTCACCTCGCCGGCGCACCTCGCACACCGAGCCCTCGCGACGGCGGACCACGGCGTCGTCGTCGAGATCGATGGGCGCCGACCGCTCGACGATCGAGCCACGCCCGAGTTGGGCCCTCGCCGAGAGGAACCGCTCGGCTCGGCGCTCGAGCGTCTCGCCCGCGTCGGCCGCCGCGAGGCGGTCCGCCGCCGAGCGCAGCCGAGACCCGAGCTCGACCGCGAGGGCGCCGGGATCGTGCAGCCATCCGGGGGGCAGCGGATCGTTCAGCGACGGATCTGCAACAGCGGCGGTCCACGCCCCACCGAGGACGTCCCGCCAGCTGGAGACGTGCACGCCGACCGTGAGGTGACCGGAGACCCTCCGTTGCGCCGCCGCGGCGTGCGGCGTGCCGGTCGGCATGTAGATCGTGTCGCCGGGCTTGACCTCGAGCTCCAGCGGCGGGCGATCCGGTTCCGCGGGCGCGGGATGCACCTCCCATCGCTTGCGGCCGAACGCCTGCAGCACGAAGACGTCGTGGGGATCGTGATGCAGGTCGAGTCCCTGCGCCCCGGCCGGCGTGATGTAGGCGTTCACCTGACACGCATGGCCGAGCTCCAGCTCGAGCTCGCGGCAGAACCGCGTGACCGGCTCCGACCAACGATGCATGCCCTGCAGCACGATGGTCGCGCCCTGTTCGAACATCGCCGCGACCGCGGCCGGATCGGCGATGCCCGCGACGTCGCGCGAGCCGGCTCGGCCCGACCGCGTGTAGGACGTCTCCGGGATGCGCTCCCCCGCCCGCACCAAGCGGAAGAAAGGGGTGCGCAGCGCCGTCGTGGTCAGGAACCGGTCGACGTCGTCGAGGGTGAGGAGGTCGGCGAATCCACCCGCGTCCGTTCCCCGGAAGACGTCGGCTCGCCGGGCCCAGTCCTCGGCTAGGAACCGCTCGACGTCATCGGTGCACCGCCCGAGGGCCGCGCCGGTCGCCGCCCCCCGGATCGGCGCGATCGTCACGAGCCCGCGTCGGTCCCGTCCGCGTCGGTGCCGTCGCCGTCGGTGCCGTCGGTGCCGTCGCCGTCCGTGCCGTCCGCGTCGGTGCCGTCGCCGTCCGTGCCGTCGCCGTCGGTGCCATCACCGTCGGTGCCGTCGCCGTCGGTACCGTCGGCGTCACGAGGACGCGTCTCGGTCGATACCGTCGTGCCGGGGACCTGGGTCACCATGTCCTCGTCTCGCAGTTCGGTGCCGGTGGTCTCGTCCATGCGTCGCCTCCTCGTGTCGTGGAACCGGATCGATCGTGCCCTCGATGCTATCGACCTCCGACGTTCCGCGCAGCCGCCTCTCGACGGAGGGGCGCGCCCACTCCGATAGGCTCGCGGACGCGATGAACGACCTGACGATCCGCGCGATCGCCCCCGACGAGGTCCCGGCGTTCCTCGAGGCGTTGGAGCTCGCGTTCCACGGCAGCCACGACGAGGAAGACCTCGAGAACGAACGCCTGGTCCTCGAGCCCGACCGCTCGTTCGTGGCGATGGACGGCGAGGCGATCGTCGGCACCGCGGGGGCGTGCACGACACGGCTGACCGTGCCGGGCGCCAGCCTCTCCGCGCCCGGGGTCACGGCGGTCGGGGTGCTGCCGTCGCACCGCCGCCGCGGCATCAACACGCGACTCATGGCCACGCTGCTCGACCAGGCCGCGGCACGGGGCGAGCCGTTGGCCTACCTCTGGGCATCGGAATCACCGATCTACGGCCGGTTCGGCTACGGCATGGCCTCGATGTGTACCGAGCTCGAGATGTCTCCTCAGCGGTCGGCGTTCGTCGAGGGCGTGACCACGGGCGGACGCGTCCGGGCGCTCGCTCGCGACCAGGCCCTGCCGCTGATGCGGCCCGCATACGACCGGGTCGCCGCCTCGCGCCCCGGCATGATCGCGATCGACGACCGGTGGTGGTCATGGCTGTTCTTCGAGCCGAAACGCGACGCGGAGGAGCCGCTGTTCTTCGCACTGCACGAAGACGACGGCGGCGTCGTCGACGGGTACACGGTCTACAAGGTCAAGCACGAATGGGTGCACAACCTGCCCATGAACGTGTTGACGGTGCAGCATCTCGTCGCCGCCACCCCTGCCGCCGCCGCGGCGCTCTGGCGGTACGTGCTCGACGTGGATCTCATCGCCACCGTGAAGGTCTTGGACCGGCCCGCCGACGAGGACCTGTTGTGGCTCGTGGCGGAGCCTCGCCGCCTGCACGCCATGCTCTCCGACGGGCTGTGGCTCCGCCTGGTCGACATCCCCGCGTCGCTCGCCGGCCGCCGCTACGCCGCCGACGGACGGCTGGTGGTCGACGTGCACGACCGGTTCCGGCCCCCCGCGTCGGGGCGGTACGAGCTCGTCGTCGAGGCGGGCGTGGGCGCCTGCTCGCGCATCGACGCCGAGCCCGACCTCGCGTGCGGCGTCGATGCGCTCGGCGCCGTCTACCTGGGGGGCATCTCGTTCCGCCGGCTGGCGCGCGCCCAGCAGGTGCGGGAGCTGTCACCGGACGCCCTCGCGCGGGCCGACGCGATGTTCTCGTGGGATCCGTCGCCCTGGTTCGGCTTCGTCTTCTGAGGCTCCGCCTCGACCCGGCCGCTCACGACGCCAACGGCAACGAGCGCTCCTCGGTCACGTCCGCCGACGACCGCCGCCGCACGCCGGTCGCCAGACGGGCGAGGGCGAGGGCCCCCAGCGCGAGGCCGATGTCCCGGAGGGCGACGTCGTGGAAGCGAGGCGGATCGGCGGTCAGCAGGTTCACCACGATGCCCCCGAGCCAGGCCGCCACGAGGTACCCGCCGAACATCGGGGAGACCGCGACGACGATGCCGGCGACGATCTCGATGGCGCCGACCACGTACATGAACTCCTGCGCGGTGCCCGGCACGAGCCGGTCGAGCCACGGGGCGAGGTAGTCCGGCCAATCGACCATGACGTTGAAGAACTTGTCGAGCCCGAACAGGATCGGCGCCAGCGTGAACGCCGCCCGCAGGATCATGAACGCCTGGTCTACCGGGTCGGCGACGCGGATCGCGCCGCCGCCCTTCGTGCTGCGAATCGTGTCGGTCGATGCCATGTGTGCTCCTCCTTCGTTCGTTGGCCGTCGCGCGCGGTCCGTCCTCGCCGCTAGGCGAACATGCCGGGGAACTGCCGGATGATGCCGCGGCTCAGCATGTCGGCCATGTGCAGGATCTCGACGTGCACCGCCTCGTAGTCGGCGATGTCCTGTTCGAAGTCGCCGGCGAGCCGGTGGGAAGCCTCGGCGAGCGTGAGATCGAGGTGCTCGCGCATCATCCTGCGCATCGCGCGCAGCGGCCAGTTGTCGGGGTTCGCCTCGTGCAGGAACCGTGCGATCTGGCGACCGTTGCGGTACCAGGACGCCAGGGCTTCGTCGAAGGCGCCGGAGTCGCCCGCCTTCGCCGCGGTGAGCACGTCGACCGCCGTCGTGATGTGTTCCGTGAGCAGCTTCGTGAGGCGGTCGCCCGCCGCGTCGCCGTAGAACGGACGGATCGCGTCACCGATGTCGACCTGGTTCTGCAACAGCCGGTCGGCCGTCGGGCCGAGGTCCGGCAGGTCCGCCGCGAAGCTGACGATGAACAGGCGCGTCCAGGTGACGTGGTCCTCCCAGAGCTTGCGCATCGCGTCGTGGAACTGACGCGCGTTCGGCTCAGACGACTCGTGGTCGTGCTCGTGGACCCTCGGCGCGCTCGTCGCCGCTCCTGCCCCGGCGCCCGCGAGCGCTCCCACGACGATGAGCGATCCCACCAACGCGAACGCGACGATCGCGGATGCGACCGACGTACGACGCTTCCCTTCGC
Source organism: Actinomycetota bacterium (assembly GCA_040511595.1). Lineage (GTDB taxonomy): Bacteria > Actinomycetota > UBA4738 > UBA4738 > HRBIN12 > JAOUEA01. Next base: position 25,019 of record JBEVGU010000006.1, on the reverse strand, counting down.
TCATGACTCCTCCCTCCGTAAGACCTATCGTTGTGGGTCTTACGGAGACACTTGTACCCCATCGCCTCCTGCATGTCAAGGAAGATTTCGCCAAATATCATGGATGTTAGAGCGGTCCCGTGCGTCGGCAAAGGCATTCCTCCAGCATCTGTTGGTGTTAAGCTTCGGATCATGCTCAGCCGCCTGGATCGAGATGCTCCCGCTCTCTCGGCGCTCGAGGACGACCTGCGTCGCCGCATGTACCTCTACGTCCGCCGGCAGGGCAGGCCGGCCCACCGTGAAGAGGTCGCCACCGCGGTCGGCGTCTCCCGCAAACTCGCGGCGTTCCACCTCGACAAGCTCGTCGAACGGGGTCTCCTCGTGGCGTCCTACGCCCGACCGCCCGGTCGCGGTGGGCGTGGGGCCGGCCGCAGCGCGAAGTACTACGAGCCCTCGGACCGTGAGTTCGACGTGTCGATCCCCGAGCGTCGCTACGACGTGATCGGCTCGGTACTGCTCCGGGCGATCGAGGGTCAGCGGCCCGGCGAGACCGCGGCGTCCTCGGCCGAACGCGCCGCGCGATCGTTGGGAGAAGAGCTCGGCCGGGCGGAACGGGAGCGGCTCCGGCTCCGCCCGCCCGGGCCTGAGCGCGCGATGGCGGTCGCCACCGATCTGTTGTCGGCCTGCGGGTACGAGCCCTCCGTCGACGAAGAGGGGGTCATGGGCATGCGGAGCTGTCCCTACCACGCTCTCGCCCAACAGAACCGGGAGCTCGTCTGCGGCCTGAACCGGGAGCTGGTGCACGGCATCGTCGTGGGCCTCGGGAACGAGACGCTCGACGTCGCGCTCCGGCCGGCACCCGGGAGGTGCTGCGTCCAGCTGCGCCCGCCCCATTTCGACCCGTCGCATCCCGACCCCCCGCCCTCGGAGTAAGCCCCCCGGTACACTCGGCTCCACCGACGAGGAGACGATCGAATGACGAGGGGCATCCTGGAACGCCTGAGCGACGGGCCGGTCCTCGGCGACGGCGGGTACCTGCTCGAGCTCGAGAAGCGCGGGTACGTGCAGGCCGGGCCGTTCACGCCCGAGGTCGTGATCGAGCACCCCGAGGCGCTCACCCAACTCCATCGCGAGTTCCTGCGCGCCGGCGCCGAGGTGCTGCAGACGATGACGTTCTACGCGAGCGACGACAAGCTCGGCACCGTCGGGCTGGCGGGCAGCGTCGATGAGATCAACCGCAACGCCGTGCGGATCGCGCGAGAGGTGGCCTCCGAGGGGGACGCCCTCGTCGCGGGCAACCTCTCGCTCACGTGGGCCTACGACCCGGCCGACCCGGCGAGCGCCGATCACGTGCGGGCCCTGCTCGACCGCCAGCTCCGCGACCAGCTCGACGCCGGCCCGCCGGACTTCTTCATCGGGGAGACGTTCTCGTTCCTGGGTGAGGCGCTGTTGTTCGTCGAGCGCGCGAAGCGCACGGGCCTGCCGGTGATGGTCACGATGTCGTTCGAAACGTTGCCGGCCGGTTCGTACGAGGGCGACGCGCCCGGCGCCTGCGCGAAGAGGCTCGCCGACGCGGGCGCCGACATCGTGGGGGTGAACTGCCTGAATGCGCCGGCGCAGCAGCTGCCGCTCGCCGCCGAGATGGTCGGCGCGGTCGGCGGCGCGGTGCCCGTGGCGGCGCAACCGGTCGCCTACGCGACCACGGCCGAGCGGCCGGACTTCACGTCGTGGGACGAGTTCCCCTACGAGCTGACGCCGATGACGCTTCCGAGAGGCGAGCTGGCGAGGTTCGCGGCGGACGCGCGACAGGCCGGCGTCCGCTACATCGGCTCGTGTTGCGGATCGGTCGCCGAGCACGTCCGCGAGATGGCGAAGGCGCTCGGGAAGCTTCCCGAGAACGAGCGGGCATGGCGATCCGAGACCGGGAAGGCGATGTCGGCGTACGAATACTACGAGGCCAAGGGGGGCGAGTGAACGGGGATGTCGACCGCATCCTGCAGGAGCAGGCCCGCTACTACGAGGACCGGGCGCCCGAGTACGACGACGTCTGGTACCGGCGGGGACGATACGACCTCGGACCGGAGGGCAACCGCCGCTGGTTCGAGGAGACCACGTGCCTGGAGGCGGCGACCGACGAGCTCGACGCCGGCGGCGTGGTGCTCGAGCTGGCCGCCGGCACCGGGCTGTTCACGCGCCGGCTGGCCCCTCGCGCCCGGCGGCTGATCGCGATCGACGCTGCGGCCTCGGCGCTCGAGGCCAACCGGAAGCGGGTCGGCGATCCCGGCGTGGAGTACGAGCACGCCGACCTCTTCACGTGGGAGCCGCCGGATGGCGTGCGTTTCGATCTGATCTTCTTCGCCTTCTTGATCTCCCACATCCTGCCCGAGCGCTTCGAGGAGTTCTGGGACCGGATCGCAACGTGGCTGGCGCCGGGCGGCCGGGTCTTCTTCTGCGACGACGTCGCCGGGGACGAGGCTCGGCTCTCCAACGCCGGTGAGGACGTCGAGGACGGCCCCGGATTCGCGCACCGGCGTCGGTTGAGCGATGGGCGCGAGTACACGATCGTGAAGGTCATGTACGAGCCGGCTGCGCTCACCCGCCGGCTCGCCGACCTCGGGTGGGACGCGGACATCCGCACGACCGGCATCGAGTTCTTCTACGGGGTCGCGACGAGACCGAGCTGAGCCGGATGCCGCTCGTGGATCAGGCCCCCGCCCAGGAGCAGGCGCAGCAGCGAGACCTGGGCGCGCCCTGGAAGCGCCTGTTGCTCGGCCGGGCGCTGGCCTCGCACACCGCCGAGCATCAGCTGCTGCCGAAGCTCCTCGCGTTGCCCGTCTTCGCCTCGGACCAGCTCTCGTCCGTCGCCTACGCCACCGAGGAGATGCTGCTCGTGCTCGTGCTGGTCGGGGCCTCCGGTTTGCCGCTGCTGACCCCCCTCTCGATCGGGGTGGCCGCGCTCCTGGTGGTGGTGATCGCCTCATACCGGCAGACGGTGCGCGAGTACCCGCACGGGGGAGGGTCCTACATCGTCGCCAAGGAGAACCTCGGGCTGATCCCCGGGTTGGTCGCTGCGGGGGCCATTCAGATCTCCTACGTCCTCACGGTGGCGGTCAGCGTGACCGCCGGCTCGATCGCCGTCACCTCGGCCGCACCCTCGCTCGCGCCGTACAAGCTGCCGATGGCGATCGGGTTCATCGTGCTGATCACGCTCGCGAACCTTCGCGGCGCCAAGGAGGCCGGTCGGCTCTTCGCGATCCCGACCTACGGCTTCGTCGTGGTCGTCGGCATCACGCTGGTGTGGGGCGCGTGGCTCTGCACCACAGAGGGATGCCCGCGGGCCGAGACCGCCTCCCTGCCGCTCGAAGCCGCATCCGGCCTCACGGTCTTGCTCGTGCTGCGCGCCTTCTCCTCGGGGGCCACCGCGCTGACCGGCGTGGAGGCGATCGCTGACGGAGTGCAGGCCTTCCGTCGGCCGCAGTCGAAGAACGCCGCGTCGACCCTGCTGCTGATGGGCGCCATGAGCATCCCGATGTTCCTGGGCATCTCGCTGCTGGCGGCGGCCCTCGACGTGCGCACCAACGAGCACATCGCCGCCTCGACGTCGGTGCTCGCGCAGATCGGCGAGACCGTCTTCGGCGACGGCGTGATGTTCATCGTGCTGCAGATCTTCACGGCGCTGATCTTGATCCTGGCGGCGAACACCGCCTACCAGGACTTTCCGCGGCTCGCCTCGATCCTCGCGCGCGACGGATTCATGCCCTCACAGTTCCGGAACCGCGGCGACCGCCTGGTTTTCTCCAACGGCATCGCGGTGCTCGCCGGCCTCGCCGCGCTGCTCGTCTGGGTCTTCGGCGCCGATCTCACGCGGCTGATCCAGCTCTACGTGGTGGGCGTGTTCGTCGCCCTCACGCTCTCGCAGGCGGGCATGGTGCGGCGATGGCGGCACCGGCGGACCGCCGGGTGGCGCGGGAAGGCGGCGGTCAACGTGATCGGCGCCACGACCACGGGCATCGTGTTCGTCATCGTGGTGCTCACGCGCTTCTCGCTCGGCGCGTGGATGGTGATGGTGGCCCTGCCGATCGTGGTCGGCCAGTTCCTGCTCGTGGCCCGCCACTACCGCTCGGTCGCCGCGACCCTCGACATCGAGACGCCGATCGAGGAGGTCGGCGACAGCGAATTCCTCTTCCTCGTGCCCGACCTCGGACCGGCGACACGCGACGGCATCGCCTACCTGCGAGCGATCCGCCCCGAACACATCACGGCGCTCCACGTCGGGTCGGAGTCCGACCTCGAGCTGGCCGCGGCGGAGTGGGCGCTCATCGCTCCTCGTCTGGGGGCGCTGCAACCCCTGCCCGGCGCCGACGAGCACCTCGTGAAGTCCCTCCGCGCGTACATCCGCGCCCGGTCGCGCGCCGTCGACGGCTTCCTCACCGTGATCGTGCCGGAGAACGCGGGCGATCGATCGGTGCTGCAGCAGGTGCTGCACAACCGGCGGTTCTTCCTGCTCAAGACCTCGATGCTGTTCGAGCCCGGCGTGGTCGTGACCGACGTGCCGTTGCTGCCGAGGGAGCGGGTATCGTCGGGCCGGCCGCTCGAGCCGGAACGCAGCTTCGTGATCGTGCCCGTTGGCAACGCCCGCTACGTCACGGCGCGCGCGGTCGCCTACGCGCGCTCGCTGAACGCGGTCGGGGTCGAGGCGATCTTCCTCGTCACCGACAACAGCGAGATCAAGGACGTGGCTGAGGCCTGGATCGCGCGTGGCTTCGAGGTGCCGCTCGTGATGGTCGAGGCACCGTTCCGAGAGCTCGGCCCGCCTCTGCTCGAGGAGATCCGCAAGCACACGGCCCGTGGTGACACGGTCGTCACGGTCGTGTTGCCCGAGGTGGTTCCCCGGCGGTGGTGGCAGAGCCTCCTGCACGGACAGACCGCGCTCTACTTCAAGCGGCTGCTCCTCTTCGAACCGCACGTGGTCGTCACGAGCGTGCCCCTGCACCTGGACTCCCCGGAGATCCCGGACTCGACCTGAGGCCCGGCCACCCGCTGACAGCCATGATTTGACCGGATCCCCCGCCGGCGGAGAGTCGAGTGGTCCCAGGCAGAGGAGGTTCCCCCATGCGCCGATCCGTCCTGCGAGCGGGCCTTGCCGCCGCGGCGATGTTGCTCACGCTCGCCGTCCCCTCCCCTCAGCAGGCGCCGCCGACGGCTACCTGACGAGCGCGCCGCCGAAGCTCGTGCTCGACCCGTCGGCGCCGGCGGGATCGAGACTGCTGGCCATCATCAGCAGCGGGGAGCGGCTGCCGGGCGGACCGGTGTTCGAAGGCATCCCCGACGGCATCGGCGCGATGTCGGGGTCGCGTGCCGGCACCGTCGACGTGTTCGTGAACCACGAGCAGTCGCACGTGCCGTTCCCGCCGAGCCTCGCCGACGTCGAGGACTCGAGCGTCACACGGCTGACGCTCGACGCGAGCACCGGGGCGGTGCTCTCGGCCGGCGTCGCGGTGGGTCCGCGCAAGGGCTACATGCGCTTCTGCTCCTCGACGATGGCCGGACCCGCTCAGGGCCTCGACCGGTACCTCTATCTGACCGGCGAGGAGACGAACGACATCGTGCCGGTGCCTCCCGGCGCGCGCCCTACGGTCCCGATCCCTCCGTCGCGCCGAACCGCCAGGGCGGCTACGCCGTCGCGCTCGACCCGGCGACCGGCAGGTCGAGGCCGATCGCCGGCATGGGCCGGCTGAACCCCGAGAACGCGATGGTCGTGCCCGGCGGCTGGGACGACATCGCCGTCATCACCGGCGACGACACGTTCAGCGCGCCGTCGTCGCAGCTCTACCTCTACCTGGCCGGATCGACGAACGATCTGTGGGAGGACCGCGGCCGCCTGTGGGCGTTCCGGGTCACCCGGACCGAGGCCGGGAAGGTCGACCCGGCCGACGCGTTCAACGGCGCGAACGATGGCGACATCGCCAGCGGCGATCGCTGGCAAGGACGCTTCATCAAGGTTCCGAGGGCGATCGCGCTCGGCAACACGGCGAAGCCACCGCAGACGGCGCTCGAAGACTGGTCGAACGAGCACAACGTCTTCCAATTCATCAGGGTCGAGGACACGGCTTACGACCCCGGGCACCGAGGACCGTGTTCATCGCCGATACCGGGAGCGGCGGCGCCGTGCCCGGCCCCGCGACCGGACGGCTCACGGGCGGCGGCAGCGGCACGTTCGTCAACGGACGCATCTTCACGATGAAGTTCGCCCGGCACGATCCGCGGAAGGTGACGAGCTCCGCGTGCTGCTCGATGCGGACGCCGGGAAGCCGGCGGGCGCGTCGGCGCCGATGCACCAGCCCGACAACATGGGCGCGAGCTCGGGAAGCCTGATGGTCCAGGAGGACAGCGGACAGCCGCCGCCCTCGCGCGTCTGGCGGTACGACTTCGCGTCGAGGACATGGTCGGTGGTCGCATCGGTGAAGGATCAGTCGTCGGAGTCCAGCGGCATCGTCGACGCCTCGGAGTGGTTCGGACCCGGTGCCTGGTTCCTCGACGTGCAGGCCCACGACGTCTTCGTCGACACGAAGCCGGGGCCGCCCGGGCGTCACGCTCAAGCGGGAGGCCGGCCAACTGCTGCTGATGAAGATCCCGGGGAGCTAGAGCTGAGGGTTGTCGCGACGCGTTCCGCCTCGCGCATGACCCGCAGCACGTTGCGGCCGGCGACCTTCATGAGCTCCTCGTCGGCATACCCGCGCGACGAGAGCTCCTCGAACAGCGCCGGATAGCCCGCGACGTCGGCCAAACCCTCGGGCATCTCGCCGGCGCCGTCGAAGTCGCCGCCGACGCCGATCGAGTCGATGCCGGCTCGCTCACGCACGTGGTCGATGTGATCGGCCACGTCGGTCACCGCGGCGCTCACCGGGTGTTCGTCGAACCAGGCGTCCATCGCCTCGCTGACCGCCGACGGCTCGTCGGGATGACGCTCCCGGAGCTCGGCCGCGTGCTCCCATCCCGCACGGTTCACCGCGGCTCCCTCGCGCGTGAGGAAGGCGGGCACGAACGTCACCATCACGACCCCCCCGGTGCGCCCGATGAGATCCAGCACGTCGTCGGGTACGTTGCGCGTGACGTCGGCGAGGGCACGAGCCGACGAATGGGAGCAGATCACCGGTGCCCGGCTCACCTCGATCGCTTGACGCATCGTGTCATCGGCCACGTGTGAGACGTCGACGAGCATGCCGATCCGGTTCAACTCGAGCACGACCTCCTCGCCGAAGCGGGTGAGCCCGCCGTGAGGGTGCAGCCCTGTCGCGGAGTCGGCCCAGGCCGTGTCGTCGTTGTGGGTGAGCGTGAGATATCCGGCACCGAGCCGCGCCAGCACCCGCAACGCGCCGAGCGAACCGCCGATGCAGTGACCACCCTCGACGCCGATCATCGACGCCACGCGCCCGGTGGCGGCGGCGCGCTCCACATCGCCGGCGGTCCGCGCGAGCTCGAGCCGCCCGGGGTGTCGCCCCACCACCTCGAACAGGAGGTCGATCTGCTCGAGCGTGCGCGTGACGGCCTCGTGACCGGGAAGATCCGAGGGCACGTAGACGCTCCAGAACTGTCCGCCGACCCCGCCCGCCGCGAGCCGCCGCAGGTCGGTCTGGAGCTCGGGACGATCCCGTTCGACGTCCGAGTCGATCGCTCCATCGCCGCCCCGGTCTCGGAGGGCCCACAACAGGTCGTTGTGCCCGTCGACCAACGGTGCGGCTCGCAGCAACCCCCGCATGCGAGTGTGACGATCGGTGGAAGCCATGGCGCGCATGCTAGCCACCCCACGAGGTTCGAGCGAAGCCCTTCCCCGCGGTGAACCCATCCGCCTACTGTTCGAGCGATGGGGGACGCGCGCGTGGCACGCCTGGTCGGGCTCAGGCCCGGGGAAGGGCTTCCCGTCGGCGTAGCGACGTCGGCGTCCTTCTTCGCGTCCGCGGGGCTGATGATCGGCCAGAGCGGCATCGAGGCGCTGTTCTTCGCCCGCTACGGCGTCCAGAAGCTCCCGGTGATGTACCTCGTGCTCGGCGGCACGATGTTCCTCGTGTCGCTGGGGCTCGGCGTCCTGCTCGCTCGATTCGGGCGAGGACGCGCGTGCATCCTCATCCCGCTCGTACTCGCGGTGGTCGCATCGGCGGGCCGGCTCGCGCTCGCCGGGGAGCTCACCTGGATCGAGCCCGCGCTGTGGTTGCTACAGGGCGTGGCGTACTTCGTCGTCGGGTGGTCGGTGTGGGGGCTCGCCGGCATCGTCAGCGACACGCGCCAGGCGAAGCGCTTCTTCCCGCTGATCGGAGCGGGCGGCGTGCTCGGGTACGTGGTCGGCGGTCTCGTCACCCAGCCGCTCGCGTCCACGATCGGCACGGAGAACCTGATCCTCGTCTGGGTGGCCACCTTGGTCGTGGTCGTGCTCCTCGGCGCGAAGCTGCTCTCGATCGGCGACCCCGCGCACCGGCGACCCGGCCGCGACGGAGTCGGCGATCCGATCGAGCAGCTCCGGCAGGGACTCCGCTACGTCGGACGGTCGGCGCTCATGCGGTGGATGGCGCTCGGCGCCATCCTGTTCTCGCTCCTGTTCTTCTCGCTCTACCTTCCCTTCTCGCGCGCCGCGACCGCCCGGTTCCCCGATCCTGACGACCTCGCCGGCTTCTTCGGGCAGTTCTTCGGCATCTCGACCGGGCTCGCCTTCCTGCTCTCGATGTTCGTGACGAACCGGCTCCTGTCGCGCTTCGGCGTCCCGACCGTGATGCTCGTGCTGCCGCTGCTGTATGCGCTCGCCTTCGGGGTGCTCACGATCGACTCGAGCTTCGCGGCACTCGCCGTCTTCCGGTTCGCCCAGGTCGCCTGGCTCTCCGGCGGGGCGAGCAGCGCCTGGGAAGCCGTGATCAACACGGTGCCGGCGGATCGCCGGGACCAGATCCGCGCTTTCCTCTACGGAGGACCGACGCAGGTCGGCACGGTGCTCGCCGGCGTGGTCGCCCTGATCGGGGAGCGCGCCCTGTCGCCGGCGGTGCTCTCGGGGATCGGGCTGGTCGGCGCGCTGCTCGCCACGGCGGCGATGCTCGGCGTCCGCCGCGCGTACCCGCGGGAGCTGGTGCAGGCGCTCCGGGAAGGTCGGCCGAGCGTCTTCGATGCCCCACCCGTCGAACGCGATCCGTTCGGGCTCGCAGCCGGGGACTCATCGGCGATCGACGTGGCGATCGCCGGCCTCGCCGACCCCGACGTTCGCGTCCGCCGCGTCTCGGCCCACGTCCTGGGGGACGTCGAGGGACCCGAGGTAGCGCGGGCGCTGGCGGAGGCGCTGCGCGACGACGACCCGGAGGTGCGGGCGACATCCGCGCGATCGCTGGCGAAGGCCGGATCCGAGTCCTCCGTGGCACCGATCCTGGAGCGGTCCACCGACCCGGAGCCGCTCGTGCGGCTCGCGGCGATCGAGGCGCTGGGCGCGCTCGGCGTGCAGGCGGAGGCGGCCTCCCACGCCATGGGCCCGATGATGCACGACGACGACCCCCAGGTGCGGGCTCGATCCGCGGCCGTCCTCGTCCGGCTCAGCGGTGACCCGGGCGCCGTCGAGACGCTCATCGAACTCGCGACGTCCGAGGATGCGGGGGTCCGCGCCGGGACGTTCCGCGCGATGCGGGGCCTGCGGTCGCCCCGGTTGGCCGAGGCTGCGCGTTCGGGCGTGGAGGACCCCGTCGCTGCCGCCCGAGCCGAGGCGGCCCGAGCGCTCGCGTCGCTCGACCCCGACCGCGCCGTCGACGTGCTGCTCCCGGCGCTCGTCGACGACAGCTCGATCGTCCGCGATGCGGCCGCGGCCGCCCTCGGACGTCTTCCGCACGACGGGCGATCCGAGGTCCTGCACGCGTTCACCGTCGAACGCGTGGCCGATGCGATCGAGCACCATCGGTTGGGCGCGGCGATCGAGGACCGGGACGACGAACGGCTCGCGCTGCTCAAGGACTCCCTCCTCGCGCGGTCGGGACGCGATGCGGCCGCGGGCCTGCGGGCCGCAGCCGTGCTCGACGGAGACGGCGCGATGTCCGTGGCGATCGACAACCTCGCCCTCGACGATGCCTCGCAGCGGGCGAACGCGCTCGAGGTGATCGAGAGCATCGGGCGGCGCGACGTGGTGCGGCCCCTCCTCTCGATATGGGACGCGGCGCCGGAACGGACCGATCAGCGAGCGTTGCTCGAGCGACTCAGACACGATCCCGACGAGTGGATCCGGGCGTGCGCCGACCTCGCGGCCGGCGTCGTCGCCCGTGCGACGGAAGGAGCATCGATGACCCGGACCCTGGCGACCCTATCCCCGATGGAGCGAGTGCTGTTCCTGCGGAAGGTGCCGCTGTTCGCGATGCTGCCCCCTCCCGACCTGCAACCGATCGCCCGCATCGCTCAGGAGCACGCGTACGTCGATGGCGCGATCATCGCGGAGCAGGGAGAGCCCGGCGACGCGATGCACATCATCGTGAGCGGCGAGGTCTCGGTGATCGTGCGCGACGAGGCGGGCGAGGCCGACGCCGGCGAGCGCATCGTGGCGGTGCGCTCGTCCGGTGACGTGGTCGGCGAGATGGCGGTGATCACGAGCGAGCCTCGCATCGCCGGCCTCGTGGCTCTCGGCGACGTCCGCGTCCTGTCGATCGAGCGGCGGCAGTTCGAGTCGATCCTGCGGGAGCGACCCGAGACGTCGCTCGCGGTCATCAAGGTGTTGTGTCGGCGCCTGGCCGAGTCGCAGACTCCGTCGAGCGAGCCGGCGGCGGAGGGGTCCGGGTCCCCGGCCGGCCCGTGACGGGCCCTGCGGCCTCGCTCAGAGCAGGACGTGCGCCACTCGATGCTGCAGACGCGGACCGGGCGCGCGATGCCCTCGAGCGGATACCGCCCGCTCGTCAGCGACCGGGTCGGGTCGGGCCGCGGGAACCTTGCCGGACCGCTGTGCCGGTCCCGGCAGGAACCGTCAGGCGCCGGTGCGGGCGGGGGTCGCCGTGGCCAGGAGGCGCTCGACCGCGTCGGCGACGTCCCGGGGGTCGAACGGCTTCGTCATCACGACGTCGGCCCCACCCGAGACACACCGCAGGTGCTCGCGCGACATCGACACGGCGGTCAGCACGAGGACGGGCACGTCACGCGTGGACTCGTCGTGACGTAGGGCTTCGAGCACGTCGAGGCCGTTGACCGCGGGCATCATCAGGTCGAGCACGATCGCATCGGGGCGCTCCACGCGCGCGACGTCGATGCCCGAGGCGCCGCCGTCGGCCGCGATCGTCTCGTGGCCCATCGCCTCGAACGCGTATCCGAGGATCGTCGCAACGATCGTCTCGTCGTCGATCACCAGCACCCGTGACATGAGGTCTCCCCACGCAGCCGTGCTTCGAGCATCGACGCGCAACCCCCCGGAACTGAAGCTCGGGGCGCTCGAAGTTTCAGAACCCTTCGACGAACTCCTCGTCGCTCACGGGCTCGCCCCACTCGGGGGCGCCACCGGTCACCGCGACGTGCACCATTCGCCGCGGCTCGCAGACCGTCGAATCGGGGGCATCGAGGCCGCGGCCACATCCGCCCAGCGTGTGAGCGCGCCGATGCGATGGCCCTCGGCGGTCTCGACGATGCCCCGCAGCTCGTCGAGGCCCGCGATGTCGACGACCGATGGCGGCGACGGCCGCCCGACCAGCGACGGGAAGAAGTCGGTGCCCCCGGCGAGCACCGGGACGCCGGCGGCCTTCATCTCGAGGGAGCGGTGAGATCAGGCGGAACCGTGTAGTACAACGCGCGCGCTCCCGTTCGCCTCGGCTCGGCCGGCTTACCCGCTCGCCACGAGCGCGGATCGTTCGCTGCTCGTCGCCGGCGTCGGTAGGCTGGCCCCGGCATGCCCGACCCCGTCGACATCGTGGAGCTCCGGGTGCTCGACGGGCCGAACCTCTACTTCCCGAGGCCGGCCGTGAAGCTCACGCTCGCCGCGCCTGGATGGCTCCGCGCGACCGAACCGAGGCTCGCTCGCATGGCCGCCGACATGTCACTGCCCGGCACCTCGCGACCCGGGGCTCGGCACAGCGAGCAGCGGCTGCGGTTCACCGCGCGAGTCGCGGCCCACGTCGCGCGCACGGTCGGGAGGGCGTCGTCCGTGCGCCTGGCCGCGCGGGGCAGGCCCGGCCCCGGTGAGGAGCACGTCGTGCTCGCCTTCCCGTGGCGGCGACGCGGTGCGGCCGAGGCGCTCGCCCGTCAGGTCGCCGCCGTGATGCGCGACCTGCTCGGGACCCGCCGGTCGCTCGAGAGCCTGGCCACCGACGCCGCCGCTCGCATCGCCGAGATCGATCCCGGCCCTCCGCCGTCGGTGACCGAACCGACGATCCCCGTGATCGCGGTGACGGGCACGAACGGGAAGACCACGACGGTGCGCCTGCTGGCCCACATCCTGCGCGGGGCCGGCCGCAGCGTGGCGTACTCCTCGACCGACGGCGTCTTCCACGACGGACGGCTCGTCGAGGCCGGTGACTATTCGGGCTTCGGCGGCGCGCAGATGGCGCTCGCGCAGCCCGGCGTCGACGTCGCGGTCCTCGAGACCGCCCGCGGCGGCATCCTGCTCCGTGGGATCGGCACGAGCCACAACGACGTGTCCGTGGTCACGAACGTGTCCGCCGACCACCTCGGGATGCACGGCGTCTCCACGCTCGATCAGCTCGCGGAGGTGAAGGCCGCGATCACGACGATCACCCGCGATACCGGGTGGCACGTGCTGAACGCCGACGATCCCCGCGTGCTGGGCATGCGCCGACGCGCGCGTGGACGCCCGTTCCTGTGCTCGCTCGATCCCCGCCACCCGGCGTTGCGAGAAGCGCTCGCCGACGGGGGCCGGGCGATCACGGTGCTCGACCGGAGCCTCGCCGAGCTCGGCAGGGGTGGTTCCCGCAGGCTCGAAGATCTCGAGCTGGTGCCGATGACGCTCGCGGGCATCGCCTCCCAGCACGTGCAGAACGCGATGGCTGCGACGGCGGCCGCCTTCGCGATCGGCACGCCACGGACGGCGGTCGTCGACGGGCTCCGCACGTTCCTGCCGGACCCCGACGCGAACCCGGGCCGCGCCAACGTCTACGTGCTGGGCGATCGCATCGTGGTGGTGGACTACGCGCACAACGAGGCGGGCATCGACGGGCTCGCCGAGATCGCCCACGGACTGCGCCCTCGCGGCGCCAGCACGTGGCTCGCGTTCTGCACGGCCGGCGACCGCGACGACGCGATCCTGCACGGACTGGGCTACCGGGCGGCGCGAGGCGCCGATCACGTGATGATCGCGGAGCTCCCCAGGTACCTGCGAGGACGCGACCCCCAGGACCTCGTCGCGCGGCTGCGCGCCGGCGCGATCGACGGCGGCGCCACCGACGTGCCCGCGCTGCCCGACGAGATCTCGGCGCTGCGATCGATGCTCGAACGGTCCGGAGGGGCCGACGTGCTGGCGCTGACGGTGCTCGCGCAACGCCCGGAGATGTTCGAGCTGCTCGAGCGCGACCTGGGGGCACGGCGGGCGGACCCGGCGACGGTGCGCGAGCTCGTCCGCCGAGCCGCGATGCGCTGAGTCAGCTCCACACGGGCGATCGGCGAGCCTCGATCTCGTCCCATACCTCGGCCGCCCGGTCGACGCAGAGCACCACGAGATCGCCCGGGCGGCTGCGGTCGAGCGCCGACCGGCATGCCTCGAGCTCATCGGGGACGATCTCGGCGTGCCCCGCCCGGGCTCCCTGGGCGCGCGCCTCCTCGATGCCTTCCATCACGAGCCCTCCCGTCTCGCCGCGCTCGCGACCGCGGGGGTTCACGTCCTCTCGCACGATCACCTCGTCGAAGTAGCGGGCGGCCACCCTCCCGAGCTCGCGCATGTCCTCGTCGCGACGATCGCCCGCCGTGGCCACCACTGCGACCCGCAGGTTCGCCGACCACGACGCCGCGCCCGGACGTTCCACCGGCGGCTCCGAGGTCATGCGCTCGACGAAGTCCCCCACCATCTGCAGGCCGACCGCGTTGTGCGCGTAGTCGAGCAGCACGGTGACGCCGCCGAGGTCCACCATGTTGAGGCGCCCCGGCGCCTGGAAGAAGTCGGTCGTGAAGGTCCGCAGACCGTGACGGATGTCGTGCAGGTGCGCGCCCGAGACGTGTGCCGCCGCTACGGCCGCGAGCAGGTTCTGCACGTTCATGCGGGCCCGCCCGTCGAACGTCGCGGGGAACTGGTGGGTGTAGCCCACGGGCATCGAGCGACGCCCGTCGCGCAGGACGATCAGCTCGCCCTTGCCGTCGTGGCTCAGCACCACGGCCTTGCGCCCACGTCGGACCCACCGCTCGATCAGCTCGTGATCGTCGCGCATCGTGAACAGGATCACGTTGCCTGGACAGTGCCGGCGCATCTCGACAACCAGCTCGTCGTCGGCGTTCAGCACGGCGTAGCCGTCGCGAGGCACGGCCTCGACGATCACGCGCTTGACCGCGGCGAGTTGGTCGATCGTATCGATGTCGCGCAGCCCGAGATGGTCGCCCGTGACGTTCAGCACGACCGCGACGTCGTTGCGTCCGTAGCCGAGCCCTTCGCGCAGGATGCCGCCGCGGGCCACCTCGAACACCGCGAAGTCGACGCGCGGGTTCTGCAGCACGGTCTGGGCCGAGCGAGGCCCGCTCGCATCGACGCGCTTCGTGAGCCGCCCGTCGATGTAGATGCCGTCGGTCGAGGTCAGGCCGACCTTGCGGCCCATGCTCTTCATCACGTGCGCGATCATCCGGACGGTCGTGGTCTTGCCGTTCGATCCGGTCACCGCGACGATCGGGATGCGCGAGGGCGTGCCGGCCGGGAACAGCAGATCGATCACGGGGCGCGCCACGTACTGCGGCTCGCCCTCGGTCGGATGGGTGTGCATGCGGAACCCGGGCGCCGCGTTCACCTCGACGATCGCGCCGCCAGTCTCGCGCACCGGCACGGTGATGTCGGGGGCGATGAAGTCGATGCCGGCGACGTCGAGTCCCACGACGCGGGCGGCCTCCTCGGCGATCTCCACGTTGTCCTCGTGCGCATCCCACGAGCGGTCGATCGCGCTGCCACCGGTCGACATGTTGCCGGTCGCCGCAAGCATCACCATCACGCCGGCGCCGGGCACGTCGTCGAGCGAGAACCCCTGCGACGCCACCAGCGCCTCGGCGGCATCGTCGACGCGGATGCGCGTGAGCACCTTCTCGTGGCCGATGCCGCGCCTCGGGTCGGTGTTGGCGAGCTCGACGAGCTCGCGCACGGAGCGGGTGCCGTCGCCGACGACGTGCGCGGGCACCCGCTCGGCGACGGCGATCATCTTCCCGCCGACCACGAGCAGCCGGTAGTCGTTGCCGCGCACCATGCCCTCGACGACCACCAGGCCGCCGCGGCTCTGCTTCACCGCGCGCGAGAAGCCGCCCCGCACGGCGCGCACCGACGTGAGGTGGAGCCCCACACCCCGCCCGTGGTTGCCGTCGAGCGGCTTGGTCACGACGGGGAACCCGATCCGCTTCGCCGCCTCGACGGCGTCGTCGGCGGTCCGCACCACCGCGCCCGTGGGCACCGGCAGCCCGGCCGACTCGAGCAGCTGTCTGGTCAGCTGCTTGTCGCCCGCGATGTCGACCGCGAGCGCCGACGTGATCGACGTCATCGTGGCCCTGATGCGCTGCTGATACTTCCCCTGCCCGAGCTGCACGAGCGACTGGTCGTTCAGGCGGATGAAGGGGACGTCGCGGCTCGCGGCCTCGTCGAGGATCGACTGCGTCGAGGGGCCGAACGCGCGCCGCTCGGCGAGCAGGATCAGCCGCTCGAGCTCGTGCTGGAAGACGAAGCCCTTCTCCCGTCGAACCAAGTGGTTCACGAGCCGGACGGCGAGGCGGCCGGCCGCGAGACCGACCTGCTCCTCCCAGTACCCGTAGATCACGTTGTAGCGACCGGGCGTGCCGGCGCCCCGGGTCTTCCCGCGGTAGACCTGCGCACCGGACTCGCGCTGCAGCTCGATCGCGATGTGCTCGGCGACGTGGCCGGCCCACGTGCCTTCCTCGAGCCGCTCGCGGAACCCGCCCGCGTGCCCCCGCGAGCACGAATGTTGGCCGACGCCCGGCAGCAGCTCGAGCAGGGTGTCGTTGAACCCGTCGATCGTGTTCGACGGCCAGCGCTCGAGCGATCCGAGGTCGACCAGCAGACGGATCGACTGGTCGTAGGAGTAGTAGTTGGGGCCGCGGAAGACCTGGGTCTGCAGGATCTCCAGGTCCGGCGCGGGGCGAGGGGACGAAGCCTTCCCCGACGATCGTCTCGCGGAGGTTCGCTCCCTCGGCTCGGTCTCGGTGGAGCGCGCCTTCGTGGACGAGCGCTTCGCTGGCGTCACTCCGAGGCCTCACGCTCGCTCGCACGCGAGCCCTCTGGGCGGATCAACGCCCTGGCCCGCAGATCGAACCAGTAGCCGGAGGGGATGGAGTGCAGCAGCGCTCCCGAGACCATCATCGGTCGGCGGCCGCGCAGCCGGTACGCATCGGTCTCCATGCGGGAGCCGTCGACCACGGTGACCGCGCCGCGCCCGATCACCTCCATCGAGTGATTGGAGTGCACGATCGCCGCGGTGTCCTCGTCGAGCCCGAGGCCGATGAGCGACGGCGACTGGGCGATCGCGGCGAGCAGCCGCCCGAGCCGGGTGCGCTGCTCGAAGTGCTGGTCGACGATCGTGCCCTCGACGAGCCCGAGCCCCGCGGCCGTCTGCACGTGCCCGTGCCGTGGGGTCGCCCCCGGTTGGCCGAACGCCATCATGTGCGAAGCGAGCGCGCTCGCGCCGGCCGAGGTCCCAGCGATCACCGCCCCGCGGTCGTGAGCGAGGTGCAAGCCCCGGTGGAGCCGGGTGCCCGCGATCACCGACGTGAGCCGCAGCTGATTCCCGCCGGTGAGGAAGACGGCCGTGGCCTCACCCATCGGCGCGGCCGCCGAAGCTCGGTCGGCCTCGCCGCGCTCCTGCGGATGCACGCCCGTCACGCTCGCGACGCCGAGCTCGAGGAAGAGGCGCTCGTACAGCGTGAGTACCTGCTCGCCCATCTCCGACGCGGTGGCCACCACGACGACGTTCGCCTCGGCGCCGCCGGCGAGGCGCGCGAACCGCTTGAGGATGCGCTGGCCCCGCAGCTTGTCCTCGGCGCCGCCGATCAGCATGACCGGGCCCGATCCACCGACGACCGGGGCGAGGATCGCACGACTGCGGGAGTCGGCCATGTCAGGCAGTCTAGCCCCGGCTCGCGCCGGGAAGCCCGAAGGGACGCCGGCGTAGGAGCGGCGGATTGTGCGATGAGCGACGACCGGCGAGACTCCTGGCCATGACACCGGTCGAGACCGAATACACCCTCGCCCCCGACGGCGTGCACATCGCCTATCAGGTGACGGGCTCCGGCCACGTGGACCTCGTGCTGATGCACGGCACCGTCTCGCACCTCGAGATCGGGTGGGAAGACCCGAAGCTGCGGCGACTGTACGACCGGATGGGCGAGTTCTCGCGATTGATCCGGTTCGACCGCCGGGGCATGGGCATGTCGGACCCACTCGATGCGATCCCGACGTTCGAGGAGCAGCTCGTGGACTTCGAGACGGTCATGGACGCGGCCGGAAGCGATCGCGCGACCGTGATGGGCACGACGGATGCGGGGGCGCTGGCGTTGTCGTTCGCCGCCACGCATCCCGATCGGGTGACCGGCGTCGTCGCCTTCGAGACCTCACCCCGGCTCCTCCCGTCCGAGGACGACGACTTCGGCGTCGAGCTCGATGTGTTGCAGCGCATGGCGGAAGCGAGCGCACAGATCGACATGGAGACCCATCTGTCGATCGTGGCCCCCGCGCGGATGAACGAACCCGGCTTCCGCTCGTGGTTCCGTCGCTACAACCGCTCCGCATCGAGCGGCTTCCGGGTCGACGCGTTCGTCCGGGCCCAGCTGTCGTTGGACATCCGGGATCAGCTGAACGATGTGAAGGCGCCCGTGCTCGTGATGAACCGAACCGGCAACACCATCCTGCCCATGCGGAACGCGCGAGCGTTGGTCGCAGCACTTCCCGACGCTCGCTTGGCCGAGGTGGAAGGAACCGGCACCGCGATCTTCGCCGACGACGTCGAGGACATCGCTGACGAGATCGAGGGGTTCCTCACGGGCACTCGGCCACCTCCCCGACACGACCGCGTGCTCTCCACGGTGCTCTTCACCGACGTCGTGGGCTCGACGGAGCGAGCCTCCGAGCTCGGCGATCGCGACTGGCGGGACCTGCTGGAACGCCACCACCGGCTGCTCCGCGCGGAACTCGAGCGGTTCGGTGGGCGCGAGGTGCACACCGCAGGAGACGGCTTCCTCGCCACGTTCGACAGCCCGAGGCGCGCGATCGAGTGCGCGCGGGCCGCAGCCACGACGATCGAGGCGATCGGCCTCGACATCCGCGCCGGCGTGCACACGGGCGAGGTCGAGCTCTCCGACGGCGACGTGCAGGGGCTCGCCGTGCACATCGGGGCGCGCATCTCCGCCCTCGCAGGGGCCGGCGAGGTCTTCGTCTCCTCGACCGTGAAAGACGTCGTCGTTGGCTCAGGCATCGAGTTCCGCGACCGCGGCGCGCACGAGCTGAAGGGCGTGCCCGGCGAGTGGCGCGTGTACGAGGTCGTCTGACGTGGATACCGTCACGATCACCGCGGCGCCGTTCACCATCGAGGAGCTGCTCGACGTCGCGCGAGGAGCCAGGCTCGAGATCGGCGACGACGCGCGCGCCACGATCGAGGCCAGCCGTGCCGTGATCGACCGCATGCTCGGGGGCGACGAGCCGGTCTACGGGTTGAACACGGGCGTGGGTCACATGAAGGACACGCGCCTGCGGGCCGAGGAGCTCCGTAGGACCCAGGAGATGTTGTTGGTGGGACACGCCGGCGGCCTCGGCGACCCGTTGCCGACCGAGCTGGTCCGGGCCGCGATCGCGGCCCGGGTGAACGGCATCGCTCGAGGAGGCTCGGGCGCGAGCCCTCGGGTGGCCGACGTGCTCGTGCAGATGCTGAACGCCGGCGTGCACCCGATCGTGCCATCTCGGGGCTCCGTCGGCACCGGCGACCTCGGGCAGCTCGCGACGATCGGACAGGTCGCCATCGGCATGGGTACGACCGAGCTCGACGGCGAGCGACTCGCGGGCGCCGAGGCCCTCCGCCGCGCCGGCATCGAGCCGCTGCGCCTCGAGCCGAAGGACGGGCTTACGATCATGTCGTCCAACGCCGTCACGATCGGTGAGGCGGCGGTCGCGCTCGAGCGCGCACGACGGCTCGCGGAGCTCGTCGACGTGGTGGCCGCGCTCTCGCTCGAGGCGACGAAGGGCAACCCGTCGATCGTGAACCCGGCGGTGGGTGACGGGAAGCCGTTCCCCGGTCAGGCTGCGTCGAGCCGAGCGGTGCAGGCGGCGCTCGAGGGAAGCTTCGTGCTGGAGGCCGGCGTCGCGCGCTCGGTGCAGGACCCGTTGTCGTTCCGCGTGATCCCACAGGTGCACGGCGCGTTTCGCGAGGCGATCGCGTGGGCACGGCGGGCCGTGGAGGTCGAGCTGAACGGGCACGGCGACAACCCGCTCGTCTCGATCGAGCAGGACGCCATGATCCACAACGGGAACTTCCATCCGATCGTGATGGCGATCGCGTTCGATCAGCTCCGCGTGTCGATCGCGCACACCGGCCAGATCGCGGATCGGCGCCTGAGTCACCTCTGGGACGCGTTCTTCAGCTCCCTCACTGGCGCTGGGCCGCCGGACGGAGCAGGGCCGCCGGAGGGCGAGGGGCCGCCGGAGCTGGTCGGCGTCACCTTGCGGTATCCGGCGGCCGCCTCGTTCGCCGAGCTCAAGCAGCTGGCCGCGCCCGCGACGTTGGACGTGCCGCCGCTCGACATGGGCGTCGAGGACCACGCCACGGGCGCGCCACTCGCCGTGAGCAAGGCACATGACGCCCTCGGCCTGCTCGAGGAGATCGTCTCTGTCGAGGTGCTGATGGCGAACGACGTGCTGGACATCGATCGGTCGGGGGCGTCGCTCGGGGGCGGCACGGCCGCCCTGTCCTCGAGGGTGCGCGCAGCCGTCACGAACCTCGCGGACGACCGATCGCCCGCGGAGGCTCAACGGGTCGCGGCCGACGCGCTGCTCGCTGCCGACGCTCGGCCAGGGGAACGGGAACCGGGCATCGCGGCGCCTCTCGAGCCGGCGCCGCGTGGCCGGCCGTGATCGCCTTCGCGCTCAGACCGAGCGCATGTTGCGCGAGCCTCAGCCGGGCTTGAAGTCCGGGCGTCCGTCGTCGGGAGCGGACACGACCACCCGCTCGACGCCGAGGCGATCGGCAAGCGTCGCGGCCACCCGGTTGAAGCCTTCTCGATCCCAGGCACCCACCGCGTCGAGCACGCGCCCGTCGTCACCGATCAGGAACAGCGTCGGCACCGTCTCGACCGCGAAGGCGTCGGAGAGCCGATAGGGCGGCTCGTCCTCGATCGACACGATGCCCAAGTCGAACTCGTCCGTGAACGTCTCGAGCGCCGCGGCCGGATCCTGGCCGATCCCGATCACGCTCCCGGGAAACGCTCGTTCGAACCCCGACATCGCCGGAGCCGCCATCCGGCACGTCGGACACGTCACCTTGTAGAAGAAGAGACCGACCGGATTGCCGCCGAACCGAACCCCCGGCACCACAGGAGCGTCGTCCCCGATCTGCAACGGGCTCATGACAACTCAGCCAAGCGACCCTTGGCCTTCGATCTGGCGACGGCCTCCCGCCCGGGTACCTGCCGGCTCCCGCTCGGCCGGATGCTCGACCAGCGCCACCACGCGAGAGGCCATGAACCTCGCCGTGCGCACCGCTGTGCCGCCTCGAGTGAGCTCGGCCACCTCGACGACGGTCCGCCCGGTGGTCACCTCCACGCGCCGGCCCGCCCGGGTGGCCCGGATCTCGAACGTCTGCACGCCGTTGCCCACGTCGACGGTCACCTCGACGCTGTCGCCCCGCATGGTCGTCATCGTAGCCGGTCCGGCGATCGCCTCTCGACGAACGTCGGGGCGGACGCCGGCGGCAGCGGTGCCTGGTCCGACGTATGGTGGCAGGGTTCCCGACACGGTGAGGTTCATCGAGGCCACGCCGGGGTAGCACGCACGAGCGAGCTCCCGAGCCGCGAGGAGGCACACGATGCCCAACCATCCCGATCCACCCCGCCACGACGCCGAAGGCCGCGACGCGAGCGAGTCCGTGCCGGAGGCAGACGCGCTCGAGCAGGCGGTGCCCGTCGTTGACGATGGGACTGGCGAGGAGGCCGATCCCTTCCCGGACCACCTCCCCGAAGACGCCCCCGAGGCCGACGCCCTCGAACAGGCAACGCCGGTTCCCGTCGAAGCCGACGACGAACGATCGCCCGGCTGATCCCGAGGCAGCGGGTTCCCCGCATGAGATCGCCCGCCCGCGTCGAAGTCACGCGTCCGGACAAGCTGTTGTGGCCCGCGATCGACATCACGAAGCAGGCCTTCGTGGACTACCTCGAGGCCGTGGCGGACCACATGCTGCCGTGGCTCCGCGACCGCCCGCTCACGCTGGTACGGGCACCCGACGGCGTCGGGGGCAAGCGGTACTTCCAGAAGGCCGCGTCGAGCTACGCGCCAGAGTGGATTCGCACCGTGAGGATCCCAGCGCCGAGCGCCGGCCGCGATGTCGACTTCGTCGTGTGCGACGACCGCGCCACCCTCGCCTGGTTGGGCAACCAGGCCTCGCTCGAGCTGCATCCGGCGCCGGTCCGGGCCGACAAGCTCGATCGGCCAGACCTGCTGGTCGTCGACATCGACCCGCCCGACGGGGCGTTCGAGGCCGCGGTCGAGGTCGCGGGACTCGTCCTCGAGGTGCTCGAGGACCATGAGCTCACGTCGGGCGTGAAGACCACCGGCGGCAAAGGGCTGCACGTGGTGACGCCGATCGAACGCCGCGTCTCGGCCGAGGACCTGCGTCGCGCCGCCGCCAGGGTGACGGCGATCGTGGCCGGCCGCCGCCCGGACCTCGTCACGGACTCGTTCCGCAAGGCCGGCCGCAAGGGACGGGTCATGCTCGACCCCTCGCGCAACGGCACCGGCGCGACGATCGTGGCGCCGTTCTCCCCCAGGGCTCGGGCGGAGGGCACCGTCTCGTTCCCGTTGGTCCCCGCGGAGCTGGCCGGCGCCGCCCCGGCCGACTTCACGCTCGCGACGGTGGCCGGCCTCCTCGATCGACCGGGGCCGCACAGCTGGCAGCGCCTGGTGGGAGAACGCCAGCGCCTGCCGGCATCGCTGCTGCGGGACTGACCGGCCCGGTCCGAGGAGCCGAGGCCCATGTCGAACGTCGGCATCGCGACCACGGCCTCGACGCAACGGGCAGGCGGGCCCCCATGAGCGCGGTCGCCCGCACGCTCTCGAAGCCCTCGAACCGACGGTGATGCTCCTCACGATGCTGCCACCCCGAGCGATGACCTAGACTCCTCACCCACACGTTCGGGGGAGGCAGGATGGCGGAGTCCGTCACGATCGATGGTCAGCGGTACCTGAAACGGAACCCGCTCGGCGTGCTCGGGCTCTCGTTCATCACGCTGGGCATCTACTTCCTCTACTGGTACTACCAGGTGAACGACGAGCTCCGGCGGTTCGAGCACGACGAGTCGATCAGCCCGGTGCGCTCGCTGATGGCGATGCTCTTCGGCTGGATCATCATCGTGCCGCCGTTCATCGCGATGTACAACACGGCCAAACACCTGCAAGCGGTCGAGGGGCGCATGTCGATCCAGCCGGAGCTCGAGCCGGCGCTCACGATCGTGATCATGCTGTTCGTCGTCATCGGCAACGGCGTCTACATCCAGGAGCACCTGAACCGGATATGGGACCGTGCTTCTGGCGCCGGGGCGGCGCTTCCATCCTCGAACCCATCCCCCACGCCGGCGCCGCCGGCTCCGCCGCCGCAGTCCAGCTGAGTCGCGGCCTCCGACCGGTCGATCCGATCGAGCACGCTCAACCGGACATGTGAGCGACCTCACACCCCGCCTGTGGCTCGGGTCACCGACCCGCCGGCGCGGCGCGCCTACCTTCGGCTCGAGGGCTGCGAACCACGTGGCCACCGATGGAAGGAGGAGCCATGGATGCGTCGAGGGCTCAAGGGTCGGTCGAGCCGACCCAGGGACACTCACTGTGGACCTGGGCGGCGATCGGCACGGTGGTGGCGCTCCTCGCCGCGGCGATCACCCTGGGACTCGCCTCGGACCTCGGCGACACCACCACCGTCGTTCGGGCTCCGGCATCGCCGGCGACGCAGGTGGTCACCGGCGATCGGCCGACCGGCGACTTCGCGCTGCACGGCCCCGGAACGCCTGTCACGGGCGGCCTGACGGGCGCGGCGACGAACCCGGCATCCGTGGGAGCGGCGACCGCGATCCGCGAAGGCGGCGCCTACGCCGGGAGCATCCCGGTCGGAACGCCCGACAGCTTTGTCGGCGCGCGCGAGAGCGGCGCCTACTCCGGAGGGGGAACCGCGACGGTGAATCCTCGTGGTGGGGGCCGCTGCCCCGTCAAGCAGGGGTGCTGACGAACGAGCACGGGCTGACCTCCCGCGCCCGACGACGGCGGATCGGACGGTTCGTCCCGATCCGCCGTCGTCGCACGTGGCCGTCACCCCCCGGCGAGGCGCTCGAGCGTGGCCATGTCGAGGAGCACGTATCCATGCCCGTCACGACGCACGAGACCACGCCTGCCGAACGAGGCCAGCGTCTTGGAGATGCTTTCGCGAGTGACGCCACAGAGGCTCGCGAGATCCGCCTGCGTGATCGGCGGCACCACGGATGGTGCCTCCCCACCGGCGGGGGTCGCGAGCTGCAGGAGGCGCTTCGCGAGCCGCCCTTTCAGATCGAGCCACACGAGGTCGGCGGCCAGCGTCTCCTTCGACACGACCTGCCGCGCCAGGGCGCTCAGCATCCCGAGCGCGAGGGCGGGCTGGGCCGCCAGCAGCGACACGAAGGGTTCGCGCTCGAGGACCCACACGCGGGAATCCTCCATGCACAACACCGAGGCCGTCCGCTCGGTCTCGGCCAGGACGCCCAATTCGCCGAAGAGACGGACGGGCTCCAGCACCGACCGGAGCTGCGGCCGCGACGCGGGCGATGCAGTGGAGATCTCGAGCCGTCCCTCGAGCAAGAGGAACACCTCGTCCGACGCATCGCCCTGCATCGTGACGTAGGAGCTGCTCCGGTACGCTCGGACGTGGCCTGCGGCGACCATGTCGGCGAGCAGGTCTCGCGGGAGCCCGGCGAAGAGCCGATGCTGCTGCATGCCTCGCACCGCACGGTCCTCGTCATCCCTGGCCACGTCAATCCCCCCCGGGCTCGGTGCCACCCATGGTGCTCCCTCGAGGCCGAGGCGTCGAGCCGCCAACCAAGGGAACGCCACGCGCCTCGGTTGGAGGGTCACTACGATGGACCCGACAGCGCGTCGAGCGAGGAGACGAGACACCATGACGACCGTGAGGGCCGCGTTGCTTCAGACCGATTGGGCCGGCGACCAGGACAAGATGATCGACAAGCACGAGGAGGCCGCGCGCGAGGCCGCGTCGCAAGGCGCGCAGGTGATGTGCTTCCAGGAGCTGTTCTACGGCCCGTACTTCTGCCAGGTACAGGACACCGAGTACTACAGCTACACCGAGCCCATCCCCGACGGGCCGACCACGAAGCGCTTCCAGTCCGTCGCCAAGGAGCTCGGCATGGTGATGGTGCTGCCCATGTACGAGATCGTGCAGCCGGGGCTCTATCACAACACGGCCGCCGTGATCGACGCCGACGGCACCTACCTCGGCAGGTACCGCAAGCAGCACATCCCACAGGTACAGGGCTTCTGGGAGAAGTTCTACTTCGCGCCCGGGACGGGGGGCTACCCGGTGTTCGAGACCGCGATCGGCCCTGTCGGCGTATACATCTGCTACGACCGCCACTTCCCGGAAGGATGGCGCATGCTCGGGCTGCACGGC
>JBEVGU010000005.1:0-3543 GCA_040511595.1 Actinomycetota bacterium | reverse complement strand
CTCGCATTCAGGGGCGCTACGGAGCGAACCCCGAGGGCACCGGTCGCATGATCGTCTCGCAGCATCCGGTCGGTCCCTGCTTCCTGATCACCCCGTGGAACTTCCCACTGGCGATGGCGACACGCAAGATCGCTCCGGCGCTCGCCGCGGGCTGCACCGTCGTGATCAAGCCCGCCGAGCTCACTCCGCTCACGACCCTGTACTTCGCGAAGCTGCTCGAAGACGCGGGCCTGCCCAAGGGCGTCGTCAACGTCTTCACCACCTCGACCTCGGGCGCGGTGTCCGAGCCGATCATCCGCGACCCGCGTCTGCGCAAGCTCTCTTTCACGGGCTCGACCTCGGTGGGTCAGCGTCTACTCGAGCAGGCGTCGCACGGCGTGCTGCGCACGTCGATGGAGCTCGGTGGCAACGCGCCGTTCGTCGTGTTCGACGACGCCGATCTCGACAAGGCGGTGGACGGGGCGATCCTGGCGAAGTTCCGCAACATCGGGCAGGCGTGCACCGCGGCGAACCGCTTCATCGTGCACCGCGCCGTCGCCGACGAGTTCGCCCGCCGGGTCACCGAGCGCGTGAACGGCTTCAAGATGGGCCGCGGCACCGAGGACGGCGTCATCATCGGCCCGCTGATCGATGATCGCGCGGTCGCGAAGGCCGAAGAGCTCGTCGGCGACGCCGTGCAGCGCGGCGCGCAGCTGCTCACCGGCGGTCAGCGCGGCACGATCGATGGACTCGGCGACGGCACCTTCTACGAGGCGACCGTGCTCACCGACGTGAAGGCGGGCAGCGACATCCTGCGCGAGGAGATCTTCGGTCCCGTGCTCGCGATCAGCCCGTTCGACACCGAGGACGAGGCCGTCGCGATCGCGAACGACACCGAGTACGGGCTCGTCTCGTACGTGTTCACCGAGTCGCTCTCACGCGGGCAGCGCATGATCGACAAGCTCGAGACCGGGATGATGGGCCTGAACGTCGGGGTCGTCTCGAACGCGGCAGCCCCGTTCGGCGGCTGGAAGATGTCGGGCCTCGGCCGCGAGGGCGGCGCCGAGGGCATCCACGAGTACCTGCAGACCAAGTACACGCTGACGGCCAACCCGTACAGCTGATTTCACGAAGAAGGGGTGGATGCCGCGGCATCCACCCCTTCTTCATTCTCGGCGGCTGCCCCGATCAGTGGACGCAGGTGCAGCCCTCGCCGCCCCCGCATGAGCTCGCCGCGGCGTGCGCCTGGCTCGACTCGGGCAGGTCCATCGCAGGGTTCACGTCGAGGAAGCCGTACGGCTTGAACCAGAATCCCGCGTAGTCGACCGGCATGATCGGCCAGTCCTCGGGCCGCGGGATGTGCGTGAGACCGAACGTGTGCCACAGCACGAGGTCCTCGCCCTCGATCGAGCGGTTCTCGGCCGTGTACGCCGGCAGCCCCGCGCCGCCCTGGTGGGCGTTCGGGTACCGGCCGCTCGGCCACCGCTCGTCGCGGTCATAGGCCGTCGCCCACAAGTGCTTGGTGGCGAACGCCGCGCGCGCCGCGACCGTCGAGGAGGGGTCCGCCATGAGCAGCGCCGTCGGCTGCGGCAGCAGGTGGTACGCGGTGGGCTTGCCGACGTGGTTCTTCTTCGTAGCGCTCTGCACCTCCCACACGCGGGCGACCGAGGTGTCGGCGACCCGCTGCGCCTCATGCTCGGTGCGCAGCGGCGTCTCGGTCCACGTGAACGCGTTGCCGAACTCGTTGCCCGGGCCCATCGGAATGCGCGCGGCGTCGATCTCGACCAGGCGGTTGTCCTCACCGTCGATCGCGACGTCCAGTCGCGCCGAGAACAGGTGCTGGTGCACAGGTGCGAACACCCCGGGCGCGATCTCCGAGGCGTGGCGGTTCGCGGACCCGGGCACGCCTGCCCCGACGAAGACGATGCCGGTGGCCTTGGCCTCGACCTGAATCGCGCCGTCGAGGTAGAAATACCAGTAGAAGCCGTAGTCGTAGTTGCCGATCGTGGAGAAGTACGACACGACCAGTCGCCGGGAGCGCCGCACGTCGGCGCCGATCCCCGGTTCGGTGTGCTTCCAGAGGATCCCGTAGTCCTCCTCATGCATGCAGACCACGTTCGGGATCTTCACGGCATGACCCTGATCGTCGGCGACGTAGCCGTCGAAGTAGCGGATCACGCCGAGGCAGTCGCAGCCCAGCTCGAGGTGGTTCGCGTTCTTGCCGAGCTGGTACTCACCGGCATCGAAGTAGCTGATCCAGAAGCGCGTCGGCGACGTGTCGCCGTAGGGGACGACCATCTCGGGGATGCTGGCACGGGAGAGCACCGAGCGACCGTCGAAGGTCACCGCGCCCAGCACAAGGCCTTCGCGGGCGTTGAACCCGATGCGCATCGACCACTTCTCCCACTCGACGAGTGACCCGTCGACGCGGAAGCTCGGACCGTCGGGCTGGGTGATCTCGATGGGCTTGAGGCTCTCGCGGGCCGGGCCCACGGCATCCGGCCTGTAATTCCCGCTCGCCGCCGGAACGGGGATGTCGCCGTCATCCTCGATGCGGATGACCCGGTTCTCGGTGAGGTCGATGTGGACGATCAGGCCCTCGACGGGGTGGGCCCAGGGGTTGTCGTCCTCCGCGTCGCGCAGGAACGTGAGCGAGCGGATCACCCGGCGGCCGATCTCATCGGCGCGACCGGTGAATCCCGGAGCCAGTGGTGAGCAGAACGCGAGGTCGATGCGATCCTCCAGTCCACGTCGGATCATTGCGCTGCGCCATTCGGGCGAGGCCTTGACCAGGTCTGCGGCGCGGTCGTACTCCTCGAACAGGTACTGCGGCTGACCGTACGGCGGCGAGGCCGGGTCGAGGTGTCGGTGCTCGATCACCGCGGCCGCGGTGATCGAGACGACGGCCTCGGCGACCGCGCCGGTCGCGACCTCGAGCAGGGTCACCTCGACCCGGCGTTCGAACGCCTCTCCTGGCGACCACGCCGCCAGCTCGTCCTTCTCGGGCTCGTGCGGCAGCAGCATCGGCACCCGCACGCTCTCACCCAGCAGGCCCGCGTCCACGAGGATCGCTCGTGCCGCCTCGATCTCGGCTCCGGTGAGCGGATCGAGCGGATGCCGCACCTCTTCGCGCGCCACGACGCGGACCGGGATCAGGTCGGGATTGCCCAGGGCGTGATCGTGCTCGTGCTCGTGTTCGTGGTGCGACATCGCAGACTCCTCCATGCTCTGCACCAGTCTGCGCGTGCCGCGCCGCGGCGTCTTGATCGTGGGCGCGTGACGCGTGACCAGGGGTGCGACACAATGTCGGAATGCGGGTGGAACGGGTGATCGAACGGCGACTCCGCTCGCACCGACTGTCGGCGCCTGCGCCGACGATCGCTGCGGCCGCGGGGCACATGCTCGCCACCCAGGGCCAGGAGTTCTGGGGCGGGCGATGGGCGCTCGCCGCCCGCACGAAGGGCGCCCCGAGCGTCCGCGACGTCGATGCGGCTTTCGACCGCGGCGAGATCGTGCGCTCATGGACGATGCGCGGCACGATCCACGTGATTCCCGCGCGCGACC
>JBEVGU010000004.1:0-3716 GCA_040511595.1 Actinomycetota bacterium | reverse complement strand
GAACGCCTTCGCGAGGGGGCCGAGCGGCAGCCAGTGCCCAGGCGAGATCTTCCCGGGGTCGGGCGGGGCGATCGACAGGATCGGCTTGATGAACCGGCCCATCTCGGCCATCAGCTGGCCGTACTCCTCGTAGACCTCGGCGTCGTTCAGGCTCCAGCGCCTGAGCTCCCGCACGGTCTTGCCGTGGTCGTTCACGCGCCAGAGGGAGTCGCCGTCGAGCGGCGTGATCGTGCCGTCGAGCGGCAGGATCTCGAGCCCGTGCTTCGGCAGCTGCAGGTCTCGGATGATCTCGGGGCGCAGCAGCGAGACGACGTAGCTGAAGACTGAGAACGTGAACCCCGGCACGATCTCCTCGCTGAGGGTCGCGCCCCCAAGGATGTGCCGGCGTTCCAGCACCAGCACCTTCAGCCCGGCCTTCGCGAGGTAGGCGGCGTTCACGAGACCGTTGTGCCCGCCTCCGATCACGACCGCGTCGTACCGCTTCGCCATTCTGGATCCTCCGGTGACGTCGGGCCTGCAGCCAGAGATCCGCAGCTTCGAGGCCCGCGCCGGGTCATGCTAGCCCGGCCCCCTGGGGGTCACCAACGGCCCCTTGACTTCAAGTCAGTGCGTGGGCTCCCCGTCGCCGCATCTCATGATGAAGCCGCTCCGTCTGGGCAACCGTACGACAGTCGGTCGCGACCCGATGGGTTTGACCGGAGGTCGGATGCTTGTGCGCTTCCACCGGTACGCTGCATCGAGTTCGGGAAGCTGGATCCGGAGGAGGTCCACCCGTGAGCGTGCCCACCGCGTTCTTCCCGCGGCAGGAAGAGCTGAACTCGAAGATGGCCTGGGGCGACTGGTCGGGCTGGCTGTCGGTGCCCGTCTACGCCGACTTCCACGACATCGAGTACAGCGCGATCCGCGAGGCCGCCGCGGTGATCGACGTGAGCCCCCTCTACAAGTACGAGGTATCGGGGCCGGACGCGCAGCGCCTGCTGGACCGGGTGATGACGCGCGACATGACGGAGCTCCGGATCGACCGCGTCTTCTACTCCCCGTGGTGCGACGAGGAAGGAAAAGTGCTCGACGACGGCACCATCGCGCGCCTCGACGACACCACGTACCGCGTGACCGCCGCCGACGCGAGCTACCGCTGGTTCACGATGAACGCGACCGGGCTCGACGTCGAGATCGACGACATCAGCGACCGCACCGCCGCCCTCGCCCTGCAGGGACGCCTGAGCCGCGAGGTGCTGCAGGAGGCCACCGGAGCCGACTGGTCAGATCTCAAGTACTTCGGACGTCGCCCAACCGAGATCGAGGGCGTCGCGGTCGACGTGACGCGCACCGGGTACACGGGCGATCGGGGCTACGAGCTCTGGATACCGGCCGACCAGGCCCTGCTCGTCTGGGACCGGCTCTTCGAAGTCGGCGCGCGCTACGGCATCTACCCCGTCGGCATCAACGCGATGGACGTCGCCCGTGTGGAAGCCGGGCTCATCCTGATCGAGGCCGAGTACACGAGCGCTCGCCACGCGGTCGCGCCCGAGCAGCAGTACTCCCCCTATGAGCTCGGCTTCGAGTCCCTCGTCGACCTCGGCAAGGCCACGGATTTCACGGGCCGTCGGGCGCTGCGCGCCGAGCACGCGGCGGGAGGTCCCGAGCGTCGCCTCGTGGGCCTCGAGCTCGACTGGTCGGGCATCGAGGGCATGTTCGCCAAGCACGGCCAGGCCCCCGCGATCAGCCCGTTCGTGCATCGGGCGCCCGTGCCGGTGTATCGGGACGCGCGCCAGGTCGGCCGTGCCACCTCGATCACCTGGGGCACCACGGTCAAGAAGATGCTCGGATTCGGTTCGGTCGACAGGAGCCACGCGAGGCTCGGCACACGGCTGAGCATCGAGTGGAGCGTCGAGGGCGAGCGGGGTCAGGTCGCCACGACCGTCGTCCCGCTTCCATTCCTCGACTTGGAGCGCAGGCGGACGTAGCGCCGCTTCTCACA
Source organism: Actinomycetota bacterium (assembly GCA_040511595.1). Lineage (GTDB taxonomy): Bacteria > Actinomycetota > UBA4738 > UBA4738 > HRBIN12 > JAOUEA01. The sequence continues at coordinate 1,735 of JBEVGU010000004.1, read as the reverse complement.
ACGGGAACGCCACACGAGCTGCAACTTCCACCGCTGAGGGTCTGGGAACATGAAGGCCTCCGATGGATCGGCGTCCTGACTCCCGTGCCCTGATCGTGTTCGCAGCCCTCGCCGGGCTCGCCGGACTCGTCGTGGGGCTCGCCGGCTCGTGGGTGCTCGGGGTCGCGGTCGGGCTGGTCACGCTCGGTCTCGGCGTCGCGATCACGTTGTGGGGACCTGGCCGCGCGACCGGCCCCGAGCCCGATCCGGGCCGCCGGAATCTCCTCGTCGCGGCGGCCCTCGGCGGGTTCGCCTGGGCGCTCGCCGGGCCCACGATCGGCTGGACCGCGAGGAAGCTGGGTCGTCCCGATCCCCGCCCGATCCAGGAGGCGATGGCCACCGATCTCGGCTCGGAGTACATGGAGCTCGTCCGGAGAACGTTCATCCCTCGGCGAGCCGGCGACCTGCAGCTGCTGCTCGCTCCGTACAACAGCGCCAACTATCCCCAGGAATCGCTCGCGCTCGTTCCTCGAGATCCGCGCACGAGCCACGCCAGCGTGTGGATGTATCTCCAGCGGATCCCGCTCCTGGTGCACGCCCCCGGGCTGGTGGTCGCCGGCGATTCCGACGAGCGCGTGACGCTCGCGGACCTCGCGCCCACCACCGCGCAGCAGATCGGCTTCGACGCCTGGCCCACCGACCGCGGCGGCCGGCCGCTGCCGCTCGCGACGACGAGATCCCTCCGACGTCCCAAGGTCGTCGTGACCTATGTGATCGACGGCGGCGGGTGGAACGTGCTCGACGCGTTCCCCGACGACTGGCCCGAGCTCAAGGCGCTCATGGGCGAGAGCGCGAACTTCCGCAACGCGATCACCGGATCGTTCCCCGCCGTGACCGCGTGCGCCCACGCGTCGATCGGCACCGGCACGTTCCCGAACCAGCACGGCATCACGGGCCACAACATCCGCGACGAGCAGGGCATCGTTCGGAAGGCGTTCGTCTCGCCGGGCCGAGCCGAGCCCGGAGACATCTGGGTGCCGACCCTCTCGGACCTCTGGCACGAGCAGACCGGCGCCTGGGTCGGCGAGATCGGCTACCAGGTCTGGCACCTTGGCATGATGGGCTACGGGGGCCGCGACCGCGCCGGCGACGACCTGCCTGTGGGTGTGTTCTGGGATGAGGACGGCAGCGAGGCCTGGCGGCCGCACAATCCCGACCTGTACCGGCTTCCGGCCTCGATGCCATCGCAGGAGGATTACCAACGCTATGTCGACGAGTTCGCCGATCCGGGCTGGGACGCCGAGTTCACGCCGACCGGGCGGGCGTCGCCGTGTTGCAGACCGCCCATCGTCCGCTATCAGGGCGACCTGATCGAGGGGTCGTTCGACTCCGAGCCCATCGGCCGAACGGGCACGACCGATCTGCTCTACACGACCTACAAGTCGCCCGACTACACCGGACACACGTACGGCATGGGTTCGAAGTGGACGGGCCTGCAGCTCGCGGCCGTCGACGAGCAGCTCGGACGGCTCCGGAGGATGCTCGACGAGCGGTTCCCGGGCGAGTACGTGTTGATCGTGACCGCGGACCACGGGCAGTGCCCGCTCCCGGACTCGGTCGGCGGCGTGCGCCTCGACCCGATCCAGCTCGAGCGGTTCATCGAGTCGCGATTCTCGAGCATGACGGGCGTGGTCGAGAGCGTGGTCCCGTCGGAGGTGTTCCTGAACGTGGGCCGGCTGCGCGACAACGGCGGCGC
>JBEVGU010000003.1:0-14273 GCA_040511595.1 Actinomycetota bacterium | reverse complement strand
ACCTCCCCGCCTGACGAGACCGGGGTACTCTCGATCCGATGGGTGGAACCGGGAAGCGCTGGAAGATCGCGACCGTGCGGGGCATCCCGCTGTACGTCAGCACGTCGTGGTTCGTGATCGCGGCGATCTACGTATGGCTGCGGTACACGTTCTACACGACTCGAGCCGGGGTCGAGCCCTCGGAGGCACTCATGATCTCGGTGCTCGCCGCCGCCCTGTTCTTCGGAAGCGTGCTGCTGCACGAGTCCGCCCACGCCGTGATGGCCAGGGGGCTGGACCTGCCGGTCTCGGGCATCACGCTCGTGTTCTGGGGCGGCGCCACGGAGACGAAGGCGAGCGCGCGCGGTCCGCTGGGCGAGTTCCTGGTGGCCTTCGTCGGCCCCGCGACGACCTTGGCGCTCGCCGGCGCCTTCTGGGTCGGCGAGCAACTGACGAACGGGCTCGTCGCCGAGACGATGGCTTCGCTCGCCTATCTCAGTTTGATCTTCGCCGCGTTCAACGCGTTGCCCGGCTTCCCGCTCGACGGGGGGCGCATGCTGCTCGCGGCCGTGTGGGGACTCACCGGCGACCGTCGCACGGCGATGCGCGTCGCCGGCCTCGGCGGCATCGTCGTCGGTGTGGCCGTCGGCGCCGTCGCGGTCTGGCTCATCGGCGCCCGCGACGATGTGGGCACCGCGGTGTTCTTCGGCTACGTCGCCGCGATCCTCATCGGGGCCGGGCGGGGGATGGACCGGCGGATCGCGGTCCGAGATCAGCTCGTGAAAGGGCTCGTCGCCGACGCCATGCGACCGCCACCTCCGACGGTGCCGGCCGACATCACGCTCGTACAGGCGCTCGACGACTACCTGCGCGGGGCCGACGGGCAGGCGTTCCCGGTGATCGACGCGGCGGGGCGTGTCACCGGGACGGTCTCGATCGAGAGCGCGCGTCGGGTCGGCGCTCGCGATCCCCTTCGCCCGGTCCGCGAGGGCATGCGCACCCTGAACCAGACACCGGTCCTCGCCCCCGACGAGACGCTCGACGACGCCGTCGAATGGCTCGGCGGACGCGAGGGTCTCGTGCTTCGTGACGGTGTGCTCGTCGGGGCGCTCGGCCCCGACGACGTGGAACGCTGGTACGGCCGGGTGATCGAGGGCCGTCCCACGACCACCCCCTCGCTCGCCGTGCCGGGCGCCGCGCCACCCCCGGGCGTCGTGGCGCCCCGCTCCATACCGCCGAACCGCGTGCCGCCGCGCCCCGACCTGCCCTGACGGCGTCGGGCCGGCGTCGGTGTCGCTACGCGGCGGTAGCATCCGCGTTGTGACGGCCCCCCTCTCCCCCGACGAGCGCCAGTCGCTCGTGCTCGAGCATGCTTCAGGCACTTTGCTCGTCACCGGCGCGGCGGGCACAGGCAAGAGCTCCGTGCTCCGCGAGCGGTTCGCCCGCCTGGTCGAGGACGGCGCCGATCCCGACCGCGTCGCCCTCGTCGTGGGTTCCTCGTCGGCGCGAGAGGCCGCGCGTGTCTCGCTGCTGCAGCGCCTGCCGGCCTCGCTCCCAGGGCTGCACGTCGTCACGATGCACGGCCTCGCCAATCGCATCCTGAAACAGCGCGCCGACGCGGCGGGCGAGGGCGAATCCCCGCAGCTGCTGTCGGCGACCGATCATTTCGCCAAGGTGCAGGAGCTCCTCGCCGCCCAGGATCCGAGCGATTGGCCGGACTACGGACCGCTGCTGGGCATGCGGGGGTTCGTCGACGAGGTGCGCCAGTTCCTCTCACGGGCGCTCGAGGCACTGCTCACGCCCGAGCAGATCGCGGAGGCGGCCGAACGCCGGGGACTCTCGGGCTGGCGCGAGTTGGCCGGTTTCCTCGGCGAGTACCAGGAGGTGCTCGACGCGCTGAACGTCGCCGACTTCGCGACCCTGCTGCAGCGGGCGGCGGGCGAGGCGCCACAGGGCGAGCCGGTCTTCGACCACGTCCTCGTCGACGACTACCAGGACACGACGGTCGCGGCCGAGGCCATCCTGCACGGCTTGCGGGCCCCCGACCTCGTCGTCGCCGCGAACCCCGGCGCGCACGTCTTCTCGTTCCAGGGAACCAGCAGGATCCCGCTCGAGCGCTTCACCGACGTGTTCACGGGCGCGGAGCATCTCGAGCTCACCACGAGCCATCGAGCCCGCGAGCCCGTGACGATCGAGGCATGGGCCGCACCGCACACCAGCGAGGAACACGCGTCGATCGCGCGCGAGCTTCGGCGACTGCACGTCGAGCACGGCCTTGCGTGGAACGACATGGCCGTGGTCGTGCGACGCCAGGGGGCGCACCTCGGCGGACTGCTCCGAGCGCTCGACGACGCGCGAATCCCGCGCGCGATGCCCGAACGCGGCCTCTCGCTCACGGCCGAGCCGGCGACCCGGCCCTACGTGCTCGCGCTCCGCTGGCTCGTTGCCGGCGAGCCCGAGCGCGAGGAGCTGATCGAGCAGCTGCTCGTCTCCGACGTGGTGGGTCTGTCGCCCGCGGCTGCACGCGGGCTGCTGCGGTCGTCTCGGACGACCACCGGGTCGATCGCGAACGCGCTCGACGTCACCGACGGCCTCACGCCCGCCGAGGCCGAAGCGGTCGTGGTCGCTCGCGACACCCTCGCGCGGGCGGCGCTGTTCGCCGGCATGAGCGTGCAAGACGCGTTCCGGCGGCTCTGGGAGGAGCTCCCATGCTCGCGACGCCTGGTCGACCGGGCGGGCGAGAGTGCCGAGCGTCGCCGCGAGCTCGACACCGTGGTGACGTTCGCGAACGTGGTGGCCGAGACCGACGAGGCGAGCGCCGATGCCGGGGTGCGGGCGTTCCTCGAATCGCTCGACGCCGGCGTGCACGGGCCCGGCTACTCGGCCTGGGAACGCGCACGCGACGACGCCGTGAAGGTGCTGACCGCGCACGGCACGGCCGGGCTGGAGTTCGACACCGTGATCCTGACCGGCGTCACCGAAGGCAACTTCCCCAGCCTGTCGAGGCCCGAGCCGATGTTCGACCTGGGCGTGCTCGATCGCCCCGTGACGAACGCCGAGCGCAACCGGGAGAGGCTCGAAGACGAGCGGCGACTCTTCGACATGGTGATCGCGCGCGCCAGCAGTCGCGTGGTGCTCACCTGCGCCGACGGCCGTCGCGGCGCCGACGAGCGATCGACCCGGTCAAGGTTCGTCGACCCGTCGGTCTGGACCGCGGCGCCGTCTGGCCCGTTCGACGACCCGGTGTCCACGCGCGAGGGGACCGCCACGTGGCGCTCGCAGCTCGCCGACATCGCCCGGCCCGCGTGGCAACGCGTGGCCGCCCTCGACGGGCTCGTCGCGCTCGGCGCCGAGCCGCGGCGATGGTGGTTCCAACGCGACTGGACCGACACCGGCCGGCCCCTGCACGAGACGATCCGCGTCTCGTACTCACGCCTGTCCAACCTCGAGAACTGCGAGCTGATGCACGTGCTCGGCGACGAGCTCGGTCTCGGCAGGCCCGGCGGCTACCACGCCTGGGTGGGCAAGACCGTGCACACGATCCTCGAGCAGGTCGAGAAGGGCGAGATCCCCAAGGACCCGCGCGCCATGGTCGAGGTGCTCGAGGCGCGATGGCGGCCACAGGAGTTCCCGTCGGTGGCCGTCTCGAAGTCCTTCTACGCCCTCGCGCACGATCACATGCTCCGGAACTGGTTCGTGAACTACGCCGAGCGACCCGCCGCCGGCATCGAACGCTTCTTCGAATTCGAGTTCGAGGGGGCGACCGTTATCGGTTACATCGATCGCATCGGTCCCGCTGTGCAGGACGGCTACGTGATCACCGACTTCAAGACCGGCAAGAGCGACAGCGCCGGCCCGCCCCGCGACAGCTTGCAGCTCGGCATCTACTACCTCGCCGTGCAGGAGTCTCCCGACCTGGTCGAGTTCCAGCCGGTGCGCACGGTCGAGCTGGCCTTTCTTCGCGGCAACTGGAAGAGCCCGGACATCGACTACCGCAAGTGGATGGTGACCGAGCGCGACGAGGAGGCCTACCAGGCGGAGATGCGCGAGCGGCTCGCGGACCTGATCGTGCGGAAGCGAGAGCTGAACGAGCGGGAGACCGTGCGGCCGAATCCGTACGCGAACTGCCGGTTCTGCGACTTCAAGACGCTGTGTCCGCTCTACCCCGAGGGGCAGTCGATCTTCCCGCTCGACGTGGTGAGGACGGGCGCTCCGGCCGAGGTGCCGGCATGAACCCGCGGCCGATCGATGTCCCTGCCGAGATCGTGACGGCGATGGGCGGGGCGCCGCCGACCGCCGAGCAGTGGCGCGCGATCTCGGCGCCGCTCGAGCCGAACGTGCTGATCGCGGGGGCCGGCTCCGGGAAGACGAGCGTGATCGCCGCGCGCATCGTGTACCTCGCGCTCGCCGCGCTCGGCCAGGTCGACGGCGACGTCGACGGGGCGCTTCCCGGCAACGTGCTGGCGCTCACGTTCACCGTGAAGGCCACCGACAACCTCCGTTCCCGCATCCGACGCGCGCTCTCGGGCGTGCAGCTCGCGCACGGTGAGGAGCCCGAGATCCTGAACTACCACGGGCTTGCGGCGCAGGTGATCGATCGCTACGGCATCCTCGCGGGCATCGAGGCCGATCAACGGGTGCTGAGCCAGGCGCAACGCGTCACGCTCGCCGGGCGGGTGCTCGACGAGGCGACGTTCGAACACGTCAAGACCGAGTGGCAGCCGAGCGTGGTCGAGAAGGTCCTGAACCTCGACGCGCAGATCGCGAACCACCTCGTCGACCCCGGCGACGTCGTGGCCTTCGTCGAAGAGCGCCTTCCCGTGTTCAAGGAGATCGCGCGAACCGACCGCGTCTACTTCACCGCGCTCGAGCGTATCGAGCTGGCGAAGGCGGTCGAGGTGTTCCGGCGGTTGAAGCGCGACCTCGGCGTGATCGACTTCGGCGACCAGATCGAGCTCGCGGTCAAGGTGGCCACAGAGCACCCCGAGGTCGGGCGGGAGTATCGCGATCGTTTCGCGGCCGTGTTGCTCGACGAGTACCAGGACACGAACGTCGCCCAGGCCAGGCTGATGCGAGCGATGTTCGGTGGCGGGCACCCCGTGACGGCCGTGGGCGACCCCGACCAGAACATCTATGCCTGGCGTGGAGCGTCGCTGTCGAACCTGTTCGACTTCCCGACCGACTTCTCCAACGAAGACGGCTCGCCCGCCGAGCGCCTGCCGCTGTTCACGAACTTCCGGTCGGGGGCGCGCATCCTGCATGCCGCGGACACGATCATCGCGCCCCTCCCCCCGGCCCAGCGCCCCGACCCCGACAAGCGGCTGGTGCCGTTCGAGGCCAACGGTGAAGGCGAGGTGACCGTCACCTCGCACCGCGACGAGCTCACCGAGGCGCGCGCGATCGCCGACCGGGTCGTGGATCTCCACGCATCGGGCTCCGATTGGGCCGAGGTCGCAGTGCTCTGCCGCACGTCGAGGCTGTTCTTCCTGCTGCAGCAGACGTTGGCCGAGCGTGAGGTCCCGGCCGAGATCGTCGGGCTCGCCGGCTTGCTTCGCACGCCCGAGGTGGTCGAGGTGATGGCGTACGCGCGGGCGGTCAATGACGCGATGGCGAGCGTCGCGCTCGCCCGGATTCTCATGGGCCCGCGCTACCGCGTCGGGTTCAAGGATCTCGCGCTCGTCGCGGGCTGGGCCAAGGGCAAGAACTACGCGTGGCGCGAGGACGGCGGCGACGACGAGGAGACGCCGTTCCTGTTCGCCGAGGCCCTGGAGCACCTCCCCGAGGTGGAAGGCCTGTCCGACGAGGGACGAGACCGCCTCGAGGAGTTCCGAGCCGAGCTGTCGGTGCTGCGGGTCGAGGCCCGCCGCCCCGTGCCGGAGTTCCTGGGCGAGGTGATCCGGCGCATCGGCATCGTCGACGAGCTCGACGCCGACGTCGACCGGGCCGCGGCGGCCCAGCGCTCGCGCAACCTCGCAGCCTTCCTCGACCAGGTGCACGCGTTCGAACCGGTCGAGGGCGAGCTCACGCTGCGGGCGTTCCTCGACTACGTCGACGCGGTCGAGGCCCTCGAGAAGGAAGAGTGGGAACGGGTGCAGCCGAGCGACGACGACTCGGTGAAGGTCATGACGATCCATCAGGCGAAGGGGCTCGAGTTCGACCACGTCTTCGTGCCCGGCGTGGCCGCAGGGGTCTTGCCCTCGAGGCGCATCCAGCAGAACCCGGCCGAACGCGGATACTCGCTCGACTTCGAGCTCCGGGGCGACGCCGCGATCCTGCCCTCGTTCGACGGCGTGCTCTCGCACTTCAAGCGGGACCTGCTTGCTCAGGAGATCATCGAGGAACGCCGCACGATGTACGTGGCGCTCACCCGCGCCCGCCGGTCGCTACACGTGAGCGCCTCGAACTGGTACGGCGAGAACGTTCGCGCGAAAGGCCCGAGCGAATTCTTCGCGGAGCTCGCCGAGTGGGGAACGACGAGCGGGGAGGCCGGCGTGACGATCGAAACGTCGGGCGAGCCCTCCGGTGACGACGATGCCCCGGGCGAGCAGAACCCGATGCTCGGCTACCGCGAGGCGCTCGTTCGCGACTGGCCGGGTCCCGCGAGACCCGACGATGCCGACGCGACGTTCCCCGACGGGTGGCGTCGCACGGCCGTGGCCGCGATCGAGGCCGGCGCCGTGCAGACCGCGCTCGTCGACGCGCTCGATGCCGACGGCCGCGCGGCGTTCGAGCGCGTCACGGCCGACCGGCGCCAGCTCACTGCGCACCTGCGGGAGCGCGAGGCGGTCGAGGGCCATCCGAGCGCGGAGCGCGCCCCGAGCGCCGTCGGCGCGAGCGACCTCATCACGTACGTCCAATGCCCGAAGCGCTTCTACTGGTCGCGGGTACGCCCCCTGCCTCGGTTCAGCGGTCCGGCCGCGCGCATCGGCACCGAGATCCACGCCTGGATCGAGCGCCGCGCCCGCGGACAAGGACAGCTGCTCGAGCTCGAGGATCGCCCCGACCTCACCGACGAGGAGCTCGCCGGAGACCCAGGCCGGGTGGAGCGCCTGCGCGAGTCGTTCCTCGCGAGCCGCTTCGCCGGCGTGCCGCCGCTCTACGCAGAGCGCGCGTTCCTGCTGCGCCTCGGGGAGTTCACGGTCGGCGGGCGCATCGACGCGATCTTCGGCGAGCACGACGGGCCCTGGGAGATCGTCGACTGGAAGACGGGCCGCCGCCCCGCCTCCGACGACCCCACCCTCGGCATGCAGCTCGATGTGTACGGGCTCGCCGCCGTCGAGATCTGGGGTAAGGCCTCGGAAGCGCTCACGCTCACCTACCTGTACCTCGCGAGCGGCGACGAGGTCACGAAACCGATGGACGACCCGGCGCTCGTGCGCGAGCGTGTGGACGCCTCACTCACCGCGATCGGCGACGGCGCGTTCGAGCCGACGCCCGGCCGCTGGTGCACGCACTGCGACTTCCGCTCGTTCTGCGATGCGGGCCAGGCGTGGCTTGCCAGCAACTGATCACTGAGGACGATCGAGCCTCGTGAGGCGTTCGATCGATTCCTCGAACCGTCGGTAGCCGGCGGCGGGATCGTAGCCGCCCTCGATGATGCCGGTGACGAGGCGCGCCTCCACACCGGCTTCCTCGGGGGCGCGCTCGAATGCCACGGCTCGGAACCACTCGAAGCCGCCCGGCTGGATCACCACCTCGCCGCGCGTGCCGAAGCGCCGGTACGAGGCGTCGTCGGTCACCATCGGGGTCTTGCGGAACGCCCGCTCCAACGACGCCCGCAGCTCGTCGTCCTCGCACTCGATGACCGGCTCGCCGTCGATCCACGTGGCGCTGCCGACGAGGGTGGGAGGCGGCGGTTCCGCGTCCGGCTGATCGGGAGGCGAGGGCGGTCCGGGGCGGTAGAACTCGACCTTCATCGCGCGCGGGGCGCCGGCGCTCAGCGCGCCAGGGATTGGTCGACCCGGCGGATCGTGCGTGCCAGGCTCTCGAGCAGCGAGATCGCGACCTCAGGGTCGTGCTCGAGCTCCTTCAGGAAGTTCTTCCGCTGGATCATGAGCAGGGTCATCGGCGTCTCGGCCGTGACGGTCGCGCTCCGCTCTCCGCCGTCGAGCAGTGAGATCTCGCCGAAGTGATCGCCGGGGAGCACGCGGTGCACCGTCCTGCCCTTCACGACGACCTTGGCTTGGCCGACGAGCGCCACGTAGAAGCTGTCGCCGGACTCCCCCTCCTTCACGATCGACGCGCCCTCCATGAAGTTGGCCAGCTCGGCGAGGGCGGCCACCTTCTTCAGATGACGCCTCGAGAGCCCCTCGAACAACGGGACAGCTGCCAGCACGGGCTCGAGCTTCTGCTTCGGCTTGGCCACGTGTTCCTCCTTGGAGCCGTGTGAGCCGGATCGTCCTCGGCGGTTCGCCGGCAAGCCTAGTCGCTCGCGGGACGGCGATGCATGCTTCCGTGCGACCCGGACAGATCGCCGGGCGTGTCGGTGATGCGGCGTACGGTTCGGCTCCCCGAGACGCGGGGCGCTCCTCCCCCGAAGGAGCTGGTGCCCATGGTCGCACGCCCGCTGCGCAGCCTGCAGCCGCTCCCCCTCGAGACCGCCGTCCGAGCCGGCAGCGTGGTGGTCCGCCAAGGCGAGCCATGCCCACAGATGCGCGTGGTGGCGCACGGAGCGTTCATGGTCGAGGTGCTCAGGCACGACGGGCGACGGCTCGTGCTCGATGTGCTCGGGCCGGGCGATGGTCTCGGCGGACCCGGTGACGGTATCGACGCCGGCGACGGCGCGCGGCTCGCCCAGGCCACCGTGCGGGCCCTCAGGCCGGGGCGGCTGCGCGAGGTCGAGCCCGATGAGATGGTGCCCCTGCTGGTGCGGCGCGCCGAGCGAGCGGCGCGCCTCGCGGCCGACCTGGCATGGTTCGACGTTCCGACGAGGCTGCTCGTGCGCCTGCATCAGCTGGCGGCGCGGTTCGGCCACCCCGTGCCCGACGGTGTGTCGATCGGACTGCGGCTCACGCACGAGGACCTCGCCGACCTCTGCGGCACGACCAGGGAATCGGTGACCCGCGCGATGCGCGAGCTGATCCGGCAGGGGCGGGTCGACGTCCCGCACCGAGGGCGCGTCGTCGTGCGTCACCGGCTCTCGGCACTGCCCTCCTGGAGCAGGATCAAACTGCACGCGCCGCAATAGAGGGCCCGGCCGCCGACGGGCTTGCCGCACCGCTGACACGAGCGAGGGGCGGTGGCTTCCCACGTCGCGTCGTCGCCGCGACCTCGCTGCGCGGCTCGGCCCTCCGACGAGAGCTTCAGCAGGTGCGCGAGCACCGACCGGCCCGCCAGCTCATGCAGCTCGGGTGGGTACGCCGCGTAGATCTCCGACACCATCTCCTCGATCGTGCGGGCGCCGTTCGAGAGCGCGTCGACGACCTGCTGCTCCCGCTGCGCCCGATGTTCGACGTACTCCCGCAGCTTCTCGGCGGCATCGAGCACCACCGGGCCGTGCCCCGGATAGATCGTGCGCGCGGCCAGCTCCTGCATCCGCCCGAGCGAGCGCAGGTACTGACCGAGATCACCGTCGGGTGGATCGATGAAGCTCGTGCCGCGTCCGAGCACGGCGTCGCCGGCGAACAGCGCCCCCTTTGCCGGCACGTGGAACACGACGTGGTCGCTCGTGTGGCCCGGGGTGTGCACGGCGACGACCCTCAGGTCGCCGGCGCTCACGATCTGTCCGTCGCGCAGATGCTCGGCGCCGGCCAGCCGGAACGCGTACAGCGGTGCCTGGACCTGCTCGGCGAACGTCGCGGCGCCCGGTGCGTGATCGGGGTGATCGTGCGTCACGAGCACGGCGGCGACCTGGGCACCCGCGGCGCGGGCCACCTCGTCGAGATGCGCCGGATCCTCCGGGCCGGGGTCGATCACGATCGTGGGAGCCGCGGGTGGCGCGGGCACGCCGGCATCGTGGAGATCGGTCGTCTCGCCGCCCACGACCCAGGTGTTCGTGCCCTCGAGCGTGTAGGCGCTCGGGTTGGGCGCCAGCACGCGCACGACCCGCAGCATCAGTCCTCCCAGAAGACCGAGCGCGGCAGCCGGACGACCTCGTCGTCGTCCGGTTCGCGGGTCTCGAACGTGAGCTCGGCGAGCGAGGCGGCGGATTCGCACGCGGCGAGCTCAAGCATCGTCGCGTACGTCGGCCAATAGAGCTTGCGCGCGTGCACCTGCCATTCCGCGAGCAGGGCACGCGGCGAGGTCCACCAGGCGTGGGCGGCCTCGGCGCCGTCGGGAGCCGGCTCGAGCTTCGGGGGCGCGGCGACGGTGAAGTAGCGGGCGTCGAATCGAACCGGGACCTCGTCAGGCGCGACCCACCGAGCCAGCTCGTGGAGCTGGTCGGGCGCAGGAGGCGCCTCGTGCACCGGGTCGAGGGAGTCCGGCGTGCCCGCATCGACGAGCCCGTCGCGGGTGAGCGCGAGCCCGGCTTCCTCGACGAGCTCGCGGATCGCGGCCGCGCGGGCCGCATGCAAGGCGTCACCGAACCAGCGCCCGGCGAGCGCGGCGTCGCCGGCATCGACCGCCCCGCCCGGGAACACGACGTATCCCGGCAGGAACCGGCTCGAGGCGCCCCGTTCCACCACGAGCACCTCGGGGCCGTCGTCGCCCTCGCGGACGGCCACGATCGACGCAGCTTCGCGGATCGGCTCGCTCATGGACGAGGATTCTCCCAGGCCGACTACCCTGCCGGTCGATGCATCCCGTCGCCGACGCGATCGCGGAGGTGATCGGCCTCGAGGGGCCGATCCGATTCGACCGCTTCATGGAGATGGCGCTGTACGCGCCCGGCGGTTACTACGACCGTCCTCCCGTCGGCCCCGGCCCGGACGCCGACTTCGTGACCAGCCCCCATGTGCACCCGGTGTTCGCCCAGCTGCTCGCTGAGGCGATCCGCGACCTGCACGACGCGCTCGGCGGGCCTCGCCCGTTCGAGCTGATCGAGGTCGGGGCGGGCGACGGCACGTTGCTGAGCGGGTTGCTCCCCGGGCTCGACGACCTGTCACCGCGCGTCACCGCGGTGGAGCGAAGCCCGGGCGCCAGGGCATCCCTCTCGGGCATCGAGGGCATCGACGTGCGTGACACCCTGCCTCCGCCCGACCTCCCGGCGGTGATGCTCGCCCACGAGGTGCTCGACAACCTCCCGTTCCGCAGGTTCCGGGCCGCGGCCGAGGGCGTGCGCGAGATCCACGTCGGGCGCGACGCGGACCGGTTCGTCGAGGTCCTCGTGACGCCCCCGGTCGGCCTGGAGCTCCCCGGGCAGGCCTCGTCCGCCGGCGAGGAGATGGTGCTGCCCACCGGAGCGCTCGGGTTCCTCGCCGAGGCGTTCCCCGATCCGACGGGCGACGGACCACCCCGGGCGGTGCTCGCGATCGACTACGGCGGGGAGCGCGGCGGCGGCGGCCCCTCCCACGGCTACGCCGGGCACCGCCTCGTCGAGGACGTGCTCCAGGCGCCCGGCACGACCGATATCACCGCGGGGGTCGACTTCGGTGCGCTCGCCGAAGTCGCGCGCGGGGGGGGGCTCCAGGCGTTCGCGACGGTCTTCCAGCGCGACGCGTTGACCGCGCTGGGGTTCGAGACGTGGATGCACACCCAGCTGGAGCGGCAGCAGGACCTGATCCGCACCGGCCGGGGCGCAGGGGCCGTGTCGGCCTGGGGGGGACGAAGCCGGGCCTCGCTGCTCGTCGATCCGGCAGCGCTCGGGCGCTTCCGCTGGTTCGTGGTCACGACGCCCGGCGTGCCCGAGCCCTCGTGGATGCGAGCGGCCCGTGCCCTCGGCGAGCGGCGGCTCGGGTCCGGCTCACGCGCCGAGCCCTGAGCCTGCCCAGATGCCGCCGCGACGCACGCGGTCGATCGCACGGTACTGGAGCCAGACGATCGACGCCGTCAGCACGAACATGAACACCGTGGCCGCCGAGGCGTAGCCGTAGCGCAGGTACTCGAAGGCGTTGCGGTACACGAACAGCGGCAGGTACGTCGTGCCGTAGGGGGGCGGACCGCCATCGGTGACGATCAACGCGGGCACGAACGTGGCCTGGAAGCTCAGGATCGTGTCGCGCATAGCCATCAGCAGCAGCGCCGGGCTCATCAGCGGCAGGGTCACGCGCACGAACCGCGCCCACGGCCCGGCGCCGGTCGCCGAGGCCATGTCGTAGAGCTCGCCGGGCACCGCTCGACGGGCGGCGAGCGCGATCAGGAACCCTTCCCCGATCAGGAACAGGCCCATGACGATCACGCCCCATCGGGCCGAGGCCGGCACCGAGAGCCAGGACGGCGTCGGCAAGCCGAGCGCGCCGAGCATCAGGTTCAGCGGACCGAAGAGCGGGTTGAGGATCCACAGCCACAGCAGGGCGTAGGCCACGTCGGGCACGACCGTGGGGAAGAACACCGCGGCGCGTTCCACGCCGGCCCCGCGTTCGCGCCGCTGCATCAGCAGCGCGAGGCCGAGCGCGATCGCCACGCGCAGGGGGACCGCGATCGCGACGTACAGCAGCGAGTTCCGCAAGGACGCCCGGAAGGCGGCGTCGCCGATGAGCTCGCGGAAGTTGTCGAGCCCGAGGAAGCGCGCCGGCCGCAGCAGGTCCCACTCGAACAACGACATCACCACGGTGATCGCCGCTGGGGCGACGACGAGCACCAGGACGCCGACCAGGAACGGCGCGACCATGAGCCACAGCCCAGCGCGCTGCCGGTCGACCCGGAGAGCCACGCTCACTCCACGTTCGCCCGTTCGAACAGCGGCGCCGTCTGATCGAGGATCGCGACCACGAGCTCGCCGGCCTCGCCGCGTCCCCCCGTCTCGTAGTAGGCCTCTTCGAGCAGCGCGTTCACGACGTCCTCGATCTCGGGCCATGTCTCGACGTTCGGCACCGCTCGGATGAAGGGGATGTTGTCGAGGAAGACCTGCGAGTTCGCCGGCGGCGCCGACGGGTCGAGGAACGCATCGGACTCCGCGACCGATCGCAGCGACGGCACGGTCCGCCCGGTGGCCGCAGCGATCCCTTGGCCATCGGCTCCGAGCGCGAACTCGAGGAACGTCCAGGCCTCGTCCTTGCGGTCGCTCGCCGCGGTCATGCAGTAGGCGTCGGAGTGCAGGATCGTCGCGGGCCGGCGGTGCACGGGCAGCTGCGCGACGTCCCAGTCGAATCCGGTGATGGTGCGGAACGACGGCACCACCTTGCGCGACTCCATCATCATCGCGAGCGTGCCGTCCAGGAACCGTTCCTCGAAGTTCTGGGACTCCGCCTCCTCGTCGGTCGGTGTCACCCCCGCGACTCCGCGCAGGTCGAGGAAGGCCTGCACCGCCTGGATCCCCCTGAGGCTGCCGATCGCGGACCGCGTCGGCGAGACCGGATCGTCGACGACCTCGCCGCCGTTGGACCAGACGAACGGCGCCACGCGGATGATCTCCGGGTCGACGCCGAGCCCGTACACATCGACGGCGCCGTCGCCGTCGGCGTCCTGCGTGAGCTCGGTCGCCGCGGCGACCATGTCGTTCCAGCTCCAGCCCTCCGCGGGAGGCAGCGGCACCCCCGCCTGCTCGAAGAGGTCGCGGTTGTAGTACAGGACGAGGCTGGAGACGTTCTGAGGCATGCACACCTGCTCACCGCCGAACTGGAACGCCGACATCGCTTCGGGGTAGAAGTCCTCCTGGGTGAAGGCATCGGACTCGGCGAGGTAGGGCGCCAGCGGCTCCAGCGCGCCTTTGGATTCGAACTGCCCGAGGTAGCGGAAGTTCATCAGGAACAGATCGGGTGGCTCGCCGCCGGCGAACGCGGTGGACAGGCGCGCGATCAGGTCGTCGCGTTCCGCGATCTGCACCAGATCGACGTCGATGGCGTCCTGCGACGCCTCGAAGCCCTCGGCCACATCGAGGAACGCCTGCGTCTCCTCCGGGTCCCCCGACACCCAGACCGAGATCGTGGTGGCCTCCTCCGGAACGGGGGTCGGCTCCTCGCCTCCCGCCGCCGTGCACGCAGAGAGCACGCACCCGACGGTCGCGACTGCGAGGATCCAACGGAACCGCGTCATGGGGTGACCTTCCGGGTCGGGTCGGCGAGCGATCGTCGCTGTGCGATCGCGAACGCGAGAAGCACGGGTGCGCAGGCGAAGACGGCGGCGGCCAGCATCAGCGGCTGGTCGGGCACCGGCAGGATCGCCAGCGACCGCATGCCGAGCGGCAGCGTGAACCACCGCTCGTCGTAGAGGTAGATCAACGGGTCGAGGAAGTTCCCCCACGACAGCACGAAGGC
>JBEVGU010000002.1:0-5107 GCA_040511595.1 Actinomycetota bacterium | reverse complement strand
AGCTCGCGTCGTTCACGAGCGAGAGCCAGCGCGCCTTCGCGGAGGTCCAGATGCTGTACGGCGTGCACGTGTTCGCGCGAGCGAAGGTGATCCCCGATCTCGCGTTGTCCCGCGGGGCCGAGGCGTACGAACGTGCGCGCGCGATCGGCGACCGGCAGCTCGAGTTCCTCGCGGCGGGCGGCACGGCGATGTCGAACCTCGAGCTCGGCGACCTGGACGAGGCGACATCGTGGCTCGACCGCGCTGCCGCTGTGGTGGCCGAGAGCCCGACGCCTGCCCGCGGGCGTCAGCAGGAGCTGTGGCGTGGGCTGGCCGACGCGGCACGCGGCGATGCCGACGGGATGCGGTCGCATCTCGAGCGTGCCGTGCAGATGGCGGCCGACCAAGGACTCCCGGCGGCGCGCTGCGAGGCGCTGGCGACCCTCGCGCTCGCCGCGGCCTCCCTCGGCAAGGAGCGCGATGAACAGGAGCTCCTATCGCTCGCCGAGGGATCGGCGGTGGGGGCGAAGGAGCTCCTCCCGCTGTTGCCGGGCCATGCGCCCTGGGGGGCGAGGGCCGACGCCGCGCTGGCGATGGTCGCCTTGTCCCGAGGGGAGCCGGACCGTGCCGTGGAGGCGGCTCGATCCGCGGTCTCCGCCTTGCAGGAAGCGCAGCACGAGGACCTGGACCTCGACATCCTCATGCCCTTGGCTGCCGCGATGACCGCGGCCGGCACCGACGAGGAGCGCACGGGGACGCTCTCGTACCTCCGCCTGCAAGCGGCGGTGATCGCGAACCGCATCGTCGATGAGGAGATCCGCCGCCGGTGGTTCCGCGGTCCTGCGGGGAGCGCGCTCGCCGCCTTGGCCCTCGATCCGGAGGCGCCGATCGTGCGCACGGCGAAGGACACGACGGTCGAGGGCGTCGGTTCCGACGACGTGGACCTCCTGAAGCTCGTCGTGCAGGGTCTCTCGAACGAGGAGATCGCGGAGCGCCTCGACGTCCCTGCCACGGAGATCGCCCGCCGTCTCTCGTCGATGTACGCGACCATCGGCGCCTCCTCGCGCGCCGACGCTACGGCGTTCGCCTTCCAGTCAGGGATCCTGTAGTGCTCCGCGCGCGCGTGGATCGTCCGCGGTGCATCGGCGCCGGCAACTGCATCACGATCGCGCCCACCGCGTTCGACTGGCATCGGGGTGATTTCGGGAAGGCCGGCGTGGTGGACGCCGCGAGCGTGGACGAGGAGAAGTTGCGGGAGGCCGCGTTGGCGTGTCCCACCCAGGCGATCGTCCTCGAAGAGGTGGCCGAGCTCCTGCCGTGGCAGCTCCGCGGCCGTTCGCCCACGCAACGGGTCCAGCGCACGTTCATGTTCACCGACATCGTCGGGTCGACGAACCTCCTCGAGGCGATGGGGGACGAGGCGTGGCAATCGCTCCTGTCGTGGCACGACAAGACCCTCCGCTCGTTGTTCGGAGCGAACCGAGGCGAGGAGGTCGTGGCCACCGGCGACGGCTTCTTCGTCGCGTTCGAGTCGCCCGACGACGCCCTTGCCTGCGCGGTCGCGATCCAGCGGGGGCTCGCCGAGCATCGCAGCAACGCCGGTTTCGCGCCGCAGGTGCGGATCGGGCTCCACGCCTCGGACGCCACGATGGTGGGCCGGAACTTCACCGGGAAGGGCGTCCACGAGGCCTCTCGGATCGGCGGTCTCGCGGAGGGCAACCAGATCGTGGCGAGCGCCGAGACCGCTGTCGGCGGGCAGTACCCGACCATGGACACTCGTACCGTGACCGTGAAGGGCATCTCCGATCCGATCGCGGTCGTGACCGTCGACTGGCGGTAGCTGCGGACGGGTCTGAGCCGTCCTCGCCGACTCCTATGCTGCGGGGATCGTGAGCGACCAGCCTTTCCGCGAACGGATCGGGATCCTGAAGCCGCTGGCGGTGCGCGACTTCGCGTTCCTCTGGACGGGGATGACCGTCTCGATGATCGGCGACGGGATCTACCTGGTGTCGATCGCCTGGCAGGTCCTGTCGATCGAGAATCGGCCCGGAGCGTTGGCCCTGGTGGGCATCGCGTGGTCGCTGCCGCAGGTGGTGCTCGTGATGGCCAGCGGCGCACTGTCCGACCGGGTCGATCGGCGGGTCCTGATGGTCGCGGGGGACGCGATCCGCTTCGTCGCGATCGGCTCGTTGGGTGTGCTCTCGATCACCGATCAGCTGACCATCCCGATCGTCATCGGGTTGGTCGTCGTCTACGGCGCCGGACAGGCCGTGTTCCAGCCGGCCTTCACCGCGATCACACCCACGATCGTGCCGGCCGACCTGCTCGTGCAGGCCAACTCCCTGGCGCAGCTCGTCCGGCCGTTCGCCATGACGTTGATCGGCCCGCTGGTGGGCGGTCTCTTGATCACGTGGTTCGACGTCGGGGTGGCGTTCCTCGCGGACGCGGCGACCTTCGCCTTCTCGTCGGTGATGATCCTGGCGATGCGGAGCCGTCGCCGGTCGGCGACCGACGAGGAGCAGGGGTCGTTCGTCGGCGACGTGCTCGAGGGGCTCCGGTACGTGCGGAGCCAGCGGTGGCTCCTGATCGCGATGGTCGCGGCGACCGTGAGCTTGCTCGCGGTCTGGGGCCCGTGGGAGACGCTCGTGCCGTTCGTGGTCAAGAACGACCTCGGCGGGGAGGGGTCCTCGCTCGGCTTCGTGTTCGGTGCCGGCGGCGTCGGTGCGGTGATCGCCGCCGCCGTGTTCGGCCAGCGGGGAACCCTCCCGCGGAAGCCCGTGACGGCGATGTACCTCGCCTGGGCGCTCGGGATGTTCGGGACGGCAGGCTTCGGATTCGTCACGTCCGTGTGGCAGGCGATGGCCGTGGCGTTCGTCACGGAGGCGTCGATCACGTACCTCGTGGTCGTCTGGGTCACCCTGGTGCAACGGCTCGTTCCCGATCGTCTCCTCGGGCGGGTCTTCGCGCTCGATTGGATGATCTCGACGATGGGGGTCCCGCTCTCGTTCGCGATCACGGGACCCATGGCCGAGGCGATCGGTGCCGATGCCACCCTGATCTGGGCCGGCGCGATCGGAGGGACGATCACGCTCGTGTTCATGTTCGTCCAAGGTGCCCGGGACCCCGAGCGCGACGGCTCGCTCGTCGAGCGGCCTTCCGCCGCGGCTGCGTAGACTCGACCCGTGGAGTACACGCACGTAGGTCGGCTCGGGCTGGTCGTCTCCCGTCTCTGCCTGGGCACGATGAACTTCGGGCCGCACACGCCCGAGGACGAGTCGCACCGGATCATGGACGCTGCGATCGCGGAGGGCATCAACTTCTTCGACACCGCGAACGTGTACGGGCGCCACCTCGGCGTCGGCTCCACGGAGCGGATCCTCGGCGACTGGTTCGCCAAGGGCGGAGGTCGGCGGGAGAAGGTCGTTCTCGCCACCAAGGTCTACGGGCAGATGGCCGAGTGGCCGAACGAGTCGCGCCTCTCGAAGCTCGCGATCCGGCGCGCCTGCGAAGGATCGCTGCGGCGCCTACAGACCGACTACATCGACGTTTACCAGATGCACCACATCGATCGGAACGCCTGGTGGAACGAGATCTGGGAGGCGATGGATCAGCTGAAGAGCGAGGGGAAGATCCTCTATGTCGGATCGTCGAACTTCGCCGGGTGGCACATCGCGAGGGCGAACGAGATCGCGAGCAAGTGGCACACGGTCGGGCTCGCGACCGAGCAGTCCATCTACAACCTCGCCGAGCGCACGATCGAGCTCGAGGTGATCCCTGCGGTCCAGGAGTATGGGATGGGGCTGATCTGCTACAGCCCGCTGGCGGGCGGGCTGCTGGCGGGGGCACTCAAGAAGGTCGACGAGGGTCGCCGCTCGTCCGAGTACATGCAGGACGAGATCGACAAGGACCGGGACCGCCTGGACCGCTGGGAGAAGGTGTGCGCCGATCTGGGGGAGCGCCCCTCCGACGTGGCGCTCGCGTGGCTCCTCCACCAGCCGGGGGTGACCGCCCCCATCATCGGCCCGCGGACCGAGGAGCAGCTCGAGAGCTCCTTCCGTGCCCTCGAAGTCGGGTTGGACGAGGATGTCCTCCGGAAGCTCGACGAGATCTTCCCCGGACCCGGCGGCCCCGCGCCCGAGGCCTACGCCTGGTAGCGAGGCGCCAAGGCGCCTATGTGGAACAACCGGAAGCGACGGTCAGGAGCCCATACATGCCCGCCGAGTCGAAGACGTTGGCCCAGAAGGTCTGGGACCGCCACGTCGTCCACCGAGCCGACGGCGAGCCCGATCTCCTCTACGTCGACCTCCATCTCGTCCATGAGGTGACCAGCCCGCAGGCCTTCGAAGCCCTCCGGCTCGCCGGCCGCCGCGTCCGCCGTCCCCACCTCACGGTAGCGACGATGGACCACAACGTGCCGACGACCGACGGGCCGGTCACGGACGAGACGAGCGCGCGCCAGATGGATGCCCTGGCGACGAACGCGAAGGAGTTCGACATCACCCTCTACCCGTGGGGATCGGCGGGCCAGGGGATCGTGCACGTGATCGGCCCGGAGATGGGCTACACACAGCCCGGTCTCACGATCGTCTGCGGCGATTCGCACACGTCGACGCACGGCGCGTTCGGCGCGCTCGCGTTCGGGATCGGCACCAGCGAGGTCGAGCACGTGCTCGCCACGCAGACGATTCAGCAGGCCCCGGCCAAGACGATGGCGATCACGGTCGACGGCGAGCTGCCCGCGGGCTGCGGCGCCAAGGACGTGATCCTCGGCATCATCTACCGGATCGGGACCGGGGGCGGGGTTGGCCACGTCCTCGAATACCGCGGGGCCGCGATCCGCGCGCTCTCGATGGAGGGCCGGATGACGATCTGCAACATGTCGATCGAAGCCGGCGCCCGAGCCGGCATGGTGGCCCCCGACGACACGACGTTCGGCTACCTCGAGGGGAGGCCGCACGCCCCATCCGGTCCTGACTGGGAGCGCGCGCTCGACGATTGGCGTTCCCTCCCGACCGACGACGGTGCGAGCTTCGACGCGGAGATCACGATCGACGCCGCAGCGTTGCGGCCGCATGTCTCGTGGGGGACGAACCCGGCACAGTCGGTCACGATCGACGACGCCGTCCCC
>JBEVGU010000001.1:0-6387 GCA_040511595.1 Actinomycetota bacterium | reverse complement strand
TTCCTTTTTGCTTATTTTTTTTTTTTGTGGCCGCGTGTGGGTTTGGGGGGCTTCCCGCTGGGGGGGGGGTGGGCCCCGCGCCCGGGGGGGGGGGCGGGGGGCCCCCCCCCCCCACCACGTGCGGCCGCCGGTGCCCGCCCGCCATAGAGGCCGGAAGGGTCTTCCCTATGATGGGCGGATGCTGCGCATGCTCACCGCCGGCGAATCGCACGGGAAGGCGCTCGTCGCCGTGCTCGAGGGGTTGCCCGCGGGAGTGCCGGTGGCCCCGGAGGCGCTCGCGCAGCAGCTCGCGCGCCGCCGCCACGGGCACGGCCGAGGCGGCCGGCAGCGCTTCGAATCGGATCGGTTCGAGATCCTCGCCGGCGTGCGTCACGGCTACACGCTGGGCTCGCCGATCGCGGTCACGATCCCGAACCTGGAGTTCGAGGCGAAGTACGCCGAGCTGATGGGCGCGACGGGCACGATGGATCCCGCCGCTCGCCTCACCCGGCCTCGCCCGGGCCATGCCGACCTCGCCGGCGCGCAGAAGTACGGGTTCGACGACGTCCGCAACGTGTTGGAGCGCGCGAGCGCGCGCGAGACCGCGGCGCGGGTGACGGTGGGCACCTTCTGCCGGTGGTTCCTGGCCGAGCTCGGCGTCGAGATCC
Source organism: Actinomycetota bacterium (assembly GCA_040511595.1). GTDB lineage: Bacteria > Actinomycetota > UBA4738 > UBA4738 > HRBIN12 > JAOUEA01. The sequence goes on along the minus strand of JBEVGU010000001.1, from coordinate 5,740 downwards.
TCTCCCACGTCGTGCGGATCGGATCGGTGAAGGCGCCGGCCCGCCGCCGGCCGCCGGTGCCCGGCGATAGGTCGGCGATCGACCGGGATCCCGTGCGCTGCGCCGACGCCGAGGCCTCGCGCGCGATGGTTGCCGAGATCGACCGGCTCAGGAGGGAGCGCGACACGGTCGGCGGCGTCTTCGAGGTGCTCGCGTACGGGGTGCCGCCGGGGCTCGGCTCCTACGTGCACCACGACCGGAAGCTCGACGGACGGCTCGCAGCCGCGCTCATGAGCATCCAGTCGGTCAAGGGGGTCGAGGTCGGCGACGGGTTCGCGACCGCGGCGAGGCCGGGCTCGAAGGCCCACGACGAGATCGTGCGGCGCGCCGGTCGCACCGCGCGACGGACGGACCGGGCGGGCGGCATCGAGGGCGGCATGAGCACCGGTGAGGCGATCAGGCTCCGCGCCGCCATGAAGCCTTTCTCGACCGTGCCGAAGCCTCTGGCCACGGTGGACCTCGCCACCGGGGAGCCGGCGATCGCGATCAAGCAACGCACCGACGTCTGCGCGGTGCCCGCGGGGGGCGTCGTCGGCGAGGCCGTCGTGGCCTTCGAGCTGGCGAACGCCGTGCTCGAGAAGTTCGGGGGCGATTCTCTGCCTGAGACCCGCTCGAGCCTGGAGCGGTACGTGGAGGGGTTGCCGTGATCGTGTACCTGGTGGGCATGCCCGGCGCCGGCAAGACCGTGGTCGGCCGGGAGCTCGCGGGCCGACTCGGGTTGCCCTTCATCGACCTCGACACCGAGATCGAACGCGAGGCCGGGCGTCCGGTCACCGCGATCTTCGACGACGAGGGCGAAGCCGTGTTCCGGGCGATGGAGGCCGCCGCGCTGGTGAAGGCGAGCACCGAGGATCCGGCGGTGGTCTCCTGCGGGGGCGGGGTCGTGCTCGAGCCGGCCAACCGCATCACCCTGCGGAACACGGGCACCGCGGTCTATCTCGACGTCCCGATCGAGGCGCTGCGCGAGCGGGTGCGCCCGGCGGACGATCGACCCCTGATCCGCGAGGAAGGCGACCTCGAGCGCCTGCTCGCCGAGCGCGGGCAACTCTACCGGGAGTTCGCCGCTCACGTCGTCGACGGGAGCGGAGCCCCCGGCGAGGTGGCCGAGGCGATCATCGAGGAGCTGCGTTGGTCCGCGTGACCGTGCCGATCGCCGAACGGTCCTACGACGTGGTGATCGGCGCGGGGGTCATCGACGAGGCCGCCGCGCACCTGCCCGACCTTCCGAAGGCGCAGCAGGCGTTCGTGGTTGCGGACCGGGGCGTCGGCGATCGATGGTTCGAGCGCGTGGCGGCCGCGCTCGTGCACCGCGACATCAGCAGCGTGCTGCTCTCCGTGCCGGTCGGCGAGGATGCCAAGACGCTGGCGGTGTACGAGGCCCTGCTGCACCAGCTCGCTACCCAGGAAGCGCATCGCGACGACGTGGTGGTCGCGCTCGGGGGAGGCGCCGTCGGCGACCTGGCGGGGTTCGTCGCCTCTACGTACATGCGAGGACTGCCCCTCGTGCAGATCCCGACGACGCTCACCGCGCAGGTCGACGCCGCCATCGGGGGGAAGACGGCGGTGAACCTTCCCGAGGGGAAGAACCTCGTCGGCACCTTCGCGCAGCCGCTCGCCGTGCTCGCCGACACGGCGCCGTTGGCCACGCTCGAGGACCGCGACTTCCGGTCGGGACTCGCCGAGGTGGCGAAATACGCGCTCACGCTCGATCAGGAGCTGCTCGCCACCCTTGAGCACGACCCGGGGCCCGTGCTCGGCCGCGATCCCTCGGCGCTCGAGGCGCTGGTCGCCCGCTGCGTCTCAGCGAAGGCCCGAACGGTGGCCGACGACGAGCGTGACGCCGGCGCTCGGCTGGTCCTGAACTACGGGCACACGCTCGGCCACGCCCTCGAGCGCCTCGACGCGTTCGCCGGGCGAACGCATGGCGAGGCCATTGCGATCGGCATGGTGTTCGCTGCCCGGCTTGCGGAGCGCCGGGGCCTCGCGAAGACGGGCCTGACGGCGCGCACGGGCCGGCTGCTCGCCTCGCTCGGGCTCGAGACCGACGGATCCCTGCCTCCCGCCGATGCAGTGCTCGCCGCGATCCGCCTCGACAAGAAGTTCCGTGGCGGCGTGCGGGTGGTGCTGCTGCGGGCGGTGGGCGATCCCGTGGTGGTCGACGACGTGCCCGAGGACGAGATCCGGGCGGCGTTGCGCGAGATGGGAGCGACGGCATGAAGGTGATGTTCCTGTTCGGACCGAACCTGGGGGCGATCGGGCGCCGCGATCAGGAGACATACGGGTCCCAGACGCTCGAGCAGATCATGGCCGGCGTGCAGGACCGGGCGACCACGCTCGGGCTCGAGGTGTCGTGGCGACAGTCCGATCACGAGGGCGATCTCGTGGGATGGGTGCTCGCGGCCCGCGCCGACGGGCACGGCGCCCTGGTCGTGAACCCGGGCGCCCTGACGCATTACTCCTATGCCCTGCGAGATGCGATCGAGGCATGCGGGGTGCCCGTCGTCGAGGTGCACATGTCCAATATCGCCGCCCGGGAGGAGTTCCGCCGCCACTCGGTGGTCTCCGACGTGTGCCGGGCGACGATCACCGGTCTGGGGGCCGGTGGCTATCATCTGGCCCTGGAGGCGATGCCGTGGATCACAAGCTGAGACGAACCATCCTGAGCGAGCGGCTGGCTGGGCTCGAGGTCGACGGGTTCCTCGTCACCGGCCTCACGAACGTGCGGTACCTGACCGGGTTCACCGGATCGAACGGGCAGGCTCTCGTCACGGCCGACGGCGGCGTGTTCTTCACCGACGGCCGCTACACGGAACAGACGCGGCACGAGGTGCCCGATCTCGAGCGCGTCACGGTCGGCAGCGGGTTCGGCGAGGCGCTTGCCGCGCAGGTGTCACGGCTCGGACTCCGGCGGATCGGCTTCGAGGCCCATCACGTGACGGTGCGATCGCACGAGCGGCTCGCGGCGGCTGTGCAGGTCGCCGAGCTCGCCGCCTGCGGCGAGGAGGTCGAACGCATCCGCTGGGTGAAGGACGACGAGGAGCTCGACCTGCTCCGAGCCGCCCAGGCCTCGACCGATCTGGCGTTCGAGGACATCCTCGAGACCCTCGCCGTCGGGGTCACCGAGCTCCAGATCGCCCGGCAGCTGGAGATGCTGCTCCGCCGTGACGGGGCCGACGGCCTCTCGTTCGATCCCATCGTCGCGTTCGGGGAGAACGCGGCCGAGCCCCACCACGAGCCCGGGCACCGATTGCTCGAGGAGGGCGACGTGATCAAGTTGGACTTCGGCGCGCTCTCCGGCGGCTACCACGCCGACATGACGCGGACGATCGCGTTCGGCTCACCGGCGCCGGAGCTCAGGAAGATCCACGACGTGGTTCGCCAGGCGCAGCAGGCCGGCATCGACGCGGTCCACGAGGGGGTGAGCGGGGCCGACGTCGACGCCGCCGCCCGGCATGTGATCGAGGGCGCGGGCTACGGCGACGCGTTCACGCACGGGCTCGGCCACGGGGTCGGACTCGACATCCACGAGGGGCCGAGGCTCGGGCGCGAATTCGCGGAGCACGCCCTGCCGGCGAGGTCGGTTGTGACGGTGGAGCCGGGCATCTACGTGCCGGGAACGGGCGGGGTGCGAATCGAGGACATGGTCGAGGTCACCGCCGACGGCTGCCGCGTGCTCGGCACCGCCCCGCGCGAGCTGATCGAACTGTAGGTCATCGAAACCAGGGAGCAGATCGGCGCGTGAGCGTTTCCACGAACGACTTCAAGAACGGCATGACCCTCGAGCTCGACGGGGTGTTGTTCCAGATCATCGAGTTCCAGCACGTGAAGCCGGGCAAGGGCGGCGCGTTCGTGCGCTCGAAGCTGCGCAACGTGAAGACCGGGGCCGTGCTCGAGCGCACCTTCAACGCGGGAGTGAAGGTCGGGCTCGCGATCGTCGAGCGCAAGGACTACCAGTACCTCTACCCCGACGCCGACGGCTTCGTCTTCATGGACCTGCAGACCTACGAGCAGATCCGCGTGCCGGCAGAGACGATGGGCGGGGCTGCCGACTACCTCACCGAAGGGGGCACCGCGCAGGTCTCCATGCACGACGGAGAGCCGATCTCGGTCGACCTGCCGGCGTCGCTGGTACTCGCGATCACGAAGTGCGACCCGGGGGTGAAGGGCGACACACGCACCGGCGCGATGAAGCCCGCGACCCTGGAGACCGGGGTCGTGGTCAACGTCCCGCTTTTCGTCGAGGAAGGCGAGCGCATCAAGGTGGACACGCGCACTGGTGAGTACATGGAACGAGTGAAGGCCTGAGGTCCGGTGAGGCCCTCGTGACCACCCGCCGCGACGCACGGCGCGTCGCGATCGACATCCTGTATCAGGCCGACGTCACCGGTGACGACGCCACGCTCGTACTCGAGTCGTGGGTCGATGCCGGGCGCGGCGTCCCCCCGTTCGCGCGCGAGCTCGTCGACGGCGTCTCCGAGCACGTCCCGGCGATCGATCTGCTGCTCGAGGAGCACGCGGACGGGTGGACGGTGGCGCGCATGGCGGCGCTCGACCGTACGATCCTGCGACTGGCGGTGGAGGAGCTGCGCTACCGCGAAGACGTGCCCGATGCCGTGGCGATCAGCGAGGCGGTGGAAGCCGCGTCGGAGCTCTCCGCGGACGAGTCGCGGGCGTTCGTGAACGGCATCCTCGGCCGGATCGCCCGGGAACCCGGGGAGCCGGACGCCGGCTCGCTCGAGTGAAGCCGGAAGCTCAGGCCTCGCTCGCCGGCGGTTCCGTGGTCTCGGCCGGCTTCGGGGCGGGCGCCGGCGTCACGTCGTCGTCCTCGCCGCCCTCCTTCAGGCCCTTCTTGAACTCGCTCGACGAACGGCCGAGGTTGCGGGCGATCTCGGGGAGCTTCGTGGCGCCGAAGATCACGGCGATGGCCACGATGCCCACGATGATCCACTCGTTCATGAGGTTCCCACTTCCTTCCGGCGACGGTGGTGCTTCGACGGTCCCAGTCTACGCCGGGGGTGATTCGATGGCCACGGAGGGGGTCGTTGTCCTCGTGCCGACGGGACAGGTATGCTTGTGCGCGAGCCCAGCTTCCCCCTTTAAGTCCGGTCCCGCGAGGCCGGGAAGGGAGCAACCGAACATGCCGCACCGCATCGACGCCGCCTCCTCGCACGCGCGAGGGGGCGTTCCCGTTCCGGCAGCCGCGACGGGGCCGACCGCATGAGTCGGGGCACGCTGCTCGACGATCAGGACATCCGGCGCGCGATCACGCGCATCGCCCACGAGATCATCGAAGGCGGCAAGGGCGCCGCGGATCTCGTGCTCGTGGGCATCGCGAACCGAGGCGATCACCTCGCCCTACGCCTGGCGGCCGAGATCGAGCGCATCGAAGGCTCGCGTGTGCCGGTCGGTGTGCTCGACATCACGTTCTATCGGGACGATATCGGCCTGCGCGCCGAGGCGCCCGAGGTGCACGAGACCCGCATCGGCGTCGACATCACCGGACGCACGGTCGTGCTCGTCGACGACGTGCTCTTCACGGGGCGAACGATCCGCGCGGCGATGGACGCGCTGACGGACTTCGGTCGGCCAGCCCGCATCCGGCTGGCCGTGCTGGTCGACCGGGGCCATCGCGAGCTGCCGATCAGGGCAGATTTCGTCGGCAAGAACGTCCCCACGCGCCGCGAGGACGATGTGCGGGTGC